>DATARP010000053.1:0-2462 GCA_036264075.1 Gemmatimonadaceae bacterium
GCGAAGTAGTGTCCGACGGGAGAAGGTGCGATCATAAAGGCATGGCCGGACCGACCGCACTCGTGATCGACGATGAACCTCAGATTCGGCGAGCGGTTTCTCACGCACTGGCCGATGATTTCGCGAAGGTAGTTGAGGCGGCCAATGGTGTTGACGGTCTACGTGTAGCTGCCGTCGAGAGGCCTTCGCTGATAGTGCTCGACCTGGGCCTGCCGGACATGACGGGAGAATCCGCATGCAACGAGCTGCACCAAAGCTCCGACGCGATGATTCTCGTCTTGTCGGCGCGTCACGCGGATCAGGAGAAAGCGACCCTCCTGGATGCCGGAGCCGACGATTACGTCACGAAACCATTCAGCACAGTCGAGCTGAAGGCCCGGGTGCGGGCACTTCTGCGGCGGGCGAGCTCCCGTCGTGCGAACGCAGGAACGGTCATACGCCACGGATCACTTGCGATGGATCTCGAGGCACGCAGCCTGTCCAGCGACGGGAAGCCCGTTCACCTCACACCGACGGAATGGGAGCTTGTTAGGGTCTTGATGACGAACAACGGCAAGACGATGACGCACCGGCAGCTCTTCGCGGCGGTGTGGCCGGGCAGGCAATACGGCGACGCGCAGCAGTACCTTCGCGTTCACATCGCCAACATCAGGCGAAAGATCGAGCCCAACGCTCTCGACCCGCGCTTTATCTTCACGGAGCCGGGGGTCGGATACCGCTTCGCAGCGCCTCAGTGACGGGGGTGGTCAAATGAGGCAGCGCGCTTCCATGTGGGTGCTGGCATTCGTGACTCTCGCAGCGGTCACCTTCGCGCTTTTTGCGGCTCGCCGCCGCCTGAGCGAAGCCCACGTGGCCCTCGTGTTCCTGCTCATAGTCCTGGGCGCGAGCGCTGCGGGAGGACGACTTCTCGGAATAATCACCGCATTGGTCGCGTTCGTGGCGTTCGATTGGTTTTTCCTGCCGCCGTACAACACGCTGCTCGTGCGAAATCCGTTCGATTGGCTGGTGCTTTTCGCCTTCCTGGTCACCAGTGTCGTTGCCGCGCAGCTCCTTTATCGCGCGCAATCGGAGCGCGCCGCGGTAGAGCGTGCGGAAGCCCTTAGGGAAGCCGATAAGCTGAAGGACGCCCTCCTTGCATCGCTCTCACACGATCTGCGGACTCCGCTGACAACGATCAAAGCACTTGCCCACGAGCTGCAGCCACTGGGCGACGAGCGTACGCTCATCATCGAGGAGCAGGCCGACAGGCTCAATCGCCTCGTCACCGACTTGCTGGAGGTTGCGCGCTTGGAAGGGGGCGCGCTCGCCCTGGACCTCCAGATCAACGCGGCGGACGACTTACTGGGAGCGGTCGTCCAGCAGGTTTCCGGCCGACCCGACGAGAATAGACTGAAGGTGTCGCTCGACGACCCTGCCACTCTATCGTTCGGCCGGTTCGACTTCGTTCACTCGCTGCGGATTCTTGGCAATCTCGTCGACAACGCGTTCAAGCACGCGCCACCAGGCACCCCGATCGAAGTTACGGGCGGAGTCGACTCAGGCTCACTCGTGTTCCGCGTTTCTGACAGGGGGAACGGAATCTCGGCAGAGGAAAGGGACGGAGTCTTCACGCCGTTTTATCGGTCGCCGCTGAGACCGGTCGGAGCCCGGTCGGGCGGCCTTGGCCTTTCGATCGCTCGTCGCCTGGCAGAGGCACAAGGTGGAACTCTGAGTTATTCCGACCGCGACGGAGGAGGAGCGACTTTTGAGCTCAGACTTCCGGCGGCAACGCCCTGACGCTAACCTGACGGGCAACTTCTGCTGAATCTTTTTCCTCACATGCGAAAATTCCTTTCGTTTCTGCTCCCGGTCATCGCGTTGCGCCTGGGTGCGCAAACGCCGTCCAGGTTCGACTTCTCCATCAAGAACATCATGCGCGGCCCCGAGCTCTACGGCCGGCAGCCTGACAATGTCCACTGGAGCTCCGACAGCAAGTGGATCTACTTCACGTGGCTCGAACCCGGCACCGACTGGCGCGAGAGGCCGAAACAGTTCCGCGTGCGGGCCGTCCCCGGCGCAAAACCGGAGCGCGTCTCTATTCAGCAGGCCGATTCAACGGGATTTCGGTACGCAGACAGCGAACGCTCGCACAACTCGCGCTTTTCCGTCGTCGCGTTCAACGGCGATCTCTACATAAACGATCTCACCACCGGCACGACGAGACGTCTCACTCAGACCGTGGAAGCCGAGAGCAATCCCCAATTCTCGGCGAACGATCGAGAGATCTACTTCGTACGGAACAACAACGTCTATTCGCTCGATCTGACGAGCGGATTTCTGCAACAGCTGACGGACATCCGTCAGGGCCCGCAACCCGTCACCGATTCGGCAAAGGCCGTCGGCCAGCGGGGGAGACTCGAGCAGCAGCAGCGCGATCTGTTCGAATCGGTGCGTGACCGCATCCGGGCCGACAGCATTGCGCG
>DATARP010000015.1:0-8225 GCA_036264075.1 Gemmatimonadaceae bacterium
GGAGACTGGTTGCTGGCTTTCCCCGAGAAACGACCGCGGGGATTCCGGCACTCGCCGGGCAAAGCCGAACGCGCGTTCAACGTATTCTCGGTCGTTCTGCTCGTTCTCTTTGCGATGGGATGGTCGTGGTCGATTGCGAGGGCTCGCGCATCGGGCGACCCGAGCGCGGTCACTCCTGCCACGGCAAACATCAGCACCGCTCTGACCGATGGTTCAGCTCACTCGGTTGCGTACCTCACCGATGCCGCGCTGACGGCGTTGGCGGCGCCCGCCCGCGGGGAGAGCGGCAAACTCAGGGTTCGCATTCAGCAGCCTGGTACGCCAATCAATCAGCTTCTTGCCGACACGCTGCCCTCGGGTGCGGTGGCGAAATTTTCTTCGGGGGCGGCCGCGGAATCCACGGCCAAATTCGTCGCCCCGCAGCGGCCTGGAATATGGAATCTCGCGCTCCGGATCGGGAACGCCATCAAGCCGCTCGCCGATTTCAGCGTCATCACCGTTCGCCCCGCCGCTGAGAAGAAGGGGCCGAAGCTCGGCCTCTACTACATCGGGAACTGGCCGGCGGCGAGGAAGGGAAGGCCGGGAGTGAGCTACGACCCACCGAGCGGATTCATCGAGGTCACCCCCGAGAACCAGAACACCCAGCTCTCCGAGCACTTCAAGCTCAAAGACTTTCTTCCGCACGACCAGCAGAACGTCTGGCCCAAGTACATCGTCGTCGACATGAAGATGATCGACAAGGACGAGCTCGTTCTCCAGGATCTGAAGGAGCATGGGATCAATCCCGCCGGTGTCCGTGTCCTGAGCGGGTTCCGGACACCCCAGTACAATGCTGGCGGGGGAGACCCCAGAGGCCGGGCTGCCCTCAGCCGCCACATGTATGGAGATGCCAACGACATCTTCATCGATAACGACGGAGACGGGCAGATGGACGACCTCAATCACGACGGGCGCGTGAATATTGCAGATGCCAAGGTCATTCAGGATGCCGTCAACCGCGTCGAGCGGGCACACCCTTCGCTGATAGGAGGGTGTGGCATATATTCTGGCACGTCAGCGCACGGGCCTTTCACCCATATCGATACGCGAGGCTACCCCGCTCGCTGGATTGGAACAGGAGATAGCTAATGGACACGACAACAGCTGGTAGCCCCACGACCCCCGCCGAGGACCACCGGCACGCACCTTCAAACCCGAAGCGCGATCCGGCGATGCCCGTACGCCTCGCGGATCTCGAGCCGTACGTGGGCCTGGGCTACCTGTCCAAGCTGTTCAAGCTCATGGCGATCATTCTTCTGCTCCTGCTCGTCTCGGAGATCATCACCGGCCTCGTCACGCAGGGCACCACCTCCATCCCCACGCTGCTCGGTGAAATGAGCCGGCTGGTTGTGCTCGCCGGGTTGCTCTGGGGTAGTGGAGACCTTGCACTTCTGCTAATCGACATGGGACACGACGTGCGGGCGACCAGAATTCTTCTCGGACGCCAGGCTCTCCACCAAACGGGAGCGACAGGACTCACTCCTCCCTCGGGAAGTCCTCGGGTAGAGGGTGGCAGCTTCGTGGAGCGTGGACCCCGCTAGGCTTTTCACGATCGGGCATTCGACCCGGTCGCTCGAACAGTTTCTCGGTTTGCTTTCAAGAGAAGGCGCGACACATCTGGTGGATGTTCGCGCCTTCCCCACATCTGCGCGGTACCCGCATTTCTCGCAGCCGACCTTCCAGCGATCGCTGGTGGATGCCGGCTTGAGATACACACACATGCCGTCGCTCGGTGGCAGACGGCGCGGCAGGCGGGATTCGCACAACACGCAGTGGCGGAACGCCAGCTTTCGCGCGTACGCCGACTACATGGAGACGCGGGAGTTCCAGGAGGCTCTTGAAGATCTGCTGGCGATGGCGAGGCTCGAGCCGACCGCAATCATGTGCGCCGAGGCGGTGCCGTGGCGTTGTCACAGATTCCTGATCTCGGACGCTGCCGTGGCTGCCGATTGTTCGGTGTTGCACATACTCGACTCTGCTACTGAGCCGCATCGGCTCACTTCGTTCGCGCGAGTTGACTCCGGCCGCGTCCGATACGATGCCGCCGCGCAAAACGAATTGTTTGAACCGGGACGTCTTTAGAGCTCAGGCATGGACGTTGCCATTCTGCCCGGCGTAGCTCACTTCTTACGAGGATGCCACCATGCTTTGGACTATTGCTGTAATTCTGCTCATCCTGTGGGTGCTCGGCTTCTTCGTCGTGCACGTGGGTGGCGGCCTGATCCACCTACTGTTGGTAATCGCGGTAATTGTCGTGGTTTATCGCCTGATCACAGGTCGACCAGTCGTCTAGCGGATCCAACCGTAGGGGCGACGCTGTTGCCCCGACACCGTGCTGCCCTCTTCTTTCATGCTGACGCAATGGAGGAGGGCAGCATTTCACATCTGTTCAGATGACGCGCACGGCTAAGCGAGCGCCCGGCGCAGCGGTGTCACTCCCCGACACGATCTTGTCGGCCGTGCGCGTCGTTCTTTACGAGCCACAGGATCCCGTCAACATCGCGGCGACGATTCGCGCGATGAAAAACATGGGCTGCTCGGATCTCTACCTCGTCCGTTCGGTCGAGTACGATCCGTGGCGGCTGGAAGGGATTGCGCACGATACGGGGGACATTATCGAGCGCATAAGGAATTGCGACTCGATCGAGGAGGCTCTCGACGGATGTGTCCGCGTCGCGGGGTTCACCGCGCGAAGAAGAGCCGCGAAACGCGACGTGGCGACTCCGAGAGTCGCGAGCACGGAGCTCCTCGACTTTGCTCGAGAGGGACCTGTCGCGCTCCTGTTCGGCAGGGAAGACAAGGGTCTCCCCAACGAGATACTCGACCGGGCTCACATCGTGGTCACGATTCCGACGACGGACCACGCGTCGCTCAATCTCGCGCAAGCGGTCCTGCTCGCGCTCTACGAGCTGCACCTCGCCGCAGCCGACGCGACGCGGACGCTGGCGCCGCCTCGCAAGGACGCCCCGCCGGCGACATCGGAAGAGTACGAAAAACTTTTCGCCGACACCGAGCGCGCACTCTACGCCATTGAGTTTTTCAAGACGCGATTTCACGAGCACATCATGCGCAGCGTGCGGACGCTCTTTTATCGAGCTGCCCCCGATTCGCGCGAATTGGCTTTGCTGCGCGCCATTTTCATAGAGGTGATTCGAACAATCGACCGCATCACGAGGGGAAAGGCCGGAGGTTTGCAGCAGTGATGTCGCACCTTGCGCCGCTATACCGGTCCGGACATTTTTCCGCCTGTCGATCGGCTTGTGAAATTCTTCACAAAGCCGATTTATTAACTCGCCTTTACACAAATAATCGCGGATGAACTTGCGAAGCAGATGGTTTGCAGTGCCCGGGTTCGTATGTATTGCGGCGCTCGCCACCATGCTCTCGGCATATAGCGGTGCTTCTTCCGAGGAAGGGACGAGCCCGGTGCAACCGGTGAAGTTCCGCCACACGATCCACGTGGACACTCTGAAGATGAACTGCCTCTACTGCCACTTCTCCGCGAACAAGTCGTTCGATCCGGGACTGCCTGCGGTCGGCACTTGCATGGGTTGCCACACCGTGGTCGCTGGCTCCTCGCCGGACAACCAGGCGGAAATCAAGAAGCTCACAACGTACTGGGGCAACAAACAGCCGGTGCCGTGGATCCGCATCCACAAGCTGCCCGAGTACGTGCACTTTCCGCATATGCGACACGTGAATGCGGGCGTAACTTGTCAGACGTGTCACGGACAGATTCAGAATATGAAGCAGGTTTACCAGGCGTCGTCGCTGAACATGGGCTGGTGCATCAACTGTCACATCGGACAGTCGAATCCGCCCTTCCGCGCGCGATACGACTGCAGCTCGTGCCACTACTAATAGAATGAGCTCAGAGCAAGAAGCTTCGCCGCCGACTGGCGCCGCTCCCAGTGGTGTGAAGCGCCGCGAGTTTCTCAAGGTGCTGGGCGTCGGGACGGCTGCCACCACGATGCTGGGATGCGCATCGGAGAAAGTCGAGAGACTGATTCCCTATCTCGTTTCTCCGGATGAAACTGTACCGGGCGTCTCGGCCTATTACGCGACGACTTGTCGAGAGTGCTCTGTCGCATGCGGCCTCATCGCGGAAACCCGAGACGGACGTACGATAAAGCTCGAAGGGAACCCCGACCATCCCGTAAATCGCGGCGCGCTCTGCGCACGCGGGCAGTCGGCGCTGCAAGGTCTCTACAATCCCGATCGGTATCGCGGCCCGATGGTCCGCCGCAACGGGCAGCTTCAGAGCACAACGTGGGACGACGCGCTACAGATCTTCGCTCAGAAGCTGGGCGAAACCCGCAGCCGCGGTGCAGGTGGCGCTGTGTTCGTCAATCAACACGAGTCCGGAAGCTTTCCGGGCTTCCTCGATGCGTGGCTCGCCGCGATGGGGATGCCGGCGCATCTCAGCTACGACGCGGGCGCGGACCATGCCGCCATCGCCGCCAACCGCCAGAGTTACGGCGTAGCGTGGCCGCGACTCGATTTCCGCGCTGCTCGCCTGGTCGTCTCGATCGGAGCGGATTTCCTCGACGGG
Source organism: Gemmatimonadaceae bacterium (assembly GCA_036264075.1). Taxonomy (GTDB): domain Bacteria; phylum Gemmatimonadota; class Gemmatimonadetes; order Gemmatimonadales; family Gemmatimonadaceae; genus UBA4720. The sequence continues at coordinate 4,592 of DATARP010000015.1, forward strand.
TGGGGCGCGATGGTGCCGCAGCAGCTCGACTTCGCGGACGCGCGCGCCGATCACGAGCGAGCGCCGAGACTTGTCTATGTTGGGCCGCGCCGGTCGCTCACCGGCTTGAACGCCGATCGGTGGATCGACTGCCGGCCGGGCAGCGAGATGTCGATCGTGCGCATGCTCGGCGGACAGACGACGCCGGAGCAGGCATCCCAGGCAACGGGCGTCTCTGCCACCGTTCTCGAAGCGTTCGCTCGCGAATTCGCCGCGACCAAGCCCAGCATGATTCTCGCCGGCGGCGGTGGCGTTGACGGACTGGAAGTGGCGCTCGCCGCAAACGCACTCAATCAGTCGCAGGGGAATGTCGGCGTCACGATCAAGCCCAACGAAGGCTACCTCGGCTTCGATCGTATGGCCGCGCCCGCAGAATTGCGGGCACTCGCCGACCGGATGAACTCGGGCGGCGTATCGCTGCTGATGGTGCGCGGCGCCAACCCGGCATTCGCGCTTCCCAGGTCGGCGGGGTTTGCCGCGGCGATGGCGAAGGTGCCGTTCAAGGTGAGCTTCTCCAGCGTTCCGGACGAGACGTCCGAGCTGGCGGATCTCATTCTTCCCGATCACCACCCGCTCGAGCAGTGGGGAGACGCCGAGCCGGTGCGCGGGACGATCTCCCTGCAACAGCCCACAATGGATCCCGTCTTCGACACGCGCGCGACTTCCGATGTGCTGATCGCAGTGTCGAAGAGGGATCCCGCAAATGCATCGCGCTATCCGATGGCGGATTACCGTTCATGGTTGATCAGCCGCTTTCCCGGCGGTGCAGCTGGACTCGCGAGTGCGCTGCCGCGTGGAATCGCATCTGGCTCTCTCGGTGAGCCAACGACGGCGCGGACAGTCCCAGCGGTGCGGCCTCCGACTCCGATCGAGCAGTCGAGCGGGAACATGTACCTCGTTGTTTATTCGCACCCGTTCATAGGTGACGGTCGCGGAGCGAACAAGCCGTGGCTGCAGGAGATTCCAGATCCGGTCACCAAGATCTGCTGGCAGACGGTCGCCGAGATGAATCCGGCTACGGCAGAGAAGATGGGTTTTGAAAACGGGGATCTCGTAACCATAAAGACGTCGGCGGGAAGTCTGACGCTTCCGGTACTGCGCTATCCCGGCACCCAACGCGACACCGTGGCCATCGCCACTGGCAGAGGACACACGCACGCCGGCCGGTATGCGAAGTCCGGATTCAATCCGCTCGAGATTCTACCGCTTGGGGAAGATCGCGCGGGAGGCGTGGTGTTCGTTTCGACCAAGGCGAGCGTGAGCAAGGCGGGTGGTAACGCGCAGATAGTTACCACCGAAGGATCTGCGCGCCAGCACGGACGCGGAATCGGTCAGGCCATCGCTATCGCCGATCTCCGGGCGGGACGCCCGGGCGGGGACACTGGAGCGTCGAACGTAGCCGAAGTGGCGCAGGGTGCGGGAACGGAAGGCGAGCACGCTGGGGGCGGCGAAGAGATGCCCGGTGATGCGTCGCACCAGTTCCTCCCGGGTCTGCGCTCCCCCGTTGCAAACGACGCTCAGGGTGAGCAGGGCGATCCGAATTCGAAGGACAAGGGCATGTACGATCCGAATCACTGGAGCGGCATGGCCAAGCGGCGGTGGGCGATGACGGTGGACCTGGCACGCTGCACCGGGTGCGCTGCGTGCGTGAGCGCATGTTACGCCGAGAACAACATTCCCACCGTGGGCGCGGATTGGCAGACCGGAAAAGTCCTGCCAGACAGGACGGGATTCGGCGCGAACATTCTCCGCAGCCGCGAAATGGCGTGGATCCGCATCGAGCGCTATTACGAGGGCGGGGAGGACGGCGGAGCAGACTTCGACACGCGCTTTGTGCCGATGATGTGCCAGCACTGCGGCAACGCGCCGTGCGAGCCGGTCTGCCCCGTGTACGCCACGTACCATTCCCCCGACGGATTGAACGTGCAGGTCTACAACCGCTGCGTCGGGACGCGCTATTGCTCCAACAATTGTCCTTACAAGGTCCGCTACTTCAACTGGTTCGGTTACGGTGAGCCGGCGCGCTCGCAATACGCTTTCCCTGAGCCGCTGAACTGGCAGCTCAATCCCGACGTGACCGTTCGCGGCAAGGGTGTGATGGAAAAGTGCAGCTTCTGCGTTCAGCGGATTCGGGAGGCAGAGAATCGGGCGACGGCGGAAAAGCGCGCGCTCAGGCCAGACGAATTCACCACGGCGTGCGCCGCCGGTTGTCCGTCGCGAGCAATCGTGTTCGGCGACGCCGCCGATGAGAAGTGGACTGTGACGCAGCTCGCAAAAGACGCGAGAGCGTATCACGTGTTCGAAGAGCTCAACACCTTCACTGCCGTCGTGTATCTCAAGAAAGTCACTCATCCCACGCCTGCGGCAGCAGGACCTGCCTGACGATGGCGACGCTCACCCAGCCGATTCCTGCGCGCGACGAACCGCGCCGTCCGAACATCGCGAGCTCCGACATTCAGCTGCCTGCGGTAAGGGATTACGAACAGGTCGATCGAGAAATAGTTGGAACGCTGCACCCGACGGTCGCGTGGTTCATCGGCCTCGGCGTCGCCGTGACGTTCCTGTTTATTGGCATCGCGGCGTGGATGTACCAGATCTACAACGGGCTCGGAGTGGCGGGTTACAATCCGCCCGTGATGTGGGGTGTGTACATCATCACCTTCGTGTTCTGGGTCGGTATCGGTCACGCCGGTACACTGATCTCGGCCATTCTCTATCTGTTCCGCGCAGGATTCCGTACGACGATCTACCGGTGCGCCGAAGCCATGACCGTCTTCGCGGTCATGACCGCCGGATTGTTTCCGATTCTGCACCTCGGCCGGCCGTGGAAATTCTTCTGGCTGATTCCGTATCCCAACTGGCGCTACATCTGGCCACAGTTCAAGAGCCCGCTGGTGTGGGACGTGTTTGCGATCCTCACGTACCTCACGATCTCGAGCACGTTCCTGTACATCGGATTGATTCCGGACATTGCGGTGCTGCGCGACCGCGAGAATATCAGTCCGATCAGGAAGCGGATCTTCACGATGTTGTCGCTCGGATGGCGGAACACCGACAACGAATGGCGCCACTTCGCGCGCGCGTATCTGTTCCTCGCCGCGTTCTCGACTCCGCTGGTGCTCTCGGTTCACTCGGTCGTGTCCTTCGACTTCGCGATGGCGCTGACGCCGGGGTGGCACACGACGATCTTCCCTCCCTATTTCGTTGCTGGCGCCATTTTCTCGGGCATCGGGATGGTGTTCACGATCATCATCCCATTGAGAAAGTTCTTCGGGCTGAAGCACTACGTCACCATCAATCATCTCGACGCTGCCGCGAAGCTCTGCCTGTTCACTTCGCTGGTGGTGGGCTGCGCGTACATGACCGAGTGGTTCGTGGCCTGGTTCAGCGGCAACGAGTTCGAGAAGGCGTTCTTCGCCAACCGCATCTGGGGCCAGTGGTGGTGGGCGTCGGCAATTCTTTACACATGCAACATGGTGCTGCCGCTTACCCTGTTCTCGCAAAAGCTCAGGCGAAACCCGGCGTGGCTGTTCATCATCTCGTTCACCGTGAACATCGGGATGTGGTTCGAGCGGTTCGTGATCGTGGTGCCGTC
>DATARP010000048.1:0-40785 GCA_036264075.1 Gemmatimonadaceae bacterium
GTAGAGCGTTCTCCCGTTCGGGTGGATGGCGAGGAAGGACGGGTTCGGGCCGGAATCGACCGAGGCGACTCGATCCAGTTTCCCGGTGCGCCGATCCATGCGCAGGAGATGGATTCCGTCGGTCCGGCCAGCGTCGGTGTACGTGCCGACGTAGAGGAGATCACTATCCAATTTCGTCCCTTCGCGCATCGCAAGATTTTCGGAGTTGCGTGCGAGCATGACAAGACCGGTGAGGGACGCGGCCAGGAACTCGCGCCTCGAAGGCTCGCGAGAGCTCAATGTCTACCTTTTTTTCGCAGCCGCGGCGTTCTGCGCCACCGCGGCCTTCACGAGCGTCCTGAACGCGCCCGCGTCAACTTTGGTTCCTTCAGGGATGTCGATCGCTCGTCGCGTATTTCCTTCCATACTCGAATTGAACAGGCGTGATGGGTCTGCCAGCTTGGCTCCCTTGGCGAAAGTGAGCTTCACCACCTTCGCGTACGACTCACCGGTGCAGACAATCCCGTTGCGCGACCAGACCGGAACGCCCCTCCACTTCCACTCTTCGGTCATCTCGGGGTCGGCTTCCAGGATCAGTGCGCGCATGCGGCCGAGCGTCTCGCCGCGCCAATCGCCAAGTTCGCGAATCCGCTGGTCGATGAGTCTGGATGCGGCTTTGCCGCTGGCCTGCCCAGTGCCTTTCGCCTTCTTTGGTTTGCCTGAGCGCGATGTCCCCTTGGCCTTCGGCTTTGTCTTCATGGTTCGCTCCGTCGTCCTCGAGGACCCGAAATCAAAAAATGGCGGAAGCTGCTGAGCTGGGCATCTTTGCTGGCTCGTCGTTGCTCGCCGCCGAATCGACGGGCGCTGGAGTCGCCAGCCGTTTCGCAAAAATGAGCTTGTCGTCGCCAATCTTGTAGTATTCCGGAATCTTTCCCACGAGCTCGTACCCGGTTCTCTCGTAGAACTGGATTGTCCCGCCGTAGGTCTCCTGCGACGACGTCTCGATCAGCAGCAGCTTCCCACCGCGCCGCGAAATCTCTTCCTCCGTGAACTTCATCAACCTCTTTCCGACGCCGCCACGGTGCTTCGACTTGTCCACCGCGATCCAATAAAGATCGTAGGTCGCCTCCGTCAGCGGCGTTGGTCCGAATGTGACGTAGCCGAGCACTTCCTTCGACTCCTCGCCCTGCGATTCGAGTACGTAGGTGAGATATCCGCTGTGCTCGCCGAGATCAAGCCACTCGTCTATCAGCTCCAGAGCTGTCGACACTTCCTCGGGTGTGAAATTCCCCGCGTTCTCCAGGATTCTGAAGACGCCGCCGCGGTCGGCCGCCACCATCGGCCGGATGCTCGAGCTGGGTGCCATCTAGATGTGGATCGATCTGCCCAGGACGCCGAGGGCGGCTTCCTTCACAGCTTCGGTGAGCGTCGGATGCGAATGCACGGTGATGCCGATGTCCTCCGACGATCCGCGGAACTCGAACGCAAGCACCGCCTCCTGGATCATCTCCGACACGTTCGCGCCAATCATGTGCGCTCCGAGCAATTCGTCGGTCTCGGCGTCGGCAATGAACTTGATGAAGCCGGCAGTCTCGCCAGACGTGCGCGCGCGCGCGTTGGCGGTGAAGGGAAACTTCCCGACCTTGTACTTGCGCCCGCTGTCTTTCACCTCGTGCTCCGCCAACCCCACCGTCGCGATCTCCGGCCACGTGTACACCACTGACGGCATCGACTTGTAGTCCATGTGCACCTTGTGTCCAGCAATCACTTCCGCCGCGATCACGCCCTCTTCCTCGGCCTTGTGCGCCAGGAGCTTGCCGCCCACCGCATCGCCGATCGCGTAAACGTTGGGAAGGTTGGTGCGCATTTGCGCGTCGACGGCGATCTCTCCGCGCTTGCCGAGCTTGAGACCGAGCCCTGCCGCATCGATTCCGGTGAGCAACGACTTCCGTCCGACCGAGACGAGCACGTAATTCGCGTCGAGCGTCTCCTTGTTACCGTCCTTTTCGATGTCGACCAGAACACGATTCGCCTCGAGCTTCGCGCCGATCACCTTGGTGCCGACGCGAATGTCGAGACCCTGCCTGCGGAAAACCTTGTCCGCTTCCTTGATGATCTCTTCGTCGTTGCCGGGCAGAATCGTCGGCATCAGCTCGACGACGGTCACCTTGGCACCGAGTCGGCGCCAGACAGAGCCAAGCTCCAGTCCGATGACCCCGCCGCCGATCACGAGCAGATGCTTCGGCACGGCTGGAATCGTCAACGCACCGATGTTCGACAGCACACGCTTCTCGTCGAACTTCAAGAACGGCAGCTCCACCGGAACCGACCCGGTCGCGATGATAACGTTCTTCGCCCGGTACGACTCCGTCTTCCCGTCGGCGCCGGCGACATCCACTACGTTCCCGGCTTTCAGGGTTCCCAGACCCTTCGCCCAGGTGATCTTGTTCTTCCTGAACAGGAACTCGATCCCCTTGGTGTTCTGCCCGACGACGCCGTCCTTTCGCTTCATCATCGTTGCCAGATCCAGCTTCACATCCCCGATCGTCACACCGTGCTCGGCCGCGTGCAGCCGCGCGAACTCGTAGTGCTCCGATGACGTGAGCAGCGCCTTCGACGGAATGCACCCGACGTTGACGCAGGTGCCGCCGAGCGTCTTGTCTTTCTCGATGCAAACTGTATTGAGGCCCAGCTGGGCGGCGCGTATTGCTGCTACATATCCACCGGGTCCGCCGCCGATGATCGCTACATCGCAGTCGACCATCTATTCGATAAGCATCGCGGCCGGATCTTCAATGAGCTCCTTCACGCGTACGAGGAATTGCACCGCCTGCTGTCCTTCGACAATGCGATGATCATAAGAGAGCGCGATGTACATCATCGGCCGGATGACGACCTGGCCGTTGATCGCCACCGGCCGGTCCTGGGTCTTGTGGAGACCGAGTATCCCGACCTGCGGATAGTTGAGGATCGGCGTCGAGACGAGCGAGCCGAAGACCCCGCCGTTGGTGATCGTGAACGTGCCGCCAGTGAGATCGTCCATCGTCAGCTTGCCGTCGCGCGCGCGCTTGGCGACGTCTGCGATGTCCCGGCTGACGTCGAGGAGCGATTTGCGATCGGCGTCCTTCACGTTCGGAACCACCAGCCCCTGCTCCGAGGCGACGGCGATTCCCATGTTGACGTAGTGCTTGTAGATGATCGCATCTCCATCGACCTGCGCATTGATCGTCGGGAACTGCTTGAGCGCCTGAACGGTGGCCCTCACGAAGAACGGCATGAACGTCAGCTTGACGCCCTGCTCCTTCTCGATCTTCTCCTTGTACTTGTCGCGCAGTGCGTTGAGCGCCGACATGTCGACTTCGTTGAACGTCGTCAAATGCGCCGTCGCATGCTGCGATTGAAGCAGGTTCTCGGCGATGCGCTTCCGGCGCGTCGACATCTTCTCGCGCGTCTCGCGCTCACCGGGCGTCGCGCCATTTCCCCCACGCGGGGCTGCGCCAGGCGCTTGAGTCTGCGGACGCGGAGCGGACGCGCGCTCACCACCGGTTGGAGCAGCCAACACATCGGGTTTCGAGACGACGCCGCCCCGTCCGGTTCCTGAAACGGCGGCGATGTCTATCCCGCGCTCTTCGGCGATGCGTCGCGCAGCCGGTGACGACTTGACGGTCTCGGATTGCGGCGCGGGGGGCGGGACGCGGGAAGCGGGGGGCGGGGATGGTGAGGCCTGAGCTGGCTTCGCTGCAGCCGGAGCAGACGGTTTCGCAGCAGTCGCAGCGCTTTGACTCGCAGCCGCTCCAGCAGCTGCGGGAACCGCGCTCTCGTCGATCTCGCCGAGCACGTCGTCGACGTGCACGACGTCACCTTCTTTCTTCGCCTGCTTCGCCAGGACGCCCGCTTTCAGCGCCGGGACCTCGACGGTGATCTTGTCGGTGTCCAGCTCCACGACCGTATCGCCGGAGGCGACGGCGTCGCCCTCCTTCTTCAGCCACCGCGAAACGGTGGCTTCAACGATCGATTCTCCGAGCGGAGGGACCTTTATAGAAAGCATTCAGACTGATCCGGAGCGGATAGAAATCAAAGTCGGTATCTTCGATGATGCGTGCAGCTCATCCGATTCAACTGAATATAACGCTCCGATAATCGCGTGCGAGGACTGACAATCTCGGCGCACGGCGGACTCGACCAGCTCGAGTACCGGACCGATCTCCCGAAGCCCGAGCCCCGACTCGGCGAGATCCGCATCCGCGTCAAGGCCGCTGCGCTCAACCATCTGGATCTGTTCGTAATCGCGGGGATCCCCGGCGTGAAGATCATTCCGCCCTGGATCCTCGGCGCGGATGCCACCGGCGTCGTCGACGCCATCGGCGATCTGAGTGGAACGTCCGACAACCAGCTCAAGGTTGGCGACAGCGTCGTGGTCAATCCGGGGCTCAGCGATCACACCTGTGAATTCTGTCAGATGGGCGAGCACTCGCTCTGCGTCAAATTTGGACTGCTCGGGGAGCACGCACCGGGGACGCTGGCGGAGTACATCGTGGTTCCCGCGCGCAACGCGCGGAGCATCCCGAAGGACAAGCCCGTCGAGCAGGCGGCAGCATTCACGCTGGCAACTCTCACCGCGTGGCGGATGGTGGTGACGCGCGCGCGCGTCAAACGATCGGACAACGTTCTCATATGGGGAATCGGGGGCGGCGTCGCGCTAGCCGCGTTGGACATCATTCGACATATCGGCGCGACAGTGTGGGTGACGTCGCACAGCGACGAGAAGCTGACGCTCGCGCGTGGGCTGGGTGCCGAAAATACGATCAACTACACGACGACGGACGTCGGAAAGGAGATCAGAACGCGCACCAACAAGCGCGGAGTCGATGTCGTATTCGACACCGTCGGAGAAGCGACCTGGGCGCAGTCGCTCGGCGCGCTCGCCAAAGGCGGCCGTCTCGTGACGTGCGGCGCTACGTCGGGGCCGATGGTACAGATGGATGTGCGGCGCCTGTTCTGGAATCAGTGGGACATCATGGGCTCGACGATGGGCAACGACGCGGAATTCGACGCGATCACCAACGAGTACCGCGCGGGACACTTCACGCCGCTCGTCGATTCGGTGTTCGACATCTCGCAGGGACGCCAGGCGTTCGAGCGGCTTCAGAGCGGGCAGCAGTTCGGAAAGATCGTGGTGCGAATTCCGGAATGACGCCCGGCGACGATGATACAGAGTCGGAGCTTCCCGCCGGCCAGGCCCAATACGCGCCGAGCGAGCTCCAGAGGATCAGGGAGGAATTCACATCCGGCAAGATGCCGAAGTGCCCGCGCTGCAACGTGTCCATGACGCGGCGCGAGATTGGAGGCGGATCTTTTGGTCTGGGGTATGCCAGACAACGGGATTGGCTCATCTGCCCGAAATGCCGCCGCAGCGCGATTTTTGACATTCACCGCGGTACGCGGACCTAAACTCAACCAACGAAATGAATTCTATCGGACGCGCCGCGATAATCGGCGCATTGTTGTCTTTCCCCGCCTCGCGCGGGCTCGCGCAAATCGTCGAGCGCCCAGTTCCGTTCGACAGCGCGGGACTCGTCACTGTGATGACGCCATTCCTGGCCGACAAGGCGTCACTGCGTCCGCCGTGGTGGCCCGTGTCCGGGGATTTTACCGACGCTCGTCTTTTTACAGCGAACGACTCGACGTATGTGCTCGCCGTGACGCGAAGGACCGGGGTCGTGGAGCGCTATGCACTCAGCTCCACCGACCGCGATGCGATCCGCGCTGTCGTCTCGAGACTGCCCCGCGCCGTCATCGTCGCGCGGAACGATGCGCGCAATGCCTTCGTCAAGAATCAGACGCTGCTCGGAATTTTCGTGTACGGGCCGACTTTCGCCGGGGCGATGTCCGACAACTCCGCTGCGGCCACGGCGGGATACCTCGTCGTCGCGGGCGGCTCCTTCTTCGCAGCATCCGAGATCGCGCGCAGAACGTCCATCTCTCGCGCGCAGAGCGACCTCGCCCTCAACATGGGGCACAACGGTGCATTGGCCGGCTGGGCGGTGACCTACGTGTTGCGCGCGAGTAATCGCACGCAATCCGGGGGTGCTTTCATTGGAGGAATCAGCGGAGCGGCTCTGGGAGTGGGGATCGGCCGCGGCATGACCGAGGCGGACGCTGTCGGAGCCTCGTTTGGCTCCGACATTGGTGCCATCATCGGGTGGGGAACGATGGAATCTCTGAAGGGCAAGCAAACGTGCACGGTCACTCCTGGTCCGATTGGGACGGTGAACTGCACGCGAAATATTTCCGCGCGCGCTGAAGTGACGGCGGTCCTGGCTTCGGGAATCATCGGCTATCCGATGGGAGTGCTATATCCGCGCAACGCGCACTACAACGTGACACCCGGTGACATCCAGACCTTGTGGGGCACCACGCTTCTCGGAATGGCAACGTCGGGTGCATTGTTTGTCGGCAGGAACACGGACAACCGCGCGGTTGCCGCGTCCCTCACCGCCGGCGGCGTGCTTGGCATCATCGCCGGCGACCGATTCCTCGTCCAACGCTACGACCACAGCCGGACTGACGGCGGCCGCGTGGTTCTGGGTACCGTCGCCGGGGGACTGTTCGGGGCCGGGATCGCCACCATTCCCAACACCAAGGATCCCAATCCGCACCTCGTGATGGGGCTCGCGGCCGTCGGCGGTCTCATCGGGATAATAGCCACGGAGCGCTATCTGGAGCCCACCCCCGACGCCGGACAGCCTCGAATTCGTGTAACTTTCAATCCGGCGGGCATCGTAGGATTGGCGACGCGCGCGCAAGGGAATCACTCCCTACTCAATGTGAGGTTCTAGTGGACACCACGACGACACTCACCTTTGGCGAAAGGCTCCAGGGAAGCTTCGAGCAGCTCTATCGCTATGTCCCGGCGCTGTTTGGCGCGCTGGTCATTCTCTTTGCCGGCTACCTGCTGGCGAGACTGCTCGAGAAGGGAACCGACCGATTGATGCGTCGCATCCACCTGACTCAGATGCTCGAGAAAGGCGGCGTGATGCAGGCGGTCGAGAGATCGGGCACTCGCGTGAATCCCACCCGCGTCGCCGCGAGCCTGGTCTTCTGGTTCGTGATGTTCACGGTGATGCTCGTCGCCGCGAATGCGCTCGGACTGCAGTCGCTGGCGAACGTCTTCTCCGAGCTTGTGAGCTACATCCCGAGCGTCATCGCGGCGATCGTCATCATGATCGTTGGCATCGTGCTCGGCAGCTTCGTCGGCGGCCTGATCATGGCGTCGGCGGGTGGACTTCACGGCGGACCCACCCTCGCACGAGTGGGGAAGGGCGGTGTCGTCGTGCTCGCTGTTTTCATGGCACTCCAGGAGCTCGGCGTCGCAACGGAGATCGTGACGACGGCGTTCGCGATCCTGTTTGGCGCGGTGGCGCTGGCGCTGTCGCTCTCCTTCGGGTTGGGGAATCGCGAGCTTGCCGGCGAGATCACCCGCAACTGGTACCGGCGTTACAGGGAAGAGCGCGACAACATCGAGAACGAGAATCGTGAGCTCGACCGAGTCGAAGGAATCAGCAGCAACGAGGAGTACGTGCGGCCGATCTTCGGCCCCGGACTCCGGAATACTGGTCCGCACGACGTAGTTCGCCCGCCCGAGTGAGCTCTTCCGCCGCACCGTCGCCCGAAGCAGAGGCGACGCCCGCGACAAGAGAGCTGGTGAGAGCGTTGTCGCTTCGCGACGCGATCGCTCTCGTACTCACAGTCATCGGCACTGGTGTCTTCCTCAAGACGGCGCCGATGGCGCAGCTGGTGGGAAGTCCATCAAGAGTCCTGCTCGTCTGGATTGCCGCCGGTTTGTTGTCGCTCGCCGGCGCGCTGACCTACGCCGAGCTGGGGGCGATGATTCCGGAAGCGGGTGGAGATTACGTTTTTCTGCGCGAAGCGTACGGCGGCCTCCCCGCATTCCTTTTTGGCTGGACGAATCTGTTCGTGATCGCGAGCGGGGGCATCGCTGCGGTCGCGACAATTCTCGCCTCGTTTCTGTCCGCGTTTCTTCCACTCGGCGCAGTCTGGGCGACGCGGGATTTTCAATTGCTTGGCCAGATCGTGCACTGGCGACTGGGAATACAGCAGCTCGTCGCGGTTGCGGTCATCATCCTTTTTTCCGCGATCAACGCGCGTGGCGTAGCCGCTGGCGCGCGAGTGCAGTGGATAGCGACGGTCGCAAAGCTTGGAGGAATCGCGATCATCGTCATCGGCGTGTTCGCGTTCTCCCACACCGGCTCGTGGGAGCACTTACGCGCGCCAATCACGGCTGCAGTTGGCGGAGGAGTCAGCGCTTTTGGCGCCGCGATGCTCGCTGCTTTGTGGGCGTATCAGGGTTGGGCCAACGTCGCGATGATGGCAGGTGAGATCGAAAAGCCCGAGCGAAACATTCCCCGCGCATTGATCTATGGAATGACGATCGTGATCGGCGTGTATCTCATCACGAACGTCGCGTACTTCTACGCGCTGCCATTCGGCGATGTGCTGACGTCGAATTCGACCGCGTATCGCGACGCGCTGCCAGTCGCCGCGAAGGCCGCGCAGACTTTCTTCAGGTACGGCGCGAAGCTCGTATCGATCGCGTTCATCATCGCCGTCATCGGCACCCTGAACGGAATCATCCTGATGAACGCGCGCGTCCCGTACGCGATGGCCCGCGATGGCCTCTTCTTTCGCAGGCTCGGCGACCTCAGCCCGACGACCAATGTTCCGGTCATCGCCATCTGGGTGCAGGCGGTGTGGGCGTCGGTGATCGCGCTGTCCGGAACTTTCGATCAGATCACGACGTCGGTGATCTTCGCACTGTGGCTCTTCTTCGGCCTCGTCGCCTCATCCCTGTTCGTGCTGCGGCGAAAGCTGCCCGCGGCGCCGAGGAGGTACCGGACGCCGGGTTATCCGATGGTGCCGATTCTGTTCGTCCTCGTCGCGGTGTGGCTCGTTGTCAATAGCCTCAAGGCGTATCCGATCGAATCAGCTGCCGGATTATTTCTCATAGCGCTCGGGCTGCCGTTCTTCTTGTTCTTTCGGAGAACGGGTTGGTTGACTCGCGCGCGGATGAAAGAACGGCCGCAGTAGCCGCTCGTTCGAATATGAAGTGCAAGACGGCGTATCTGATCATCAATCCGGGGCTGGGCAAGAAAATCAACGCGCTGACCGCCATCATCGCTGTGCTTTCGGCGGCTGGCTGGAAGATCGATACCGTAATCAAGGAATACGGCGGGCATACTCGACGACTGGCGAGGAAAGCAGCCGCAGCCGGATACGATCTCGTCATTGGTTTTGGCGGGGATGGGACGCTGAACCAAGTCGTCAATGGCGTCATGGCGGCCGAGCAGCCCGGGTGTAGCGTCGGAGTAATTCCCGGCGGGACCGCAAATGTCTGGGCCCATGAGATGGGCATGTCGGAGGACCCAGTCAAAGCCTCTCTCCTGCTGGTCAACAGCGACGAACGCAAGGTCGACGTGGGTTATGTCGCGATCGACTCTTTTCCCTCAGGTCCAGGAAAGGAGGAGCAACAGAAGGAACAGCGACAAGCCCGCCGAGGCAGACATCATTTTCTCTTGATGGCGGGGCTGGGAATAGATGCCGCCATCATGCGCCAGGTGCCCACATCGCTGAAGGAGAGAATCGGGAAATTGGCCGTTGCGCTAGTGGCGGTCAAAACGCTCCCTTCGCAACACGCCTTCCCCATCGAAGTATGGGCGTCGGACGAAGGAGAGGAGAAGATGCGGTGGAGAGGCGAAGCCCTCCAGGTCATCGTCGGCAACACACGCCGGTATGGTAACCTCGGCGAGGTGACGCCCAACGCGCTCATCGATGACGGGGCGCTGGACGTCTGCATCATTACGGCCGGAAATCCTCTCAGCACTATCGAGCAGATTCTCTCTATTTTGCTGAATCGCAATCCTCGCAACCGACGGTCCGAATATTTTCGGGGTTCGCAATTCTGGATCAAGGCGCCTGCGTCCATCGACCTCCAACTGGATGGCAGTCGCGTGAAGCTCGACGACAGCGCCGTTCCGGAACGGACAGAACACGGGGAGGCACAGAATCGGGAAGCTCGCTTTGTTACATACCGGTTCGATGCTTTCCCGCGAGCACTGAGCGTCGCCATCCCGTGCACCTACGATGGTGAGTTGTTCGAGAATGGACCTGCAAAGGAGAGTGCGCGGGGCCGGGAAGAGGAGCGCCGCAATCAAGCCGCGTCCCGCACCGGAGAGCGGACGCCGAGCGACACACCGCACCATGACCCTCGAGCGCTTCACGCACTTCTAGCCCAAGGGCGCAAGGTAACAGTTGTTGGCGTCGGACCGAATCCGCACAGAAACACCACCTATGTCGTTGCCGGTATGGTCTCCGAGAGAAAAACTGAAGCCTCGAAGCCGGTTGCGGTGCGCATCAACCACAATACGAGACTAATCAGCTCTACCGGAGCGGAGCTTCCGATAAGCTATGCGACGAGGCTTCAGGAGAAGACCGTGATCGTCGTGGAAGGCAAGCAGAATAAGCGCGGCGTCATCCGGGCGAAGCGCGTCGTGGTGGTTAGTTGAGTTTCTTTCTCAGGTACTGCCGCCGCAGCCGCTCGGGGTGACGTTCGATCGCGTATCGAAGCATGGTGCGCGGCATCGTCCGGTAGTACTTCAATAGAAAGGCGTCGAGCACGCGACGATCGCGCTTCCCGACCTCGCGGAGCATCCAGCCGACTGCCTTGTGGATCAGATCGTGCTGGTCCCTCACTAACTGCTTTGCGATCTTGAGCGTCGGACGGAATTCGTCTGCCCTGATGAAATGGAACGTCGCCACGATCGCGATTCGTCTCTCCCAGACATCGTTGGAACGCGCGAGACGCTCGAGCAGCCGGATATTTCCAGCGTTCAGATGCTGGCCGACGACGTAATGCGCGGAGGCGTCGACAAGATCCCAGTTGTTGATGTAGCGCGTATTGGCGAGATAAGCGCGATGAATCCTGTTCCGCGCGGCATCGTCGCCCCGGCGATACCTGTCCACGAGGAAGAGCAGGGCGAGTAGCCGTTCCTCATGCCAGGGCGACGTGAGCATCTCCAGCGCCTGCGAGTCTTCAAGCTCCGGGTACTCGCGCACGAACCGGCGCAGATCTGGAACCCTGAGTCCCAGAAACTTGTCGCCTGCTCCGTACTGGCCCGGCGCGGTCTTGAAGAATCCCTGCAGAAACTTCGCGTCCGCAGGATCCGCGAGCGCGTACAACTCCTTCCGCAGGTCCGCGAGCGTCCGGGGCGAGACCGACCTCTTCCTGGCCCACGCTTTCCGCTGCGGCATTCACCTCTCCCTTTTACGGAACGGCTAGAAGCTACGTCCCGCTGCGCATGGATGGAGAAGCGCGGTCAAAACAAAGCGGCGCGAGGTTCGCCACAGAGTCTCCAGAATCAGCTTGACAACCTGTCACCAACCTTACATTCTTGCCCGTCATGAGTCTCGCTCTCCGCAATGCTCCCTCCAATTCGGGAAAAAATCCCCCGCTCCCACAGAATCCGTGGGACGCGATCGAACGTTTTGGGTAGAGGCGCCGGGATCTGACACAGCTCATTTCCAATGCCCTCGCGCTTCGATCCATGAACGCGAGGGTTTTTTTATTTTTCCCAGGCCCATCTCACCCGCAGTACTGGAGGAGAACTGTGACGAGGACTAAGAGGACATGACCCCAGCCCCCATCAACCAGGCAGACACCGCGTGGATGCTCGTCGCCACCGCAATGGTGCTGTTGATGACACCCGCGTTGGGCTTCTTCTACGGCGGATTGGTCAGAGCGAAGAACGCGCTCAATACCATGATGATGAGCTACGTCGCGCTCGGCTTCGTCGGGATCGCGTGGGCGTTCATCGGCTACACACTCGCTTTCTCGACTGGCTCCAATTGGCTCGGCGGATTGGATAACGCCTTCTTCAGCAACGTGAATCTAGACGCGAAGGGGACGATCCCCCACGTACTGTTCGCGGGCTACCAGGCGACATTCTGCATCATCACGGCGGCGCTCATCTCGGGGGCGATCGTCGAGCGGATGCGGTTCGGCCCGTACCTCGCCTTCATCACGCTCTGGTCGATCGTCGTTTACGCGCCGATCGCGCACTGGGTATGGGGCGGAGGCTGGCTCGGCAAACTCGGCGCTCTCGATTTCGCCGGTGGCACCGTCGTTCACATCAATGCCGCCGCCGCGGCGCTCGTCGTCGCGGTCGTGCTCGGCGCGCGCAAGGACTACGCGCGGCAGGCAATCATTCCGCAGAACGTGCCCTTCACCCTTCTGGGAGCCGGCCTGCTCTGGTTCGGTTGGTTTGGATTCAACGGCGGGAGCGCGCTCGCCGCAAATGCGTCGGCGGCGCTCGCATTCACCAACACCATGCTCGCTCCGATGGGGACGCTGGTCGTGTGGAGCCTGCTCGACATCACGCGGACGAAGAAGACGACAGCTGTCGGCGCGGCCACTGCAATCGTAGTCGGTTTGGTCGCGATCACTCCCGCGGCGGGTTTTGTGAGCCCGGTTTCCGGCATCGTGCTCGGCGCGATCGCCGCGGTCCCCAGCTACTTCGCCATTCTATGGAGAGCCGGCACCAGACTCGATGATTCACTCGACGTCATCGCGGCGCACGGAGTCGGTGGAACCGTAGGAGCGTTGCTAACCGGAGTGCTGGCGCAGAAAACCTGGAACGGAACGGCGGACGGTGCGCTCTTTGGCAATCCGAAGCAGCTCGGCATCCAGCTCGTGGCAGTGCTCGCCACGATCGTCTACAGCGTCGTCGGAACGTTCGTTATCCTCAAGGTGATAGCGTTGGTCGCGCCGCTACGGGCGAGCCAGAAGGAAGAGGGAATTGGAATGGACGTCACTCAACACGGGGAAGAGGCGTACAGCAGAGGCGAAGGCGCGATTCTCGTTCATGCGGACAGGGGCTGATATATGAAACTCGTCGTAGCAATCATTCGACCGGAAAAACTCAACGAAGTCCTCGAGGCATTGTACCGGGCCGAGGTGCGGGGACTCACGATCAGCAGGGTGCGTGGTCACGGAGGAGAGACCGAAGCGGTCGAGACGTACCGTGGCATGACGGTGAAGGTCGAGTTGCACGATAAAGTGCGGCTCGAGATCGGCGTCTCGGATTCCTTCGTTCAACCGACGGTCAAAGCGATTCTCGCGGCGGCTGCCACCGGCGTGGTGGGAGACGGCAAGGTCTTCGTTCTGCCGGTTGAGAAGGTGTATCGCATTCGCACCGGCGAAGAAGATCGTTCGGCTGTGACGCCGGTGGTCGGCGCGGAGAGCGACTTCTAGCCGGAGATCACGCGAAAGGTACAGAGGCTGTGCGGCGCCACGTTACCGAGGGTAATCGCGGTGCCGCCGGCCGAAATACCGGCGACAAAGCACGCGCTCGACGGATCGTCGTAGAGCGGCTCCAGTCGGTATTGTCCACCGCTCCGAACCGGGTCGAACATGATGAGGACGCGATCGAGTAATCGGTCGCCAAAGTTCAGCACGACCATGATCGTCTCCTCGGGAGACCGTCGCATCATCGCCGCGACCGCTGGATCCATCGCCTCCCCCTGCTGAAGATCGCCATCATTCAGCGCGGGGTGCTGGTTTCGCAGATGGATCAACCTGCGATAATGGTTGAGCAACGAGCCAGGCTTACGATCCTGCGCGGCCACATTTTTCGAGGCCCATTCCGGCTGCGGCGCCTCCCACGGTGTCCCGGCGGTGAAGCCAGCTCCGACCGCGCTGCTCCACTGCATCGGAGTTCGTATGTGCTCGTCGGGCTTGGATCCATTCATCCCGATCTCTTCGCCGTAGTAAACGAAGGCGACACCCGGCAGCATCAGCATCGCGCTCGCCGCGACACGCGCCTTCGCCCAGTCGGAGAGAACGGTCATGGTCCGCGGTTGGTCATGGTTGGTGAGAAACGGGGACCAGCGGCCGACGGGAAGCTTTCTGTTCGTCCGGAGAAGCGACTCGAAGAATGGTCTGGCGTTCCCAGTGCGCGCCGCCTCGATCGTTCCGGCCGCGATATCGAAGGCAAAATAGGAATCGAGCTGGTCCGGATAATAAGTCGCGAGGTCATCGATAGAGCCATCGCCCATCTCGCCGACGGTGAACGAGCCAGGCGCCTCGCGTCGAATCGCGTCGCCGAGGACGTGCAGAACTCGGTGTGTTCCGTGCGTATGCTTTAGCTGGCTCCCTTCTTCGACCAGGTACGGGATCGCGTCGAAACGAAAGCCGTCGACGCCCATGTCCTTCAGCCAGTATGCGGTCACTTTTTCCATCTCTCCCACGACCGCCGGATTTTCGTAGTTGAGATCCGGCATCCCCTGCCAGAAAACTCCGTAGTAGTACTCGTCGCGCACGGGCGACTTGTGCCACGCAACCTGCCCCCATGGGCCGGGCTGATTCGGATTCACGGCCGACCATCGGTACCACGAGCGATAAGGGCTCGCCGGATCTCGCAGCGCCGATTGGAACCAGGGATGCTCGCTCGACGAATGGTTGGGAACGAAGTCGACGATGACGCGAATGCCACGCTTGTGGGCCGCCTTGACCAGCTCGCGAAAATCCTCATCGGTGCCGTAGCGAGGATCTACATGGTAGTAGTCCGTAACGTCGTAGCCGTGGTAGCTCACCGATTTCGCAATCGGCATCAGCCAGATGCAGTTGGCGCCGAGGTCGCGGGTGCTTTGTGGATTTCCGTCGTTGATGTAATCGAGATGCGAGATCAGTCCGCGCAGGTCGCCGATGCCGTCGCCATCCGCGTCGGCGAAGGAGCGGACGAAGACTTCGTAGCAGACTCCAGTATGTCGCAAGCTCGCTGCTGATCCCGGCAGGTCGGGGTGGCGCGGCTGTCGCGCGCATGACAGCACAGCAAACATTGACGTCCAGACAAACCAGCGTATCGGTCGAAGCACCATACAGTCGTTAAGAAGGAGCGAGTGGGCTGGCGGGCATCATCCGTTTTGTTTACTCTCTGAGCAGGTCGCGCACTCCCCGAAATGCGCCCTGCTTGCCAGATTAGAGACTCTCAGTTCCGCGAGGAATTTCGCTCTTGCGCTCAACCTTTGCACTGCTCGCTGCCACAGCTATTGGTGCGGCCTGTGCCTCGCAACCGAACCCCGTCGTCACGCCGCCGCGCGTGGTGCACGATACGGTCACGGTGCGCGACGCGGATCAGGACAAGCGCGTTGCGCGGCTCGAGCTCCAGGTACTGGCCAGAGACGCCCAGATCGAGGATCTGCAGTCGAAGCTGGAAGACACTCGGGCTGAAGTAGTGCGCGCGATGGCAAAGCTGCAGTCTGGAGCAAGCCGTGCGCAGGCAGCGTCGGCCATGGCTGAAGCGGAAGTCGCGCTTCAGACCATGAAGTCCGGATCCCAGGGTGACCCGCCAGAAGCCGCCGAGATTACCCGGTTTGTGCGCTCGGCAGCGACCGAATTCGACAAGGCGAACTACGGCGGCGCTCTCTATCTGGCGAACCAGGCCAAGACTCTGGCCACGGCATACAGAGGACGTATTGCGGTTGCGGGTCGCGAGGCCGCGCGGCCAGGCGAGACGCCTTTCGCAGTGCCACTCAAGCTGGTGACCACCACTCGCGGAAATGTTCGTGGGGGACCCGGCACCGGATTTCCGATTGTCTTCGCCGCGGATTCGGGTACGACGCTGACCGGCTATTCCTACGCCGACGAATGGATCCGAATCAGCGATGACGGCGGGCGCGGCGGCTGGATCTTCCGCACGCTCGTCGCCCGACCCTGATCAGGTTCCGGTCTTTGCCAGTTTGCGGGCGCGGATAGCACGATCGCGCCCTTCTCGTTTCGCCTGATATAGCGCCTCGTCGGCGATCGAGATCAGGCCTTCGGCGGTATCGGCATCTTCCGGGAACGTCGCGACACCGATGCTCAGTGTCATCTTGCGCCCATGGAACTTCTTGGCCGCGACGCGGGCGCGGATGTGCTCCGCCATCTCGAGTGCATCGGCTGCAAGCGTGTCCGGCATCATCACCACGAATTCCTCACCGCCGTAGCGGGCGACGCAATCGACCGAACGCGCTGATTCACGCATGACATCGGCGATCGCCTTCAGCACTTCGTCGCCGGCAGGGTGGCCGAAGGCGTCATTGTACTGCTTGAAGTGATCGACATCGCCGACCAGCACCGAGAAGCTTCTCCGCTCGCGCTTGCAGCGGGCCTCTTCGTGGTCGAGCCGCTGCATCAGCTCGCGGTGGTTGTCGAGACCCGTCAAGCTGTCCGTTGTGGAAAGCAGCTCGAGCTCCTCGTTCTTTTTCCGCAGCGTCTCGTGGATGAGATCGAGCTCACGCCGTCCTTCGCGGAGCCGCGACACCATGTGATTGAAGACATCCGTGAGGTAGCCGACTTCTCCGCCGCCCGGGGCTTCCGGTAGATCGACCGCGAGATCCCCGGCTGCGACTTCGCCGGCGCCCTTGGTGAGCAGGTCGAGCGGCCGAGCGATCAGGAGTCCGAGGCGATAGCCGGCGGCGGACACGAGCACAAGCAGAAGAGCGATGACCAACAGCGAAACGTCACGGAAATGCCGGACCTGCTTGAACGCCGACTCCGCCGACAATTCCGATATCGTTGCCCAGTTCACCTGGGGCACGTGCTCGAGGGTTCCGATCACGTTCCGACCCCCGAAGCTCGTATAGGTGAACGGTGCTCTTGCAGTCTTCAAGAGCTCCTTCATAGTGGGTGGCGCCATTCTGGTCTGAACGAGAACCGGCGTCATTCCCTCCGAGCTGGCGATCGGATATCCCTTGTTGTTGACAAGGAAGATTGCCGCGGTGGTATCGCGGGCGAATGCGTGGAGCAGGACCCTGACCGGCGCCAGATTCAGCTCGGCCGCGAACGCCCCGATCATCCGGCCATCCGCGCGCTGAGCGGGAACGGCTACCACCAGCTTGGCCCTTCCCGCCGTGGAATCCCAGTATACGTCGCCAACGAGCTCCGTTTCTGCCCGCAGAGTGCCCTGCCAATCGTTGGGAAGCCGGATATGCGTCTCATCACCGCTGCTCGCAACGACCTTTCCATTGAGGTCCACGACCATGAGCTGTTCAAAGTCGGTGAATCGCTCGTGAAGGGAGAGAAGGTAGTCGCGGAGTCTTCCCTCAGCCTGGGACGTGGCAAGCGCAGTGACCCGCGCACCGGTCGCCGGGTGATCCAGGGTGTTGGCTACTTCATCGGAGCCGGCGAAAACGCGAAGATCGTATAGACGCTCTTTAAGCCAGACGCCCGTTGCCCGAGCGCTTTGTGCGCTCTCCGAAAGGAGGTCTTCCGTGATCTTCTTCTCGAGCGCGCGCCGATTCTGGTTGTACGAGATTCCCAGCATGACACCAGACGGGAGGAGCGCCGCGACTACCGCGAACGCCACAATACGGCTCCGAATGCTCTCGAAACGAGGGAATGGGAGGTATTTCGCGCGCGCGCGCGGAGTGGCCGCTTTCACGGCTGGTTCGGGCCTGATTGGCGTGACACCGTCTTCGGACGTGGGCATCACGTAAAAGACGATTGATCCCCCGTTGAGCTACCAGCCAATTCGCGGGAACTTAAACATCGTAATCGTGCGTAAAGGTTCGCTCTATAATGAAACATTTGACGCGGCGTCCGTCACAATTATTTACCTACCGGCAGGGTCCTTCCCAGCTCAACAGTAGAGTCGTTCTAAGTCTTTATCTTACAAAGGGTTAGAGCGCCATTTCGAGGTTGATTTCCAGCGCGGCAGGCAGTACATTGAGTGCTACCTCGAATGGAAGGCATTTTTGTCTTCCCGCCCTCGCCTCCGAACTGGCAGCACCGACTCCATTTAATGACGGCTCCGAACAACAGAGAGCGCATCCTTCCGCGCCTCATTCACGAAGAAATCAAAGAATCGTTCATCAATTATTCGATGAGCGTCATCGTCTCTCGCGCTCTGCCCGACGTGCGCGATGGACTCAAACCGGTGCACCGCCGCGTGCTCTACGCGATGAACGAGCTGGGTCTCGTTCCGGGCCGCCCCTACAAGAAATCCGCGACAGTCGTTGGCGACGTGCTCGGCAAATACCACCCGCATGGGGACAGCTCGGTTTACGACGCCCTCGTGCGCATGGTGCAGGACTTCTCCCTCCGTTACCCGCTGGTCGACGGGCAGGGAAACTTCGGCAGCGTCGATGGCGATCCCGCTGCGGCCTACCGATATACAGAAGCCCGCCTCACCCGCATCGCGATGGAGATGCTGGCCGATATCGACAAGAATACGGTCGACTTCGCGCCCAACTTCGACGACCGGCTGCAGGAGCCCAAGGTCCTTCCTTCGGCCATCCCGAATCTCGTCGTCAATGGCTCTTCGGGTATCGCCGTCGGCATGGCGACCAACATCCCGCCGCACAATCTGCGCGAAGTCGTCTCTGCGCTTACCGCCCTGATCGACAATCCGGACCTGACGCCGACCGACATCAGAAAGCTGATCAAGGGACCTGACTTCCCGACGGGCGGCTACATATATGGTCGCGCCGGCATCAAGGATTATCAGGAGACCGGACGCGGTCGCATCGTGATGCGCGCGCGCGCGGTAATCGAGGAGAAGGAGTCGTCGAACAAGTCACAGATCGTGGTGACCGAGCTCCCGTACCAGGTCAACAAGGCCAAGCTGATCGGAGACATGGCCGAGCTAGTGAAGGCGGGCAAGCTCGAGGGGATCTCCGCGCTCCGCGACGAGTCCGACAAGGACGGCATGCGCGTCGTAATCGAGCTCAAGCGCGATGCGATTCCGCGTGTGGTGCTCAACCAGCTGTACAAGCACACCGTGATGCAGTCGACGTTCGGCGTCATCATGCTGGCGCTCGTTCCCGATTCGCACACCACCCAGCTCGTGCCGAAGGTGATGCCGCTCAAGGAAGTGCTCCAGCACTACATCGAGCACCGGCACCAGGTGGTTGTGCGTCGCACTCAGTTCGAGCTCGACAAGGCGCTCGAGCGCGAGCACATCCTCGAAGGACTCAAGATCGCGGTCGACAACATCGACGCGGTGATCAAGCTCATTCGCGCTGCGGCCGACACGCCGACGGCGAGCGCACAGCTGCAGAAGCGGTTCAAGCTCAGCGAGCGGCAGGCCGAGGCGATTCTGAACATGCGCCTGGCAAAGCTGACTGGTCTGGAGATCGAGAAGCTCGAGGCCGAGCTGAAGGAAGTGCTCGCGTTCATCAAGGAAATGAAGGACATCCTCGCGTCCAAGCCGCGCCGTCTGAAGATCATTCGCGACGAGCTGCAGCAGGTGTCCGACAAGTACGGCGACGAGCGCCGGTCCGAGATCACGAGCGACGAGGGCGAGTTCACCATCGAAGACCTGATCGCCGAAGAGGACATGGTCATCACCATCTCCCATTCGGGCTACATCAAGCGCACGTCGGTCTCCACCTATCGCAAGCAGCGCCGCGGCGGTCGTGGTCTCAGCGGACAGGGTTTGAAGGACGAGGATTTCATCGAGCGCCTCTTCATCGGCTCGACGCACGACTACATCCTGTGCTTCACGGATGACGGCCGCTGCTTCTGGCTGAAGGTCCACGAAATTCCGCAGGCTGGCAGAGCAGCGAAGGGAAAGCCAATCGTGAACCTGATCAACGTCGCACCGGAAACGCAGGTCAAGGCGATGGTTCCAGTGCGCGAATTCTCGGAGACGCAGTTCCTCCTCTTCTGCACGAAGAACGGAACCGTCAAGAAGAGCGCTCTCTCCCAGTATTCGAACGTGCGTCAGACGGGGATCAAGGCGATCAAGATCGACAAGGATGACCAGCTGATCGATGTACAGGTGACGAGCGGGGCGAACGACATCGTCCTGGCAACCCGTCATGGTTTGTCGGTACGCTTCCACGAGATGGACGTGCGCGAGATGGGCCGCGACACCACTGGTGTCAAAGGCGTGGAGCTTCGCGAAGGCGATTCCGTCATTGGCATGGTCGTCGTCAAGCGCGACGCCACCCTCCTTGTCGTGACCGAGCGCGGACTCGGCAAGTGCTCCAACATCGCCGACTACCGCGTGCAGAAGCGCGGCGGAAAGGGCATCATCACGGTCAACAGAACCGAAAAGACGGGCGATGTCGTTGCCCTGATGGAAGTTCTGCCTGCCGACGAGATCATGATCATCACAAAACATGGCGTGATCATCCGCTCTTCCGTCTCTCAGGTGAGAGTCACCGGGCGTATCGCGCAAGGGGTCAAGCTCGTCAATCTGGATGAGGGAGATGTGGTCACAGCCGTCGCCAGAGTGGTCCCCGAAGATGAAGGCGATGAGGAAAACGGCGCGCCGGCGAGCGACGTGGAACAGGTCGAGGCCCTTACCGACGAATGATCAAGGAGCGTCCTGACGTGTCGCTACAGCGTGAGGAAATGGAGAAGCTGCGCCTTGCGCTGCGTAATGCAGAGGCCGAGGTCCAGCGTCTGCTCGAGGAAGCTGCCGCGCGCGGAGCACTCGTCGACATTCTGCACGATGTCATGGGCTCACTCTCGATGGGCGAGCTGTTCCACATGCTCGCGCGACGTCTGGCTCGCGCGCTCAACCTGAGCCACTCGTCCGTGATCTTCGCCAAGAGCGGCGACACTCATGGCACAGTGGCGTCGGCCCACGAAGATCCGCAGCTCGAGAATCTCCAGGTCGAGCTGGATAAATACCCTGAGATCGAAGCGGCGCTGGCCAGCGAGAAGCCGATCCTGATTCCCGACATCTGGCATTCCGACGCCTACAAGGATCTGCGCGAAGCGTGGGAGAAGGACGGCAGCGTCATCTCCGTCCGCTCCATCATCGCACTGCCGTTCCGGCTCGACCTCGAGCGCACGGGCGTGTTTCTGCTGCGCAGGACGGCCGAGAAGGCATCTCTCAACGATGCCGACGTCGATTTCGCGGAGACCGTCGTGAAGAGCGCGATGAACGCCATGCGCCGCGCGCATATGGTGGAAGTCACGCAGGCGGACAACATTCGCCTCGAAGCGCTCGCGCGCACGGACCCGCTTACGCAGCTGCTGAATCGGCGCGCGCTGCTCACGCAGCTCGCCACCGAAGTTGAGCGCGTGCGTCGTTACAATGCGCCTCTGAGCATCCTGATGATCGACGTCGACTCCTTCAAGGAAGTGAACGACACCTACGGGCACCTCGCCGGGGATCACGTTCTGGTCGAAGTCGCTCTTCTGCTAGCGCGCACGGCGCGCAGCGTCGACGCGGTGGCGCGCTACGGCGGCGACGAGTTCGTGATCGCCGTCCCGGAGACGAGCGAAGCGGGCGCGATTGCATTTGCGGAGAGGCTGCGCGACAAGATCCAGGCGCACCCGTTCGACATCGGCAGGGGCGAGC
Source organism: Gemmatimonadaceae bacterium (assembly GCA_036264075.1). Classification (GTDB taxonomy): domain Bacteria; phylum Gemmatimonadota; class Gemmatimonadetes; order Gemmatimonadales; family Gemmatimonadaceae; genus UBA4720. The sequence goes on from DATARP010000048.1 coordinate 21,351, forward strand.
CGCTGCGCCTCACGGTGAGCATCGGCGTGGCAGATTTCCCGGTCCCGAGAGTCGAGACAGCTGAAGACCTGCTCGAATGCGCTGACCGCGCACTCTACCGCGCGAAGGCCGGCGGACGTAATCTGGTGTGTGCCTAAAACTCCAGTAGGCTTCGCTGTTGTGACGTTGATCGCCCTCAGTGGCTGTCTCGTCGACTCCTCCAAAAAAGAAACGACCGCCGACACGACGCACCTCGCCCCAGTGGTGACCGTCACTCCCGTAAATCGCGGTGCGCAGGGAATGGCGGAGCGTGTGCTGTGGACGTTCTCGCCCGACAGGAAATCCGTGTTGGTAATCGCGGACCCGGGCGGGGTGGAAAACGAGCCGGTGCCCAACGGGTTCTTCTTCGGCGACGAGACGCGCGGATTCCAGACGCAGATGGACAGCGTGTGGGACGTGGCGCCTTCCCCAGATTGGAAGTGGCTCGGATTCGGCCGCGCGTACAGCGTTGTCGACGGGTCCGGCGCGGGAACCGATCAGCTCACGGACGCTTCGCGCCGCACTTCGATCGATACCGCGACGCTGCGCGCCGGCTCCTTTGCGTCGAGTGGGATGTCGCTGTCGCGCGCGGTAGCGCAGGCGGGCGTCATTCACATTCCGGACAATCCGCGAGCGAGCGCCGCCGCGGACAGCGCAGCGCCCAAGCTCTTTCCCGTCGCCCGCGGCTGGCGCGTCCGCTGGACCGCCGACGGATCCACGCTCGCGCTCGGCAACGCCCCGTCCCGAGCTGTCGACAACGAGCCGAGTCAGACGTGGTCTGCGCTGGATCCATTGACGGGCGCGCTGCACGGAACTCTTCCCGCGAACTCGAAGCTGGCCGACGTAAAGTTCACCGAAGGCCCCACGCTCGATCGGTCGCTGCCGATGGACATGAGCAAATCGCCGCCGATCGCGATCCAGCACGGCACGCAGACTTTCAACGTTCAGAGCGAGCGCGGCGTTATAACGCTTGTCGAGACCACGCCCGGAGCGGCGGCCAAGGCAGCGCCGCGCGTTGTCGGCGCTGGTCTCGCGTTGGCGGCTACCGCTGGTGGCCGGTACATCGTAGCCCTCGCGCCGCGCACTCGGCCCGACCCGAACGAGCCGGCGGCGGAGCCAGTCGTGTACACAGTTACTTGGTAGTGCTGGGTTAAGTTCGTGCAAGACGCCATCGCGTGATGCATTCGCCGCGACGACTACTTGCCTATCCTGCGCAACTCCACCATCAGACAATGATCCTGCACGACATCGATGCCCGCTCTTGCGAGCCTCTCGGCGGCTTCGTCGTTCCTGATCCCGAGCTGAAACCAGACTGATTTCGCATTCTTGGCGATAATGTCGTCGACATGCTGCGGAATGTCCCCGGGACGCCGAAAAACGTTTACCATGTCGATGTCGCCGGGAATGTCGGTGAGCTTGCGGTACACCTTCTGGCCCGCCATCTCCGTCAGCTCCTTGTAGTACACGGGAACCGGTACGATCTCGTACCCGGCGCGCTGCGCGTACTCCGGGACGTAGTACGCGGGCGCATCAGCGTTCGGCTTGATGCCGAGCACCGCGATTCGATGCGTGTTCAGAAGGAGCTGTTTTATCTGCTCGGGATTGTCGAGCAACTTCTCGCGCCAATCGGTTGTGTCGATCTTTGTCGTCATCAATTCTCACTGTGCGCACGCGGGGTGACGGTATCAACCCGGCCCGCATAAATTGCAAGAGCGAGTCCAGCTCAACTTTCCGGAGTTCAACGTAATGCGGATGTTAGTCCTCGGCGCCGGCCTGCAAGGCTCCGCCTGCGCCTATGATTTATTGCAGAATCCAGATGTAAAAGAAGTCCGTCTTGCCGATCTCCACACCGATCATCTGGCGCCGTTTCTGGCGCCGTATTCGGGCAAGCGGCTGATCTTCACGCCGATCGACGTGCGCGACAAGGAAGCGGTGCTCGCGCTGATGCGTCAGTGCGACGCGGTGATGAGCGCGATTCCCTATTACTTCAACTTCGATCTCGCGGCGCTCGCAGTGCAGGCGGGCGTGCACTTCGCCGACCTGGGCGGAAATACGGAGATCGTCTTCAAGCAGAAGACTCTCGACTCAGAAGCGAAGAAGAAGAACATTACGGTCATTCCAGACTGCGGCCTCGCCCCAGGGATGGTGAACATCCTCGCCGAGTACGCGATAAATCAGATGGACAAGGTGGAGAGCGTGCGGATCTTCGTGGGCGGATTGCCGCAGGATCCGAAGCCGCCGCTCAATTATCAGATCGTCTACTCGCTCGAGGGCGTGCTCGACTACTACACGACTCTGTCGTGGGTTCTTCGCGGCGGCAAGCGCACTCAGGTCAAGGCGCTATCGGAAATAGAACCCGTGCGTTTCGATGGATCGGTCGGTGAGCTGGAAGGGTTTCACACCGCCGGCGGCCTCTCGACGATGGCGTTCCGATACGAAGGCAAGATTCCGACGATGGAGTACAAGACGCTCCGCTACCCGGGGCACGCTCGCATCATGGAGGCTGTTCGCGAGCTCGGACTGCTGGAGCTGACTCCCGTAGATGTCAAAGGAATGAAAGTCGTCCCGCGCGACCTGGTCGTTGCCGCGATGGGCCCGCGGCTCACTAAACCCGACGCCCACGACCTGGTGGCGCTCCGCGTCGTCGCCGAGGGAACGAAAGGCGGCAAGCCGAAGAAAGTCGGCTACGAGCTAGTGGACTACTACGATGAAAAAACCGAAATCAGCGCCATGGAGCGCTCGACGGGATACTCGCTCTCAATTACGGGTCAGATGCAGGCGCGCGGAGAGATAGGGAAAGCTGGAGTGTTCACACCGGACGAAGCGGTGCCCGCACCCAAGTACATCGCTGAGCTGGCGAAGCGCGGCGTGGTCATCAAGGAAATGAAGGCGTGAACTACAGGTGCCAACTGAACTGAACGGGGTGTGAGGTGCCAGTGGCGTAGATGCCTGGCACCGGGTTACCACGACCAGACTTTACTATTGGCGTTCTGGCCGCATTCTGGTTCCAGGTACCTGGTAACCTGGTGCCGCCGTGTCTGACACCTGCCTCCCCTATCACGCCAGTATTGAAGTCTGGGTGTGGTAACCTGGTGCCAGGCAACTATGCATCTCTGGCACCTCCTACCCCGTTCAGTTCAGTTGAAACCTGTAGTTAGTGTTCCGCCAACAGGTAGATCGCAGCCAAAGCCAGGAGAAAGTAAGGCACCAGCGCCGCCGCCCCGGCGTAGTCTTTCGCCACCCGCTGCCCAAAGAAAAGCGCAAGCAGATTGATCGCCCCGACGAGCGCTCCGAGGTACGCGACCATGCTGTCGTGGGAGAGAATCAATACCACGCAACCCATTCCGCTCAGCGCGCCAGCGGAGATCTCCAGCAGCGTAATCACCCAGAGCATCGGTCCGACCGTTCCAGCCAGCGGGCTCTTCGCGAAGTGTTGTTGGAAGTACGCGAGGTTTCCACGGCGATCCACCACCTTGTCGATTCCCGATTGCAGGAACAGGATTGCCAGGAACGCCGACACGAGAATCTGCAGGATGTACGCGGCAATGTCCGGCGAAGTCAGTCGCGGCATGGCGTTATCTTAGCACTGTCAGGGCGAGACTGTCCAATCCCGGCGGTGGACCATTCACTGGAATAGAGCGAAGTACCTACTTGCTGTCCTCACCTCCCTCCCAGGGTGTCAGCCGCAGATGCAGCTGAATCCGCGTGCGCCTCTCGACGCATCGCAGCAGATCATCGTGGTGGTCACTCCCAACTGGGGGTCGACCACCGGAACGATGCAGCGATTCGAGCGCGCTACCCCCACGTCCGAGTGGAAGTCGCTCGAGTCGGGCGTCCCGGTTGTCGTTGGACGCACTGGCGTCGCCTGGGGCGTGGGATTCGACGGCGTGTCCGGCGAAGGCCCGCATAAGCACGAGGGCGACGGCAAGGCGCCGGCTGGTATTTTTCCACTCGACACCGCGTTTGGTTTCGCTCCTGTTGATTCCATGCGCGCGGTCAGGCTGCCGTACGTCCAGCTGCTACCGACGACCGACTGCGTCGATGACACCGCTTCCGCCCACTACAACACAGTCGTCGACAAGGCGTCCGTGCCCCGCGTCGATTGGAACAGCGCCGAGCACATGCGAGAGGTCGCGCAGTACAAGATCGGCGTAGTTGTCGGATACAACGCGGCGCCGCCGGTGAAGGGACGGGGCTCCTGCATCTTCCTCCACATTTGGGCCGGACCGGATTCACACACGGCCGGTTGCACCGCGCTCGAGGAAGCGCAGCTGCGCGACCTGATGCTGTGGCTGGATCCAGCCAAACGTCCGCTACTGGTTCAGCTCACCGCGAACGACTACGCAAGCCTGCGCGCCAGGTGGAAGCTGCCACCCGTTGGGCCTGGCTAGAGTCTCGCTTTCAGGCCGAAGGTCAGCGTTCTGCCGGGGACAACGGTGATGTTGTCCGGCTCGCCGTGCTGGCGATTGAGGAGATTCTCGCCACTCAGCGTGAACGCCAGTCCGCGGTAAAGATTCCTGCCGATGCTCGCCCGCAGGCGCGTCACACCCGCGTAGCGCAGCCAGTAATTCCGCAGCTCCTGCCCGACGAGCGCCGCGTCAGTCTGCGTTGAATTTGAAAACGCTCCCGCGAGCGCCACTTCGTCGTAGTTGATCCAGTCCCAGGAGCGTGACGCAGTGAGAGAACCTGTCCAGCTAGCCCCAATGAATGCCGCTGTGAGACTGCCCGTTCTCGCGGGCACGTCGAGCATTCTGTCGCCGACGCGCAGATCACCGGTGTACCCGCTCGCCACCCGCCGCACCCTGCTGTCGACAGTCGAGAACGTGCCGCCGAGCGAGAGCGCCGCGACATTCAGGTCACCCTTCAGCTCCCACCCGCGGTTCGTGATCTCGCCGACGTTCTGGAAGCTGTATTCGATGTGCCGGTCTCCCGGACGCACCGGCTCCAACTCACCAGCGTTCTGTTGAGGCGCCCGGCGGGATATCTGCGTGCCCGAGTAGGTGTACGCGACCCGCTGAATAAGCCCCGATGCGAGCTGATCGAATCGCGTGACCTGGAACCCGAACGTTTTGCCAAAGAAGAAATCGACCCCCGCCTCAATGCCGGATTGCTCCTCGGGTGACAAGCTGAGTCGATGCGCATCGCCGCGCGGATCGAACCAGTCCGTCTCGCGCGCGGCGTTGGCTGCCTGGCGAATCCCACGACCGTACGCCGACCGCAGTTTTACCGTGAGCGGGCCATAATCCTGAACGGCCGCCGCGCCGATCATCGGCAGAACCGACACGCTGCTGCTACCCAGCACATCGTTCCGCTCGACGCGCAGTCCGCCGGTCAGATATCCGGCGTCGCGCCACGACAGGTTTGCCTGCGCAACACCGGCTGTCGTGCGTCGCTGAATGGAAGTCCGAGCCCCCGGCTCGTTCCTGATTGTGCTCGTGCTATCAGCCTGCGCCGTGTAGTCCAGCAGCGAGCTCTCACCCGAAAATGTGAGGTTCGCTCCCAGATTCTCGGCGTCGCCCAGCTTGGCGACGCTGCTCGCGCGCAGAGTGATGAGACTCGCGCTTCCACCGGCGGTCCCTACGTCCGGCCCGGTGGCAGACGGAAGCGGCGTGTGGTAATCCGCGAGATTCGAGACCCGGCTTCCGTCGAAGCCCGCTACGAGAGCGTGGGTCCACGTCTCGCTCTGAATGAAGGTCGTACTTCCGCCGGCGGTGTACTCGCGCACCGATTCCGGCGTGGTGAGTCCCGCGCGTGTCGCGCTGACCGAATCCCGAAACAACGGACTGAAGGGATCCGACGAGCGGCTATCGAAAGCCCTTCCCGTCGCGCTGACGATGAAGTTCGAGCGCACCAGTCTGAAGCCCGCACTGCCCATCTGGCGCCGCACAAACGCACCCGGAAGGTATTCTCCGATTCCGCCCGAGCTCAGGGTCAAGGTCGCAGACTGTGCGCTCGATCCCTGGCGAATCGTCACCGCGTGATCCTGTGTGATCGCCGAGCGCGGAACGTACGCGCTCGATGCCGCTCCCAGCGCCGACCGCACCTCGGCGCTCACTCCGCCGTCAGATCCGTCGTGGCGCGTGATGATGTTTATCACGCCGCTGATCGCGTCTGTCCCGTACAGAGCCGCGCCCTGCGGTCCGCTTATCACCTCGACCCGCTCGACGGTCTCGGGCGTGAATTGCGTTACCAGCAAAGGATTCGCGAGCTCGATTCCGTCGACGTAGATCTTGGGGTAGCTCGCGCCAAACGAGCTCGTACCGCGAATGCTTCCGTAGTGCGCGAGGAGAGACGTTGGAGGAGTCTGCCACAGCCAAAGTCCGGGCACGGCATCGCTCAACGCCTGCCCCAGATCTCCACCGCCGTACCGCGAGAGCTGAGATCCGCTGACCGTATTCATTGCGATCGTCAGGCGCCGGGCCGGAGCTTCGATGGCGTTGCCGGTCACCACGACGCGATCGAGTACGCGCGGCACGTGCTGGGCTTCGTCGCTTTCCTGTGACGCCTGCAACGGCGTCAGAACCACGTGCTCTCCGCCCCCGGCGACCGGCAGCACTGAGGTACCGCGAAGGACGAGATTGAGCGCTTCGCCGAGGTAGAGCGAATCGAATGAAGCGCACACCCTGCTGTCGAGCGGTACGGCCTCCGATGCGTACGAGAGCCGGACACTCGTTGCGGCAGAGAGTCTGTCCAGGGCCTCTCGCAGTGAGATGTCGCGCGCGTGCAGAGAGACGCGTCGATCAAGCGGAGGACTCCACGTCGTCAGCGAAGCGATGAAGTCGCCCGACGGCGAGCACACCGACTGCGCGAGGGCCGTCGACCCAAAGAGTAGCGGCGCGGCAACGAACAGGATTGTGGTGAGACGAAGCGAAGTCGCGGAGCTCTTCACACGACGATCAGAATCAGCGCCTGAGGCCCGACGCGTCCGCCCGATAAAGGGTAGCGACGTTTCCCTCGCGCTCGATACGAGCGCCAAGTGACAGCGCGATGACGTTGAGAACTCGATCGACCGACTCACCAGAGAAAGATGCCGTCAGGTGCAGGTTCGACAAGGTTGAATCCGCTAACCGTAGCCTTACTCCATACCAGCGATAAAGTTCTGCGCCAACCTGTATGACGGGGGTGTCACGAAACACCAGGCGGCCCTGGACCCAGGCCAGATCATCGTCGGAAACAGCTGAGCGCTCTATCCCCACAACGCCGCTCGAGCTGACCGTGGCGCGGTCCCTGACGCGCAGCACCTCGGCCGACGCGGGGCCCGATTCGCGCGGTCCGAGGGCGACCGACCCCGCCGCGACCGCGACCCGAATCCCCCCGTCCTCATTTGTCTGAATCGAGAACGCAGTCCCGACGTCCTGAAGCTTCACGGAGCCCACCTTTACCGTGAACGGATGCGACGCGTCGTGTACGACGGCGAAGTATCCATCGCCTTCGAGAGAGACGGACCGGTCAGAGGAATGCGGATCCACGATGAGCCGGCTGCGGGGTCCGAGTACCACTCCGGTTCCATCAGCGAGTCTGAATTGACGCCGCTCTCCGACCGTAGTCGCGAAGGTTCTTAGTGTCGCGCTGCCGCCCGATCCGGCGATGTCGCGCCAGAAGAACGCTCCGCCAGCGAGCACCAGCACAACCGCCGCAGCCTTGAGGTAGGGCGTAAACTTCCACCCCCGATCGCCGCGTCCGCTCGCGGCGGCAACAGAGATCGACTTGGTATGGTCGAATCGCGACTTTACTTTTCTGAGCGCGCTCTCGACATCCGGTTCTCCGGAATCCTCGCGCGAAACATTCACGAGCGCGGCTTGCAGCGCGTTCACCATCGCCAGACGCTCGGCGTCTGCTTCCAGCCAGCGTCTTGTTGATTCAGCTTCCCGTGGCTCCGCCTCGCCCGCCAGATAGCGCGCAATTCGATCCCAATCCTCGGGAGCGATGCTGGATGGGCCTTCAGCAGAATTCGACATATTCAGTAATAAGACAGACACCTCAACCGGGCGCCACCCTCCTTGGATAGGCACGACACGAGCGACCAGGACCTCCAGCGGAGAATCCGGGCAGGGGACGAAAGTGCGTTCGATATTGTATTTCGAACGCATTACGCGCGTCTCGTAAGAATGGCCGAATCGGTTGTACGCGAGCGGGCGCCGGCAGAAGAGATCGCGCAGGAAGTGATGCTGGAATTGTGGCGGCGTCGCGAATCGCTGGAGGTCGAGCAAAGCTTCGGCGCATATCTAATGCGCTCCACTCGGAACCGCGCGCTCAACCACGTTCGGCACCAGCGCATCGTGGCGCGTGAGCTCGCCTCCGCCACACTCGAACCGCGCGAGTCGCTCGGAACCGACGCCGATATGCTCGGCGTCGAGCTCGATCGAGTTGCCCGCGAGGCCATCGCCGCTTTGCCCGAGCGATGCCGCGAGGTTTTTGAGCTAAGCCGCGTTCACGGAATGAGATACGTCGACATCGCCGAGACCCTGGAGATCTCCGTGAAGACCGTAGAAAAGCGGATGGGGCAGGCGCTGTCCGAGCTCAGGGAGCGCCTGGCGCCTTGGTTGGGAGCAAATAGGGGGAAACCACTAGAGTAGGGTATCCGTGGGCTCGGGTGTCTCTCTACCTGAACCATGGCGCGCCTGGTATCGCGCGCTGTCACCAATGGAGACCCTCCTAATGAAAGCCAAATTCAAATTCGCGCTCATCACCGGCGCGGCCGTCCTTGCAGCAGCTTGCGCGACCGACATGACTACTTCACCGGCCGCATCGCGCGCCGCTGTCGCGGCGCTCACTTCGCCACCAATCAGCTTCGATCAGATCAGGACGAGCTTTGTTGGTCGTTCTGGTGAAACCGACGGCTTCGTGCCTGGAAATACTGCGTCCGGCGGGGACAACGACGACGCGGATCACCAGGAAGGCGATCGCGGACCAGGATGGGGCGGCCTGATGGGTGGCGGCCTCGGCGAAGCATGGATCGGCGGAATCGGGTTTGGTCCCGGATTCGGCAGAGGCCCCTTCGACGACTTCGATGATTCCAACACCTGCACTTTTTCGTCGACCACGAATCGTGTCGAATGCCCGGCGATCACCCGCGGCGGACTCACCATCAACCGCTCGTTCTCGTTCCTCGATGGATCGGGTACGGTCGAGCAAGCGTTCGATGCGACAAAGACCAATACCGTCAACGTACAGAACAGTGTGACCGGCACCGTGACGCACCACTCGACGGCGACGAGCACTGTCAACAGCTCGAGCGATTTCACCGTGGTGGGCCTCGCCTCCGGCAGCACACAGCGCACGGTGAACGGAAAATCGGCGGGAAGCGAGACGACGACCGGTACCAGGGATGGCGCTGCATTTACCGTCGCCCGCACCGCCGGCGACACGACCACTGGTCTCGTGATTCCGATTCAGAATGGGCGGGCGACTTATCCGACCGCCGGAACTGTGATTCGCTCCATGCAGGCTACCGTAACGACTGGTAGCTCGGCTCCGTCGACGTCATCGCGTCGTGAAGTGATCACCTACGATGGGTCGGCTACAGCAACGGTTGTGATAACGCACGATGGTGTGACCAAGAACTGCACGAAGCCGCTGCCCCACGGCCGGCTGACTTGTGCGTAATACTGTTGTAGGAATACGGGTTCGTCGGACGCACCCAGCGTGAACCCGTAGCTCACCCTCAGTCAGGCCCCACTCGCACGGGGGACTGGCTGGGGGTGGGTGCTTTTTATGGAGATCGCTTCGCGATCTATGCTCTGAAGAGTCTAGGCGGGGGTGCCGCTATCAGTTTTGCCTATCCTCTTGGCCCGGTCGCACAGGGCGCGGAGGGCGGAGTTGTCGGCCTGCTCCCAGCCGCTCGGAATCGGTACGAGGCGTCGTTTTTCGACGAGGGACTCGAAGGTCAGCCAGCCCCTGCCGTACCCTTCGGACAGCGTAATCCGGCGCTGATTTATGGTTCGGCGATCGACGCCGCTTCTGCGCTCGGGTCCGCCCCAGAAGAAGCGCTTCGAGTGTCGGCGGTCGTCCGCGGACAAGCGCCGCTCGACCTTTTTCGGCTGCGAGTCCCACACCTGCCAGTACGCGCCGTCTCTGTCTACGAAAGTTCGGTATGACATGGCGATCTATTTACCTCACGCGGATCCACACGCGGTTGACCCAAGAAAGTTGCAGGAAAGATGCCCATTTCCCTCAGTCTTTTGTACCCCGACCGCGGTTTTTTGTGCGGGGTAAAGATATGTTTCTGAACGACTTATCTGCCGAAGCTCGCGAGACTCTCGCTCATGACGTCGATCATCGACTTGGCGGTCCAGCGGTCCCTGCCATTGTAAAGGAACGAGAAGGCGAGCACCTCACCATTTACTGCCGTTACGTACCCGGCGAGCGCAATAACGTCGTTTGTGGTTCCCGTTTTGGCGTGGAGATTCCCCTCGGCCGGCGTGTTCCGCATTCGTCGCTTGAGCAGCTCAGAATCGCCGGCAACCGGCAACGATGAGTGCAGCCAGGGACCCCAGGAGGCCCGGTGGGCGTAGCCCAGCAGTTGGACCTGGGAGCGAGGCGTCACGCGGTCCAGCGTCGAAAGACCGCTGCCATCTGCGAAGATCAGCTGGGTCGTATCGGCCCCCACCTTGGAGGCGAAGAATTCGTCAAGCACCGAGCTGGCGGTCCGGACGCTTCCGACCGCGTCCCGCTTGGGCCCTCTTCCCGCGTTCCGGAACAACAGCTCAGCGTAGTGATTGATGCTCTCCCGGTTCATCGCGGCGATCATGCTGGCCAGCGGCGGCGAGCGAAGACTCGCCACCTTCACCGCATTCGCCGGTGATTTGCCGAGCCGGGTACCGCCGTCCACACGGATGCCCCGAGAGACCAGCGCATTCAGAAAAGCGCCAGTCGCGAAGGTGGCGGGATCTTCGACGATGTAGACGTACTTGCGGGTTCCGGTACGGGAGCCGATGGATCCGTTCGCCTGGATCGTCCCGTTGCCGAGCTTGCGGAACCCGAGTCGCGCTCCTCCGCCGGCGGTGGTGCGGACGTTTGCAATCAATGGAATGGTGCTGGTCGAGGGCTCTAGCGCGACTGTCGCGGGCTGGCCTGGAGAAGTCGGCGAAACCGAGACGGCGACCAGATTCTCGTTCAGCGATAGCGCCGACACCCGCGCAGCGTAGGACGCCTGCAGATATCTGGTGAGCCAGCCGTCGGGAATTTTCTGATCGTCGAACGCCGAGGCATCGCCCACGACGCTGCCGGTCACGCGCTTGATTCCCTGCGCAGCGACCATGTCCGCCAGGCGGTTCATCGGAGCGGCCGGCCCTCCGGTGAGGAATTTTCCGGATAGCGCGGGATCGCCGTCGCCCCTGATGTAGATATTTCCGTTGAGCGTTCCGTCGGGGCCGACCTGTCCATCGCGGAGCGCATCGGTGCTGAATTGGTAGTTGGGTCCGAAGCGCTCGAACGCGATGGCGCTGGTGAAGAGCTTCATCGTCGAGGCCGGTTGCATTTCCTCGCCCGCGTTCTCGGCGTAAAGCGTGTCGCCACGCGTTAGAGACACCACCATCGCGCCCCAGGTCCCGCTGCGGGTTTTTCCGGTTAGACCGCTGAGCGTGGAGGCGACGTCGGCGGAGCTTTTCAGAACCGTGTAGCGCACCGTTGGCGCGGGCGGCGGCTGGTTTGGATTTCTCCGGCGCACCCGGCGGCGAGCGGTGGTGGTTCTCCTTCTTGTCTGGGCTTCAATGATTGGCGGCGCTGCGCCACATACCGTCAGCGCCACCAGAATGGCAATCCTGATTTTTCGAGAGAACATCTATCCCTTGTTCAATTGCGATTGTCGGCTACGTATCTGGCGCTTCGGATGGCGAGAACGGTGCCAGTCCCCGCGTGCGTCTTGCCGTCGATCTTCCGTTCGCTTGGAATATACCCGGAGAGAAGGTATTTTCCCCCCAATCACACCGGGGTTTCACCGCATCAGGAGAACGAATGGCTGAGCGGCACCACAATTTTTTGCGCGAAGGCGTAATCACCGGCTTCATCGGCGCCACCGCAATCGCACTCTGGTTCCTCGTAGTTGACCTGATTGCCGGCCATCCATTCTACACTCCCATCTTCCTCGGCAAGGGAGTCGTAAGCGTTCTTGGCAAGAACATGATGGGCGATACCGCTTTCACGCACCTTCTCGGCTACACGATCTTTCACTACGCCGCGTTCTTCGTGGTGGGAATCGTCCTGACTGTGATCGTGCACCAGGCCGAGCGCACGCCGGCGATTCTGGGCGGATTGCTGGTGGCATTCGTGATGATGACGCTGGGCTTTTACATGATTGCGGCTGCCTTCGCGAGCTCGGCGCTCGGAAACCTGGCGTGGCCGCAGATCTTCATCGCGAATCTTCTCGCGTCCGGGCTGATGCTCGGATATCTGTGGCGAAGTCACCCGAAGCTGAATCGACAGCTGAAACAGGCGCTGGAGGGAACCGACGACTAGGCCGTCGACGGTTTCCAGTCCACCTGCGCGCCCGCGGTCGAATCTTCGCCGCGGGCGTTCCATTTGAAGAAAACCACCGTCATGATGATGTAGAAGATGATCCCGCCCGGGATCCACATGATGAGCGCGCCGAGCAGCTGGTCCTCGATCGGCGAGAGGGAGAACACCCGCGGGGCAGCGGCGTAAGCCGGATAGAGAACGCGGTCCGACATCGCGATGTAGATGGCGACGATCGACATCGGGATGCTCATGAGAAAGCTGTAGAGCATCTGTCCCGGATACGCGAGCCGCGGCAGCTCGGGGACCTGACTCATCAGCGGCCACCACATGAGCACCGCGGCGACCATGAACATCAGGTGCTCGACGATGTGGATGTTGTGATTTGCCATCGCCGCATTGTAGAACGGAGGCAGGTGCCAGACGGCGATCACGAGATTGAATACGACGAACGCTATCGGAGCCCTGGTGAAAAAACGCGCGACAGGTCTGACGAACCTGTTGGATAGCGGGCCGATCAGCATGAAGCCCGGCACGCCGGCGAGAAGAAGCGGCGGCATGGCGAGCGTGAGCAGCAGATGCTGCACCATGTGGGCGCTGAAGAGGTAGTCGTCACTGAGGTCGTGGAGCGGACCATTGAGCGACGCGAACATCACCAACAGCCCGGAGAAGAAATAAATCTTCTGCGCGGGAGTGGGCTCGCGCTTCAGTCGATGAGCGGCCCACAGGTAGATCGCGCCGAGCGCTGCGATCCCGACGACGGTACTCGGGTGAATCGACCACCGCCAGAAGTTGAGATTGACGATGGGATGCAGCAGCGCCAGGACCAGCATGTTACATGATCTTGATGTAGAGATGCCCGAACAGGAACATCAGCGCCAGGAGCGTCAGTGAGGCGATCAGCAGCGGACCGGTGAACAGCACCCGGAACAGCCGGTGGTCGTACTTGAGGTGCATGTAGAACATCACGACGATCGTGAACTTGAGCGCCGACAGAATCAACAGCGTCGGGATGAATCCGCGGCCGGCGACGAATGACGGTATGTAGTAGGCCCATACCTCAGCGACGGTAATGAGCGTGAGAATGAGCGCGACCTTCCAGTAAGTGGACCACGTTGGATGGGCGTGCTCCTCCTCGTGCGGCGCGTGTGCTCCTGCTTCTGCGGAGTCCGGAAGATTGGTTGCGCTGGCGTGTGTATCCATCGTTCCTGCCGTTACTTGATGAGGTAGACGAGCGTGAAGATCACGATCCAGATGACGTCGACGAAGTGCCAGTACAGCGCGGCGATGTCCACGAGCAGTGAATCACGCGAGCCAAGCCCGCGGCGATAGTCGATCGCGAGGAGCGTGACGAGCCACAGGACGCCGGCCGTGACGTGCGCCCCGTGAAATCCCGTAAGCGTGAAGAACGACGATCCAAAAAGATTGGTTCTGATCGAAAGTCCTTCATGCACGAATGACGTGAACTCGAATGCCTGGAATCCAAGAAAGGTCGAGCCTGCGATCGCTGTCATCCACAGCCACAGCTTCGAGTTGCCAAGAATCCGCTCGCCTCTCGTGTGCTTCGGCTTTTCCTTGTTTTGCACGGCGGCGAGAGCGAGCACCATGAACAGCGACGACATGAGCAGAACGAATGTCGAAGCCGAGGTGACGGGGATGTTGAGAATGGGCTTGAAGACGTGGCCAGTGTTCGGATCGGTCCACGTCTCGTGCGGGAACGGTCCGACCACGCTGCGTCCCTTATAGATCAGGTACGTGGAGATGAGCGAGACGAAGAGCATGCACTCCGAGCCGATGAAGGCCCAGATCGCCACCTTGCGGCTGTCGAGACCCAGCGTCGTGTAGTGGTGCGCCGCGGGTGCTGACGTGTGCACGGCGGCTCGGTGTGTTGCGGGCGCTGTCATTTTCTAGTGGTGCTCCGGCTCGAGCGGGCTCAGGAGCCAGCTGTATAGTGAGAAAATCATGACTCCCGCGCCCAGCGCGATGAGGATGGGTGTAGTCATGAGCCCGCAGAACATGGTGATCAGCCCGAGAGCGACAAACAGCGGCTTGATCGTGTTGTACGGCATCACGATGCCCAGCTCCGCCGCGGTCTTGCCGCTCTGTGAATTGATGCGGGCACTCTCGTGATCGACTTCCTTGCCCTCCCAGAGCGGGTATCTGCTCGTGACCGTCGGAATCTTTACGAAGTTGTAATCAGGCGGTGGACTGGGGATGCTCCACTCCAGCGTCCCGGCTCCCCACGGATTCGAACCGGCGAGCTCTCCGCGCTTTCTGCTCGCGAAAAAGTTGTAGATGAAAATCAGCATAGCGATTGGGAAAATCATCGCGCCCGCGGAGGACATGGCGTTGAAGACATCCCAGCCCTGTCCGGAGTCGTAGGTGTAAATACGCCGCGGCATGCCGAGCATTCCCGAGAAGTGCATCGGGAAGAAGGTGAGGTTCATGGCGATGAAGGTGAGCCAGAAGTGGATCTTGCCCAGCTTCTCGTCCAGCAGGCGTCCGGTGATCTTGGGGAAGTAGTGATAGATGCCGGCGAAGATTCCCATGATCGAGCCGCCGAACAGCACGTAGTGGAAGTGGGCGACGATGAAATACGTATCCGTCTGCTGAAGGTCGGCAGGTGGCGACGAGTGCATGATGCCCGAGATTCCGCCGATCGTGAACAGTCCGACCAGTGCGATGCCGAACAGCATGGCGGTCGTATAGCGGATCGCGCCCTGTGCCATGGTCGCGATCCAGTTGAAGATCTTCACGCCGGTCGGAATGGCGATGAGCATCGTCGTCAGACCGAAGAACGTGTCGGCGATCGGGCCCATGCCCACTGCGAACATGTGGTGTGCCCACACTCCGAATCCGAGCGCCGCGATGAGGATTCCGGAGTACACCATGACCGGATATCCAAAGAGTGGCTTCTTCGAGTAGGTCGGCAGCACCTCGGACACGAGTCCGAACGCTGGGAGAATCAGGATGTAGACTTCCGGGTGCCCGAAGATCCAGAACAGATGCTGCCACAGCAGCGGGTCCGCGCCAGCACTCACCGTATTGTAGAAGTTCGTCCCGAAGAAGCGATCGAACAGCAGGAAGACCAGCGCGATCGTGATGACGGGGAAGGCGAGGACGAGCAGGACCTGCACCACGAACGCCATCCAGGTGAACATCGGCATCCGCATGAGCGTCATGCCCGGCGCGCGAAGGTTGATGATCGTCGTCAGGAAGTTGAACGCGGCCGCGAGCGACGAGACGCCGAGGATCTGCAGGCCGATCACCCAGAAATCGATATTGACGCCCGGTGAGTACGGCTTGGTGGTGAGCGGCGCGTAGCCGAACCATCCGCCGTTGGGCGCGACTGCGAACAGAATCGGAACGGTGATGAAGATTCCGCCGAACAGATAGACCCAGTAGCTGAAGGCGTTCAGGCGCGGGAACGCGACGTCGCGCGCTCCGATCTGCAGCGGGATCAGAAAGTTGAAGAACGCTGCGGACAGCGGCATGATCGCGAGGAAGATCATGGTCGTCCCGTGCATCGTGAACAGCTGATTGTAGAACTCGGCGGACACGAGGTGCTGGTTTGGTGCGCCGAGCTGGGCGCGGATGATGATTGCCTCGACTCCGCCGAACATGAAGAAGAACAGGGCGGTGTAGAGGTACAGGATACCAATGCGCTTGTGGTCTACGGTGCTGAGCCAGCTCCAGAGACCCGATTGTTCCCCCGAGTATTCGCCGCCGTAGGCGGGGGTCGATATTGCAGTCGTCGCCAAGTCTAGTCTCCGGTTACTTCAGTGCAGTTAGATAAGCGACGATGTCGGCGATTTGCTGGTCGGTGAGACCGCCGGTTGCCGCTGTGACTTTCGCTTTGAGAACAGGATCGTATTCGTCGAGGCCAAGCGTCGGCATGATGACGTCCGGCTTCATGGCGCGCGCGTTCTTGATCCATAGCGCCATGTAGGCAGCCGCATTCGGGAAACGGCCGGCCGCGAGCGTGCTTCTCGACCCAACGTGGGTGAGATTCGGACCGGTGACACCCATCGCCGCTGGATTTCCGGCGATCGAATGACAGCCGATGCACGCGGAGCTGGAGAAAACCTGCTTGCCGCGCGCTGCGCTTCCGGTGAGTCCCGGCGTGAACTTGAGTCCAGGAGGAATCGGCCCGTGTGGGACTGCGTAGTCAGGAATCTTCTCGCGCGGGAAGATGTAGCCCGGCGCGAGTCCGCCAGTTGTCGAAGCAAAGCTGGCTCCTGCGGCTGCAACTCCCTTCACTCCGGATTGAGCTCCCGGATTCGCTTCAGGATTCTGCGCCCGCGGAATGGCTGGCTGCGTGCCGCCTACCGCCTGGGTACCCGAGCTTTGCTGCGCGACTCTCGGCGCGGCAGCCTGTGCTGCCTGTGTTGGCGAGTTGGACCCGCCAGGACTTGTAACCACTGGTCCTTGCTGCGGCGGCGGATTCGGGCCACCGGCTGGTGGCGTCGGACCAACGGGTTGGAAGTGCGCCGGCATTTTCTGTCCCGCGACCCACGACGCGAACTGCTCCGGTGTCACTGTGAAAACCCGGAAGCGCATGTTCGCGTGGGAGCTGCCACAGTACTCGACACAGAATCCGTTCCAGACGCTGCTCGCCGTCGAGGAATCGGGAGTGTACCAGATGTAGTTCGTGCGATTGGTGACGACGTCGCGCTTGCCGCCGAGCTGCGGAGTCCAGAACGAGTGGATGACGTCGGCGGACCGGAGACGGAAATTCACGGTGCGCCCGACGGGCAGATAGATCTCGTTTGCCGTCGTAACTCCGTACTCGGGATACTTGAACTCCCACCACCACTGGTGACCCGTCACATCGATGTTCAGCGAGCCCGGCGCGGCCTGAGCCTGCGTGATGAAGATCGTCCGCACCGTCGGCACAGCTATGAACACCAGGATTACCGCCGGGATTAGTGTCCACGTAATCTCGAGCTTGGTGCTGCCGTGAGTCTGAGGCGGTGTGGGCTGATTCTCTCTGCGCCGGTACTTGATGACGACGAAAATGAGGGCGGACTCGACCAGCACGAAGACGATGGTGCCGAGGAGAAGCAGGCGATCCCAGAGAAAGTCGATCTCGCGCCCGAAGTCGGAATGGGGAGTGAGTGTGGTGTTGGGATGTGCTTCGTTGCAGGAGACAGCCGCGATGGCGAGTGCGGCGAAGAACGCGTAGGATGCAAGCCGCCGGAGGCGGTCAGTACCTTTCATGCGAAGAAAATCCTGTGCTCGTCGTTGGAAAGGGTCTCACCTTCGCCGGGTGAAACACTCTGCAGATTCTTCAGGGAGAAGCACGTACAAACTAACTCTGGGTGGGTGGTTGTGGGAGGGCAGTTCGTGCATAGCGGGAAGCCATGCTCGACCGATACCTTATTGAAGCCAAATCGCCCGGCGCTCACGAGGACAGAGAATGTCCCACCACCCGACCCACATGCCGCGATCTGCTCACCGCCTGGCCGCATGCGCGGCACTCATCGTCTCATTCGTCCTTCCCGCACGCGCCCGCTCACAATCGGCGGCAGCCGCGCCCCGCATTGCAATGGTTATCCACGGCGGCGCCGGAACCATTCTGCGCGAGAACATGACGCCTGCGATGGAGAAGGCGTACATCGATACGCTGACGATCGCGCTTCGCACCGGATATCAGATCCTCGCCCGCGGCGGCAGCAGTCTCGACGCAGTGGAAGCGACAATCAGAGTGATGGAGGATTCCCCGATCTTCAACGCTGGCAAGGGGGCCGTGTTCACCGCGAACGGCGTCAACGAGCTCGACGCGTCCATAATGGACGGCAAGACGCTCGGCGCGGGAGCCGTGGCGGCGCTCGAGCACGTGAGGAATCCCATCTCGCTCGCGCGACTGGTCATGGAAAAGTCGCCGCACGTCATGATGGTCGGGTCGGGCGCCGAGGAATTCGCCAAATCGCAGGGAGTGAAGCTCGTCGCTCCATACTATTTCTGGACCGAGCGCCGCTGGAAGGCGTATGAGGCCGAGAAGGCAAAAGCGGATAGCGGGAAGACGGGCGCCGCTTATGGATCGGACGGCCACTTCGGGACTGTCGGCGCGGTCGCCCTCGACGAGGCGGGCAATCTCGCCGCGGGAACGTCGACGGGCGGCACCGACATGAAGCGGTACGGGCGTGTAGGGGATTCGCCCATCATCGGGGCAGGGACGTACGCCAACAACCTCAGCTGCGCCGTGTCGGGCACTGGCGACGGCGAGTATTTCATTCGGAACAACGTCGCCGCCGACATCTGCGCCCGCGTTCGATACACGGGCGTCTCGATCCAGCGCGCCGCTGACGATGTCGTGATGAAGGAGCTGGTCGAGCAGCACGGCGGTGGCGGGGTAATCGTGATGGACCCCAGGGGAAACGTCGCGACGTCGTTTAACACGCCGGGGATGTACCGGGGCTGGGTCACCAGTGATGGACAGATCACGGTCAGGATATACAAGGACCAGTAGTCTCGGCGGCTAGCGTATCTCGCGATTTTGGCATCTTCAATACTGAGGCCTGGAGCTCTCAGGATTTAAGCGGGAGCGGTTCAGCTTTTCAGGAGGAATATCGTGTCGATTTCCAGGCGGGAGTTTATTGGTGTCGGAGCCGCGGCTGCTGCTTCACTTACGCTCGATCGCAGCGCACGGGCGGACGTTCTACAGTCTGCTGTCAGGAATTCTGTGGCGAACCGGCCAGTGGTGGTCGCCTCCGCCAACGGGATTCGCGGGGTCGCGCGTGCTTACGACATGATCACTCGACAGAACGCCGACACGCTCGACGCGATCATCGCTGGAGTGAACATCGAGGAGCTGGATCCGGACGACCAGGCAGTTGGGCTTGGCGGTCTGCCAAATGAAGATGGTGTTGTGCAGCTCGACGCGTCCTGCATGCACGGCCCGACGAAGCGAGCCGGAGCTGTGGCTGCCCTCGAGGACATAGCTACTCCGTCCCTCGTTGCG
>DATARP010000112.1:0-9324 GCA_036264075.1 Gemmatimonadaceae bacterium
TATGTCGTCGACGTAGTGGTCGATTACCTTCTCGTGGCGAAGGGTTCCCTTCGCGCGTGGAGGTGTTCCGGCGACGGCAAGGTCGTAGAGGTGCTGGATATCGGCGCCGAAAATCGACGTCTTTCCAAGACCCAGCTTGAACCCGTTGTACTCTGGAGGATTGTGCGAGCCGGTGATCTGAATTCCGCCGACGACGTCCAGATTGTGCTGCGACCAATAGGCGAGGGGCGTTGGGACTACCCCAATGTCGACAACGTCCACGCCGCTCGCGAGGAGACCCGCAACGAGAGCGGGATGAAGCTTCTCACCTGATGGTCGATTGTCTCGACCAACGGCGATGGGCCCCTTGACTCCCCTCTCAGCGAGAAAAGTTGCAAAAGCTTCTCCAACGGCAGTCGCCACTTCTTCCGTGAGATCCTTTCCGGCGACGCCCCGAATGTCGTATTCGCGAAAAATCGTGCGTGAGATTGCCCTCGGCTCTACTGGCCGGTCCACGCGCGAGATGGCCATGGACGCTACTTGCCGCTCGACACTGGATCGGGACGCAGGGCCACCGCGCCGGGGTTCGGCGCGCTCGTCGTTCGCGGTATTCCAGCTGGCACTCCCGGGGCGGTCGTGTCGGTGGTAAGTGTCGGCGTGCTCCGCCGGGTAAAGGATACGATCGCATCGGGGAACAGCCCGAAGACCAGAATGACGGCGGCCGAGCCCCACACCACCGCACGCGTCCACCCACCGGTTCTTTCCGGCAACGAGACAGTGCTGTTCCTCGGCTTCATGAACATCACCATCACTACGTAGAGATAGTATCCGGCGCTCACCAGACTCGTGATCACCAGCAGCACCGCCAATCTCGTCTGCGGATACGGAGCCTGAAGCGCCGCCTGGAGCACATACCACTTGGCGAAGAACCCTATACCGCCGAAGATTGGAAAACCGAGAAGCGCGAGCATGAATACAGCCATCGCTCCGGCAAGGCCTGGACGGACGGTCCAAAGCCCCGCGTACTCCTCGACGCTCATTCTATCCTCGCCGCGCGCGCCCAGCGCAACAATTACGGCGAACGCACCGAGAGTGGCCATCGTGTAGGCGAAGAGATAGAACATGAATGCGGAGCTACCGAGCTTCGTTCCCACGACCATCGCCACCAGAATGTACCCGGCGTGCGCAATGCTCGAGTACGCGAGCAGACGCTTGATGTTTCTCTGCGCGAGCGCGACGAGATTTCCGACGATCATTGTGAGGGCTGCGAGCCACCAGACTGCCTCGTGCCACGTGACAAGAATCGACGGAAACGCCTCGAGCCACAACCGGAAGAAAGCCGCAAACGCAGCGGCCTTGACCCCCGCGGCCATATAGGCTGTAATCGGAGTTGGAGCCCCCTCGTAGACGTCGGGCGCCCACATGTGGAAAGGCGCCGCAGCTACCTTGAACCCGAATCCCACCAGGAGCAGAGCCACTCCCACGAGCAACAGACCGCTGTGCTCCAGGTGGAACTTGCCGATGTTCGCGGCAATCCTGGCGAAGTTTGTCTCCGCCGTTGCGCCGTAGACGAGCGCAATTCCGTATAGCAGGAACGCCGTCGAGAACGCGCCGAGCAGGAAATACTTGAGCGCCCCTTCGGCGGACCGCTCTCTGCGTCGATTCATTCCAACGAGGACGTAGATGGCGATCGACATCAGCTCGATACCGAGGAACACGATGATGAGATCGCGGGCCGCGGCGAGAATCATCATTCCCGACGTCGCCAGCAGAAGGAGCACGTGCGACTCGCCCGGCATGATCCCTTCCCGGCTGTTGTAGTCGAGGGACATGGCAATCGTGCCGACTGTCGCTATGAGGAAGATCTCGTCTGCCGCCCAACGGAAATTGTCGACCGCGATTGGACCGACGCTCGCGGTGTAGCCCTCGCGCGCGTAGTAGCCGACGAAGACCATCGTGAAAATGCACAGCGCCATGCTGAGGATTCCGACATTCCTCTGATGCTCATCGCTCTCCGGACGCCAGCCCGCCCAGAGCAGAAGCAGCATCGCCCCGCCCATCAGGAACAGGTCAGGACCGAGGGCCCCGGAGAGCTGGGCGGGCAGGCTCAGGTCGAATGTCATCAGCGGTTGGCCTCACTCAATCGGGGAGACGAGTGGCTTTCGACGCGATTGATGAGCAACTGCGCGGACGCCTCGGTTCGGCGAAGCACGGGCGCGGGGTAGATACCCAGCCAGATGATCACCGCGATTAGGGGGAGAAGGAGGGCAAGCTCGCGCTTGTTCAGGTCAGGGATGTGCTCGTTCTCCGGCTTGGCCAATGGGTTGAAGAGTATTCTCTGGATCGCCCACAGCAGATACGCCGCGGCGAAGATCACTCCCGTCGCCGAGATGACCGCGAGAATCGGGTAGGTCTTGAAGGATCCGATGAGGACGAGAAACTCACCTACAAACCCGTTCGTGCCCGGCAGACCGATGCTGCTCAATGACACGAACGTCAGGATCGCGGCGAAGAGCGGTACCACCCGGGCGATGCCACCATACGCGTCAATGGCGCGCGTGTGCCGGCGCTCGTAGATCATTCCAACGAGAAGGAACAGAGCTCCGGTCGAGATGCCGTGGTTGATCATGATCAACAGCGCGCCCTGCACGCTTTGCATCGTCAGAGCAAAGATTCCGAGCATGACGAAGCCGAGGTGACTGACGGAGGAATACGCGACGAGCTTCTTGAAGTCCGGCTGGACCATTGCAACGAGCGCCCCGTAGATGATGCCGATTACGGCGAGCACGAGGATCGTCAATCGAATGGTCGGGTTCATCGCCGCGCCGGGGAAGAGCGGCAGCGCGAACCGAAGGAATCCGAAGGTGCCCATCTTCAGCATGATGCCGGCAAGGATCACCGAGCCTGCTGTCGGCGCTTCGACGTGGGCGTCCGGCAGCCACGTGTGAAACGGGAACATCGGCACCTTGACGGCAAACGCGAGAAAGAACGCGCCAAAGAGCCAGAGCGCAGCCCGCTGCGGCATGTTCGACACCGACAGCACGTGGTCGTAGCTGAAGTCGGGAGTGCCGGTGCTGGTCCTGACGTGAACGCCCAGGTAAATGATCGCCACGAGCATCAGCAACGATGGCAGCATGGTGTAGACGAAAAACTTCAGGCTGGCGTAAATGCGGCGCTCTCCGCCCCAGATACCGATGATGAAATACATAGGGACGAGCATGACTTCCCACATCACGTAGAACAGGAACAGATCGCGAGCGAGGAACACGCCGATCATGCCGGTCGTGAGAATCAGGAGAAGCGCGTAGTAGCTGCGGACCTTGGTGCGGACGCTGGTCCAGCTGCCGAGCACGGCCAGCGGCATGATGAAAGTCGTGAGGAGGACCATCATCAGGGCAATGCCATCGATTCCCAGCGTGAAGCGAACGCCCCAGGTGGGAATCCAGGCCATGTCGATCGACGCCTGCCAACCGCTGTCGGCCGGGTTGTACGACCACCAGAGGCCAAGCGATACGATGAATTCCAGAAAGAAAAACCAGAACGCGAGTTGCCGCGCGGCCGGATTCTCTACACCGCCGTCAGCTCCCGGATCGCGCGCCGGAAGCACCAGCAGTGCGAGGGCGCCAACGAGCGGAATGATGAGCAGCGCCGGGAGAACCCAGCTGTTGTAACCGATCGATTCGAGAAAAGTCGCCATTCGTCAGGTCACCGCAGGGTGAAAGCGCCGAGGAGTGCGACCACTCCCACTACCAGAACCCACGCGTAGATCCCGACGTTGCCCGTCTGCAAGCGCGATCCCGCTTTACCAAGAAGGTTTGCCGTCCACGCGCTGCCGTTGACGAAGAATCCGTCGATTATTCCGGTGTCGACAAACCGCCACAGGAAATTCTTCGAGATTGCGTAGGTTGGTGTGACGACCACTCTGTCGAGTCCTTCGTCGACGTAGTACTTGTTGGCCACGACACCTTCGAAGCCCTCTTCCGGAATTGCCTCCCGCTTTGGTACGAGACGAGCCGGCTTGAGTCGCGCGAAGGCGTACACGATGCCAGCCACGGCGATGAGCACCGCGATTCCCATCAGCATCTCTTCAGTCGTCGCCGGCACCCGCGCGGCTCCCGCGCTCACTCGTGCCGTGGCAGCTCCAACGACGGGCTCCAGCCATTTATCGAGAACTCCCGGACGGCCGATCGGTAGAGCGTCCGTGACCGCCTCGGGGAGATTGAGCCACCCACCAATAACTGTCAGCACGGCGAGAATGACGAGCGGGCCGGTCATCACCCACGGCACCTCGTGCAGGTGGTGCTCTTCCTCCGCGCCGGTGCGGCTCGGACCATGGAAGGTGTAGAGCATCATCCGCGTCATGTAGATTGCCGTGAGCAGAGCGGTGATAAGCCCAAGCACGTAGATCGAGTACAGCAGCGTGTTCCCCGGAATCCCAAGCCAGCTCGCCGAAGCGAGCGTCGAGCCCTGTGCGCGGGCGAATACGGCACCGAGGATTTCGTCCTTCGAGAAGAAGCCGGAGAGCGGCGGCACTCCGGAAATGGCCAAAGTCGCGATCCACATTAGAACACACGTGACCGGCAGATACCGTCTGAGGCCGCCCATATTGCGCATGTCCTGCGCGTCTTCCTGGCTGTGCGTCGAGTGATACGCACGGTGCATCGCGTGAATCACCGAGCCGGAGCCGAGAAACAGAAGGGCCTTGAAGAATGCGTGGGTCACTAGATGAAACATCCCGGACACATACGCTCCCACACCGACACCGACGAACATGTATCCAAGCTGGGAGATCGTTGAATAGGCCAGCACCTTCTTGATGTCCCACTGCTTGAGGCCTATGGTCGCAGCAAAGATCGCGGTCACTGCCCCAACGATCGCGACCGTCAGCGATGCGACCGGAGAAAGGGAAAAGAGCGCTGCGCTGCGCGCGATCAGGTACACACCCGCGGTGACCATCGTTGCGGCATGGATCAGCGCAGAGACGGGAGTCGGGCCAGCCATTGCGTCGGGCAGCCAGATATAGAGCGGGATCTGCGCGCTCTTTCCTGCGCAACCCAGGAACATGAACAAACAGATTGCGGTGACTACTGCACTGCCGGCGCCGAGGTCGAGTGCCTTCGCGTTCACACCAGCGAAGTCGAGCACGCCGATGTTCGCGAACAGCATGAACATCGCCACCAGGAAACCAAAATCGCCAATGCGATTGACGATGAATGCCTTCTTCCCAGCGTCGGCATTGGCCTTGTCGTTGAACCAGAATCCAATCAGCAGGTAAGAGCAAAGCCCCACTCCTTCCCAGCCGACGAACAGGACGGGGTAGTTCGCGCCCAGCACCAGCACTAGCATGAAGAAGACGAACAGGTTGAGGTACGCGAAGAAGCGCGGGTACCCGGGATCGTCCTGCATGTATCCGATGCTGAAGACGTGAATGAGCGCGCCGACACCCGTGATGACGAGGATCATCACCATGGAGAGCTGATCCAGCTGGAACGCCGCATCGACCTGCAGATCGCCCACCGGCATCCAGGCGAAATACCGCTGGATGAATGGAGCGTCCATGTGAACGCCGGTCATCGCCTGCCAGATTCCCAGTGCGAGCAGGAACGACAGGATCAGTACGCCGGGACCGACTATGCTTGTAACTCCGGCCCAGCGATGACGCTTCACCGCGTGATGGTCGTCGCCAGAGGCTCCGCCTTGCTCGGCGTGCGAGATCGCCGACGCTTCCGAGGCGCCAGCTGAATGTGGATGATGATCCGGAGTGTTCGGATCATCCGGGCCGAAGTGCGCGCTGTTGAGCGACAACAGCCCGTTTACGACGAACCCCGCGAGGGGCAAAACCGGCAGCAACCAGACCCATTCGGCGACCGTCCCCGACAACGGGTGTGCCTGCGAGGCCGAGCCGACTATCGACTGTAGCAGCATTAGCCTCTGAGCAGGTTGATGTCCTTGAGATTCACCGTCTGCCGGTGGCGGAAGATCGAGATGATGATCGCGAGTCCGACCGCCGCTTCCGCAGCCGAGACCGTCATGACGAACACGACGAACACCTGGCCCGCCGCGCCGTAATAACGGGAGAACGCCACGAAGGTCAGGTTGACGGCGGTCAGCATCAGCTCGACGCACATGAAGATGATGATGGCATTCCGGTGGATGAGAACGCCTATCACTCCGATGGTGAAGAGCACCGCTGTGAGTGCGAGTGATTCAGCGAGCACCGGCAGCCCTCCCGCGCGCCAACACGACCGCGCCGGCTATCGCAACGAGCAGCAGAACGCTGGTGAGCTCGAATGCCAGCAGATAATCCCTGAACAAAGGCTCGGCGATCGTTCCAACCGCATTCAGCTTCTGGAGCTGATTCTCGTTGAAATCCCTCGGCACGATCAATTGCTCAGGAAGTTTCGTTCGAGCAATGACCATGATCTCACTGAGCAATCCGAGACCGATCAGACCCGCGGCGAACTTCCACCATTTTCCTCTGGCCGCCGCGAGCTCGGACGGATGTCCGAGGTTGAGCAGCATGACCACGAAGAGGAAAACGACCATGATCGCGCCGGCATAGACCAGGATCTGCATGATGCCGATGAACTGCGCGTCGAGCATCACGAACAGAGCCGCCAGACTGAACATCGTGTTCACGAGCCAGAGCGCGGCGGGAACCGGGCTCGTTCGGGTAACGAACGCGACCGCGGACGCGAGCGCAATCACGCCGAACAGATAGAAATGAAAGACGTAGAAGAGCGGGTAGTGCGGGTCGATCATTCGCCCTTCGGGTCTTCGGGATCCCACATCTCGCAGACCGGGTGCGACTGGTCCATCAGACGCTGCAGATCATAGACGAACCCTTCCCTGCTGTACTCGGAGTTCTCGTAGTGGCGTCCGACGTGGATCGCCTCCTCGGGGCAGACCTCCTGGCAGAACCCGCAAAAGATGCAACGGAACTCGTCGATCTCGAAAACGAGCGGATATCGGTTGCCTTCTTCGTCCTCACCCGGGACGAGCTTGATACAGTTCGCGGGGCAGACGGTCGGGCAAAGTCCGCACGCGACGCACTTTGCTTTTCCGGTCTCGGTCGTGAGCATCCGATGCGTGCCGCGCCAGCGTGGAGAAATCGGGGATTTCTCCTCGGGGTATTGGGTCGTCACCCTGCCGTTCACGTCAAACAGGTGCTTGACCGTGAGCGCCATTCCCTTCAGCGTCGCCCGGATGTAGCTGACGTCGCCGATCGGCCGCTCTACAACCTTCACGTTGATTGCCATTATCTGCCTGCCTCGCGAATCGGTGGGGCTGTCATCAGCCTGCGACGGTCGATCTGCCGCATCCTCTCGATCTCCCTCGGATGCATGCGACCGTACGCCGGGCTGATGATCCGTCCGCGATCGAGGATCGCGAACAGCACGATCACGATCCCGACGTTGAGCGAGCCAAGTATGGCGGCGTACATGAGACCGGGTTCGATGCCCGCCGCGGATAGCCCGAGCATCACGGCGGCGATAAGCACTATATAAACGAGGGCCAGAGGCAGCATGAACTTCCACCCGAGCGACATCAGCTGGTCATAGCGGAAACGCGGCAGCGTCCAGCGGATCCACATGAAGAGGAAGATGAAGAACAACATCTTCGTCAGCATGATCGCGATCGAGAGGAGCGTGAGCCAGCCGCTGAACGGGCCGATGTTGTCGCGCGCCGTGAACGGAACGTCCCACCCGCCGAAGAACAGCGTCGCCATCAAAGCGCTCGCCGTGACCATTCCGCCGTATTCGGCGATGAAGAAGAGTGAGAACTTCATCGCGCTGTACTCGGTGTGATATCCGGCAATGAGTTCCGATTCGGCTTCAGGAAGATCGAACGGAAGTCTGTTCGTCTCGGCGAAGGCGGAGACCATGAAGATGAAGAACGCCACCGTCAGGTTCACGACGTTCCATCCACCCCATGCTTGCTGGTTGATGATGGTGTTGAGGCTGACGTTGCCGGCGAGAAGTAGGACCGGAATCGTGGACATGCCCATCGAGATCTCGTAAGAGATCATCTGCGCGCTCGACCGCAGACCGCCGAGAAGCGCGTACTTGTTGTTCGAGGACCAGCCGGCGAGCACGATGCCGTACACGCCGAGCGACGTCAGCGCCAGGATGAAGAGGAACCCGACTGGAAGGTCCGCGACGACCATGTCGATTCTTCCCCATCGCGTCGGAAGAGGAGCGCCGAAGGGAATGACGCACCACGCGGTGAGCGCGGGAATGAACGAAAGAATCGGCGCCAGGACGAAGAGCGGCTTGTTCACGCCCTCGGGCATCGTCTCTTCCTTCATGAAATTCTTCAGGCCATCCGCCGCCGGCTGGAGCCATCCCTTCCCGACACGGTTGGGACCATGTCGATCCTGAATCCAGGCTGAGATCTTCCGCTCCGCGAGCGTGAGCATCGCGATGCCGATCATGTAGATCGTGAAGATGATCAGCATCTTGATGATCGTGGCGATGAAGAACACCATCCCGCTCACCGGCGGCAGATTGGGATCGGCAACCTGCAGCAGCGCGGGAATAAATCGGAGCGTGCTCACGCCGCACCCACCGCGACCGGCGCGTTCGGGCCGGACGACTGGGCGTTGGCGAGCGGCAATCCCTTGAACCCGATCGTATCGTAGCTCAACCCGGCAAATGCCTTGTTCGCGGCGGCGAGGGAAGCGAAGACCTCCGACGGAAGGAAGAAGTTGCTCTGCTTGCCCATGGCGCCGAGCAGGTCGCCGAGTACGAGCCAGCTCGGGCGGGTCTCACCGGGTGCCTGGCGCGCCTGGGTAAAACGCTGCACACGCCCGCGTAGGTTCGTGACGGTCCCCTCCTCTTCGGAGAAGTTGGCGATTGGCAGCACGACGGACGCCTTGCTCGCGATTGCCGGAAGCACGGACCCGATGACGACGACTTCGCTCGCGCGTGAAATCGCGGCGGCATCGATGCCCTCGAGATCTTCGCCAGCAACCAGCAGCACGTCTCCCTGCTTGAGGTCCGCAAGAAGGTCTTTCGTTTTCTTGAAGCCGAGTGCCTGGGCGCCGTGCACGTTGGCCGCGCGTTCCCGGCGCAGCGCAAGATCCTTTACGCCCGGCAAAGGGGCTTCTTCGCCTTCAACGACGCGGAACGCGCCGGTGCCACCCTGCATGATCTGCGTCAAAAGGAAGAGCGCCTCGTTGGACAGCATGGCGGAGGCAGCAACGAACACCTTCTTTCCACTCAGCACCCGCGCGGCGGCCGTGATCGCTATTTCCCAGCTCGTCGGAGCAAGCGCATTGGCTCGCGCGACCATGGGTCTCTCGACACGGTTTTTCTCGTTCATCCAGCGGTAGTTGAGACAACC
>DATARP010000118.1:0-3051 GCA_036264075.1 Gemmatimonadaceae bacterium
TATTTCTTGCGGCTTCTCTTCTTCCCGCCGGCGACCGGCTTGGCTTCGACGACCTCCCACTCCTGCTCGTCGTCCTCGAATCCACCGCGCGTGACCTTGGGCAGGAGTTTCTCGCGCACGACGACCGGAGTCAGCCAATAGGTGTAACCGTCATCCGCCTCGACGGGGAACCAGGCGAACTTTGTCCGCACGCGTTCGTCTCCAATCTTCCCGCGCGGGTCTCGTCGGCTCTTCCATTTCACAACGATAATGCCTCCCGTGCTAGATACGGTCTTCGAGTCCCTTGACGCCCGACATCGTCGCGCAATTGGCGCAACAATAGAACGTGCCGTTGCTCTCCACTCCATGGCCGATGATTTTGCAACCGCAGTGGGCGCACTTTGGCGCCAGCGCGTGTATCGCGCACTCGAACGAGTCGAAGGTGTGGGACTTTCCCTTCATCGTGACGCTGAACGATTTATCGTAGTCGTTGCCGCAGACTTCGCACTTCGCCATTCTCGCTCCGAGCCCGGGTTGTGGCCGCGTAAGCGCTCTACGGCGAATCTAGTGCCGCTGCACTCGGCTCATCGAAAAACCTTCCTCATTTTCGTGTCGGGATCGCGAGCGAAGCGGAACGTAAACCACGCGAGATCGGTGACGAGCTCTTCGTAGGTTTGCGGATCCATCTTGTCGGCGACGATGTTGAGGCGACTCCCAATCTGACCCTTGAGGTGCTCGATCCATTCCTTCGTGAAGTCGGCCATTCTTCGTAGCCTCAGATGGAGAAAAGAGAAATTCAGCGCTTCGAGGAGGAATTTACCCCGATTCTTTCACCGCCGAATTCGCCTAAGGAGCGGTCAAAAGAAAATATTGACAGCGTTTTGCGTCGTAAACATATTGTTACCGCTTCAGACCCCTGCTTGCGCCAGACTGTCGGGGTCTTTCTTTTTTGGCGAAGCAGCTCAGCCATTCTGCTTGGCCTAGCTCAGCCGTTCTGCCTGTCCAAAGTCGACCGTACCGCTTGCGTGGCGCCGGAAGCCCGTCCCTTTCGTCTCCGATTTCGTGACTGGTACAAGCCGGAAAATCCGGCGCCACCCTAGTGTCCCAAGGAGAGACACATGAAGCGAATCGCAGCATTTGTTGCAGCCAGTGCCCTCGCTGTAGCCTGTTCCCCCGATCAGCCGTCGCCCGTCGGCTTGACCGCGGCTCCTCGCACCTCGGCAATCTCAGCCCCATCCGATCCGGCTTCTGGTAATTACCTGGTTCGCTTCAGGGGCACCGGAATCCCGGCCGACTTCGCTCTGCGCGTGAACGCAGTCGGTGGCCAGATCATCTTTGCACACGCTGGTGTAGGGATTGCCGCAGTATCCGGCCTCGATCGGACGGGTGCCGATGCACTCGCCGCGGCGCCGAGCATTGCAGCCGTGGACGCAGACGCGTACACGACGATTGACGAGCCGATGACGGCTTCTGAGTCGGTTGAGCAGAGCATCCCCACCCAGCAGGCGAATCCTGCCGGTGCCTTTCTGTTCGCGAGACAATGGAACATGCGGGCGATCAGCGCACCCGCAGCATGGGCCGCGGGGAACCTGGGTAAGAGCTCGGTTCGGGTCGGAATCATCGACACTGGAATCGACTACTTGTCCGCCGACACCTACGGCAAGGTGGACTTCACATTGTCCCAATCCTTCCTCTCAGCCGCTCAGAACGCTCGGGTGGAGGCCAATTTCCCGGGTCAGAACGTGAAGGTCTTTGCCGATCTGAACGGCCATGGCACGCACGTGGCCGCGACGGTATCCAGCAATGCCTTCTGGTTTGCTGGCGTAACTTCGAAAGCTACGCTCGTGGCGCTAAAGGTCTGCACACCTGAAGGATCCTGCCCGACGAGCTCGGTGTTGAACGCGATTCTGTATGCGTCTGATAAAGGACTCGACGTCGTCAATATGAGTCTCGGTGGCGCGTTCAATCGCCGTGACGCCAGTGCCAGGGGTGGGTTTGGACCCTCGTTCCTCGCGACCATCAACTCGGTCTTCAACTATGCCTATCGTAGCGGAACGACGGTCGTTGTAGCGGCTGGGAACGCAGGGATCGACATGGACCACGACGGGAATGCGTACAACGCCTACTGCAACGCTCCGCATGTGATCTGCGTTTCAGCGACAGGACCGACTGGCGGGACGAACGCGAACCCCATCAACGTCGATGCACTGGCGGGGTACAGCAACTACGGTCGTTCGGCAATCACCGTGGCGGCGCCGGGTGGCAATGCTCTCGGCGTGCAGATGGTCTGCTCCGGCTTCTCGATCGTGTTCACAGTTTGCCAGAGCCGCACCTATAACCCTGCAACGGGATCCGCGTCGACATTCGTGCTCAATGCAGCGGGCACCAGCATGGCGACGCCGCACGTGACTGGTCTCGCAGCGCTCGTGGCGGGCGAGGTTGGTCGTAATCCTTCGACGATTGCCGCAAGAATCAGCAATTCTGCTGATCAGCTTGGGTGGGGTGGAAACAGTCCGCCATATGGCGCCGGCCGAATCAACGTCGCGCACGCGATGGGTGTGAACTAGGACACGTGACCAGCCAGACTCGCTCTGGCTCGGTTGGACAAAGAAAGCGGCGGGGTGAGGCAATCTCATCCCGCCGCTTTGCATCTGCGACCGCCCGAGAGCGGTTGCAGACACGCGAGTATTTGGGGACGCAAGAGCCAAATGGTGGCACTCTACTTGACTCTAATGATGGGTGTTAACCGCGATTCCGCGACTGTAACCTATCAGGAGAGTAGTAATGAACCATCCTTACCGCATGATCGTACTATCGGCCGCAATGTTCGCGGCCGTGCCGCTCGTTGCTCAATCCACGCGCGAAAACGAGCGCGCCGCCGAAGCCGCCAACTCCGCAACGCGGATGCCCGTAATCATTCCCGCCGGCACCCCACTCGCCGTCGCAATCGATGAAGATCTTTCGAGCGCCTCGGTCAACCAGGGCCAGCGCGTGTCGTTTCACCTGGTGTCGGATTATTCGGCGTTCGGGCACGTCCTGATTTCAGCCGGGACGAAGGTGCGGGGAACGGTC
>DATARP010000135.1:0-3650 GCA_036264075.1 Gemmatimonadaceae bacterium
GGAAAAGATCAGACCGAAGAGAGCGCCGTTGCGTAATCCCCACAAGACATTTCGGCCGAGCGTTTCAAGAAACCTCACGAATCCCGTCTCCTATTGCGAAGGGAGGCACGCTTGCAGCGCGTGATAGAAATGTGAACCGAAGTTCCAGACGGGAGTATTGTCCCTCACAATATCGAGAAAACTTGAGGGACCTTCGCGACGACGGCTGCCACAAACCCAGCGAAAGAAAGTTTTCCGGCCTTCCTAAGGGTACCCTCAGCAATCGCGCGCGTTGTGCTCCTATTAGTCGATTGAGATCCGCCTGAATCGACAGCTGCGCCTAAATTCTCCCGCTCAGGGATTCAGCGTCTGAAATAGCCCGAAGACGTTGCCCGCAGGATCGTGAAACCGCCCGACCTCGGGTGTTTCTTCCCCGATTGATCGTACGACATCGCAGCCCTCCCGAACTATGGCATCTATGGTTGCCGCTACATCGTCGACGAGGACGAAGACGAGCAGTCCCGGCTCGGTCGTAGGTGGCCGGCCGACCACCCAGGTGCCCCTCACGTAGCCGGTAGCATCCTCGAACGCGGTGCTGCCGTCCGCGCGTTTGGTGATTTTCCAGCCGAATATTTTGGCGTAGAAATCGGCTGACCGCTGGATGTCGATCGCGGGAATCTCGATGTAGCCCACCTGACCATTCACCCGCTTCGGATCCATCAGCGTTCTCCAGACTGGGATTCAGCTACCGACATGATAATAGTTCAATTCTGGTTCTTGGGAGGCCACTCGACAGGCAGCTTGTACGTTTCAGCAAGCTGACGAGCATACTCGTTCATTGGGGGCAATCCGAGCGCGGCACGACGCGCGTCGAGGCTCCCAATGTCTTCTATGGGATCCGCCACCAATCGGCCGTTTTTTATTGAGAACGAGTTGCCGTACCGCTGCGGCTTGCCGCGGTGAACCAGCACGCGGTCGGTAAGGAAGGCGACGTCAGTTCGCCTGATCTCGCCGGCCGCGGCGGAGTGTTCGAGGACCGGCAGCATTTGCTCCTGCCACGCGTAGTCGGGGCTGTGCTGCAAGATCACCCACGCTGCCTCCACTCCATCCTTGCCAACGAGCGACGGCGTTGGCCAGCCGTGGCTCGCGACGATTTGC
Source organism: Gemmatimonadaceae bacterium (assembly GCA_036264075.1). Taxonomy (GTDB): domain Bacteria; phylum Gemmatimonadota; class Gemmatimonadetes; order Gemmatimonadales; family Gemmatimonadaceae; genus UBA4720. The sequence goes on from DATARP010000135.1 coordinate 1,138, forward strand.
TTGAGGCGGAGTGTGCGGGCAGAATCGGCTCTCATGAATCGGAAGAGCACGGCCGTGTCATTTCGCGCAACCGATGCGGCCATATCTTCCCGGCCCTTCTGGTCGTCGAGTTCGAGACGGAGCAGTTCGGCGCGCAGTGCGGTGTCGATCGCGAGACTCGCCTGGGCCGTCTGCGGGCGGGGAGTCTGCGTCGTTTCGCCCGATGTTATCGGCGTCGTTGCCCGACACGCCACTATGAACACGGCGAGCACCACCAACTCGAGTGCTCGCCGCAAGCTCATGAGATCAACTTCTCAGCGCACCAAACACCGCCGGCAACGCACCCACAACCCAGACAATCGCAGCTGAGATATACGCCTGCTGCTTCGGAATCTTTCCCACCACGTGCAATCCGATCGCCAAAAGAACGGTGATCCAGATAACGAACGGATCGATACGACTCGCCAACGCCATCACCACTGGTGACGTCTGATCCGGATCCATGAACCGGGCCGGACTAATGCCAACGGAATAAATCGAAGTGAACTTCTCCGGCGCCATAAAGAGTCCCTGGGCAGCGCTCACCAGGATCTGAACCAGGCGCGGCATTTCCGCATAGGTCGCGATCATGATCGCGGCCGCGACCGACTCCTTCGCATCGAACAGCTTCCCGACAGCCCACAGCACCACGCCCGTGCCGAGTGCGCTGATGGTAATTCCGATAGCAAAGAAGAGCGGACCGAGGGTCTCGAAGACTCCGCGACCGGATGCCAACTGCTCCGCAGTCAGATTTGGGTTCTTCCGCATCATGTCCGCACTGCGTCGGGCGAACTCTGCATCCATCACCGGCTGCATCGCGTTCTTCGTCAGAAAGGCGAGGATCGCGCAAGCTACCGCTAGAAAGAGCAGGGCCATGCCGAACTTGCCGCTGGCCCTCCGCGCAAATACAGACGATGGTGCGTAAAAGATGTCCACGAAATCTTCCCACAAGCTCGTATTCGACGAGGTGGGCTGTACCTCGACTGCATCAGTGTCACTGACCATTGAACGATCCTCGCGGAAGAAGTTCCGGCATCAGCGGCTCAATTATGCAGGCAGGCCAATGTCGCCGCTACTGTAGAGTTGTCGCGGGCGGCTTGTAGCGCTCCACATCCGTGATCAGCCGGACCCCGGCCTGGTAGGTGAAGTACGCGTACGCCCATTCGATCAAGACCACGATCCTGTTGCGGAACCCGACGAGATACATGATGTGAACAAACAGCCATAGGAACCACGCCAGCCGCCCGGTGAATCTCACTCGGCCGAAATTAGCGATCGCGCGCGATCTGCCGATCGTCGCCAGATCACCCTTGTTGAAGTAGTGAAACTTCTTCCTGAGCTGTCGCCGGGTGTCCCGGATAATGCATTTCGCGGCAAATGCTCCCTCCTGGTTCGCGGCCGGGGCCACCCACGGCACGAGTCGTCCCTCCTGCTGGAACGTCGCGAGGTCGCCGATTGCGAAAATCTCCGGATGCCCCGGCACCGACAAATCGTCGCTCACCTTCACTCTGCCCGCGCTGTCGACGGGAGCGCCGAGCACTTTGCCAAGTGGCGACGCCTTATTGCCGGCAGCCCAGAAGGCTGTGCGCGCGCGAATCTTCTCGCCGCCGACCCACACGCCATCGGCTTCGACCTTGGTCACGAATGAATTGACGCGCACCTCCACGCCAAGATCAGCCAGGTCATGCGCGGCATGCTCCGCGAGATCTTCCGGGAACGACGGCAGAATTCTCGGCCCCGCCTCCACCAGTATTACTCTCGTGCGTCGCGTATCGACTCGTCGGAATTCCGAGACGAGCGCCTTCTTCGCAATGAAAGGAATCGCGCCAGAGAGCTCCACTCCGGTCGGCCCGCCGCCAACAATTACGAAAGTGAGATACTCCTCCTGCTGTTGCGGGTCCTCGAACTTCTCCGCGATCTCGTACGCCATCAGAAACCGCCGCCTGATCTCCGAGGCATCTTCGATCGCCTTAAGCCCTGGTGCGTAGGGCTCCCATTCGTCGTGGCCGAAATAACTGTGACGCGCGCCCGGCGCGACGATGAGATAGTCGTACGGAATCTCTCGAAGATCGTCGTCGACGCGCACCACGCGCCGGCCTGTATCGATCTCCCGCGCCTCGGCCATGAGCACTTCAGTGTTCCTCTGGCTCCGCAGAATCCATCTGATCGGCGCTGTGATGTCACTCGGTGCCAGCGCGGCTGTCGCCACCTGGTAGAGCAGCGGCTGAAAGATGAAGTGGTTGGTTCTGTCGATCAGCGTGACATCGACATTCGCGCGGCGAAGAGCGCGCGCGGCAGAAATGCCTCCGAATCCGCCGCCGATGATCAGGACGCGCGGACGCTTCGGCCCGTCAGGCAAGTCTCTCCTCGAAGGATCTGGCGGCGAGCGTCATGAGTAGCACCAGAAATATCAGCAGGACACTGTACGCCGCCGCAGTGCCGAAAGCCAGAGCACGCAGCTGCGCGAGGATCTCCATCGAGATCGGCCGGTTGGA
>DATARP010000155.1:0-3235 GCA_036264075.1 Gemmatimonadaceae bacterium
GCAGACCAGAAGCTGCTCGAGGTAAGAGTGGACGAACGGCGACCTATGCATAGGCGCCGGAAGAAGAAGCCAAAGGTCAGTTAGCCCGCTCTAGCTCGGCCCAACTCGCCGAAAGTCAACGAACGCGCCAGACGTGTGTAAGTGAAGCTCCGACGCACGTCCCACAGTAGAACCCTTTCTACTGGTGTCTCATGCGCGCATTTCTATTGTTGGCCGCTCTCAGCATTCCGAATCTCGTTTCCGCACAGATTGCGGATGGCCCGGCAATTTGGCCGTGTCCGGCTCCGCCCTGCAGGCCAGGCGTGCCGTGTGCGAGACCGATGTGCCAGATCCAGTCTCCCTACGTGGTCCGCCAGAGCAGCGATGTGCGTGTCGAGCTCGTTGATCGCGTGCTTCGCTACGAAGTCACGGAGACGTTCATCAATCGTGGAAGCAGGGTCGGCGAAGCGGACTTCATGTTTCCGCTGCCAAAAGGTGCCGCATTCCAGGACCTCAAGCTTTCCATCAATGGAGAGATGGTCTCCGGGGAAACGATGAACGCCAACCAGGCGCGCCAGATATACGAAGAGATCGTTCGACGCCAGCGTGATCCAGCGCTTCTCGAATGGATGGGATATGGGCTCCTCCGCGCGAGAATCTTCCCCATTGCGCCGGGTGAGCAGAAAAAGGTGGTGGTGCGGTTCCAGACCGTGGCCGAGCGGGAAGGAGATGCGCTGAGAGTCGACTACTTCCGGGGGATGCGCAACAATCAGCTCGCGCAGAATGGGCAGCCTGAAGGAAGGACGTCATTCGTGCTGACGTATCCCGACGAGCCGATGTACGGCAGGGCCTATTCACCGACGCACTCGCTCTACGAAGGTGGATACGTCAGAGACAGAGAAGACTCGGAAGACCGTTTCTTTGCCTCGAACGTTCGCAGCTCAATGCGGAGGGTCGAGGTTCGGGATGCGACAGGCGAAGTGACTATCCTGATTCCGATTCGACGCTCGACAAGCGCTGCAATTTCACTGCTGGCAAATGCGCCGGGCAACGGCGACGGATTTGCGCTCATCACGTTGTCGCCGCCATCGGTTCGTCCTCGTCCGGTTCCGCGGGATCTCACTTTTGTCATCGACGTGTCGGGCTCAATGTCCGGACAGAAAATCGAGCAGGCACGTGCCGCGGGCAAGCAGATTCTGAACACCCTGTCGCCGATGGATCGATTCAGGCTGATCGACTTCTCGAGCGATGTGCGGACGTTCCGAGATGGCTACTCGACCGCAACGCGCGAGAACCTGCGCGCGGCGGAGCGATATCTCGATCAGCTCGATGCTCAGGGGTCGACGAACATCTCCGGCGCCCTCGACGAAGCTCTGTCCACCGCGGTTCAGCCCGGCCGGCTGCCGATCATACTCTTTCTCACTGATGGTCAACCGACCGTTGGGGAGCGCGACCCGAACGCAATTGCATCGCAAGTTGCGAAGGAGAGAGGTGCGCGACGCCTCTTCACGTTTGGAGTAGGCGCTGATCTCAACGTGTCACTCATCGAGCAGCTGGCGATCGAAGGCAGAGGGACCGCCAGCTTCGTGCGGCCAGAAGAATCGGTCGAGCGCGCGGTTGGAATCGTGGCGAGCCGGCTGACAAGCCCTCTCGTTACCGATGTGCGCGTTCACGGAGATGGAGTGCGTCTGCTCAAGATGCACCCGTCGGGACCGGTAGACATATTTGCGGGTGAAGACCTGGTGATTCTCGCGCGCTACAGCGGGAGTGGAGATGCGGTTGTGCGCTTCGATGGGCAGACCACAAGCGGTCCGGTGAGCTGGGCCTCACGCGTGAATTTTCCCGACCGTTCACGTGAGAACCCATTCGTGGCGCGCTTGTGGGCCACGCAGAGAGTGGGATATCTCAGCGCGGAGAAGAGAAAGCACGGCGGCTCGCAGGAGATCGACGATGAGATCCGTGACCTGGGAGAGCGTTTTGGGATTCCTACCGAATTCTCGTCTTATCTCGTCGTCGAGCCCGGCATGAACCGGGGCCGGATTTTGGGAGCCGGGGGCGTGCAACTTCAGAGCATGGCGGTTACTGGCGGAGCAGCTCCTGCGAGTGCTGTTGCCATTCAGTTCGAGGCGGCAAAGACGGCGGCTGCGCAGCGTTCCGCGACGAACATTTCCGTGGCAGACTCGGCCGCGGGTTTCGGCAGCGATTATGCCGCTGGTCGCGGTGGCAGCGTGGCACGGCGCGGGAACGTCACTTTCGTTCTGCGCGACGGCGTATGGACGGACGTTCGCTACAAGAAAACCGGAACGGTTCTTCAGGTGAAGCCGTTCTCGGACGCTTATTTCAAGCTGATCGATATGGTGCCTGATCTGCGAGAAGCGTTTTCGGTTGGCGAGCGCGTCATAGTGGCCGGTCGCACCATGGCGATCGAGCTGACTTCGTCTGGCAAGGAAAATCTGACCGATCGTGACATGACGCTCATAAGGGATCGCTGGTAGTCGAGTGACCGACGTCGACCGGCTCTTCCGAACGTACAACGCCGCGTTGGTGCGATATCTGACGCGGCGTCTGGGAGATCGTGACTGGGCGGAGGAGGTTGCGCAGGAGACTTTCGTGCGCGCATTGAGGCAGACTTCGATACAGAACGAGCGAGCGTGGCTGTTCGCAGTGGCGACGAATCTCGTGCGGGATGAAGCGAGGAAGGATATGAGACGTCGAAAGCATCTGGCATTGCTGGCGGAAGAAGAACGCGAGACGATGGTCGAGCCAGAAGAGACGACCATCGAGCGGGCGCAGGAGGCGGCGATGGCGCGAAAGGCCGTCGATGCTCTCGCCGAAAGGGACCGGCTCGCGCTTCTGATGCGCGAGGAAGGCCTGGACTACAACGAGATCGCTGAAGCATTGGAGCTCTCTCCCGGGTCGGTGGGAACCACGTTATCGCGTGCGCGCCGCCGATTGGTGGAGAGCTACGAGGCTTTGCAGAAGAGTCGAGAAGAGAGAGAAAAAAATGCAGCATCCTGACGAAGGAACGATTCATTCATGGCTGGATGGCGCCTTGAGCGCTGAGGAAGCCGCGCGGGTCCAAGCCCATGTGGAAGAGTGTCCGCAGTGCGCGGCAGCTGTCGCGGAGGCGCGCGGATTCATCGCGGCGTCTTCGCGCATTCTTACCGCACTCGATCACGTGCCGAGCGGTGTCGTACCGGCATCGTTACCGGTCAGCTGGTACAATCGGCCGGCGTGGCGCGCGGCAGCAGCAGTG
>DATARP010000164.1:0-10025 GCA_036264075.1 Gemmatimonadaceae bacterium
CCCGTATTGTACTAGTGTTATAGTACAAGCAGACAATGCCCATGTTCAGCGTCGATTCCAAGAGTCCCACTCCGATCTACGCCCAGCTCGATCGATCGATTCGGGCGGCGATTGCGACGGGACAACTCCAGCCGGGGGTGCAGCTTCCGACCGTCAGGCAGTTGGCCGTGGACCTCGCGGTCAACGCCAACACGGTGGGGCGGGTTTACGCCCAGCTCGAGCGAGACGGAATTCTGGAGACGCGGCGCGGAGTGGGCACTTTCGTTCGAGAGGCACCGGCGCCGCCTGCGGCGCAGGCGCACCGAGAACGCGAGCTGCGAGCGCTGATCCAACACTTTGTTGGCGACGCGGCGCTGTTGGGATTCACTTTAGCCGAGCTGATAACGCAGCTCAGGAACGAGGAGAAGAAATAAATGCCAGCCATGGACGAAGTTCTCGCAGCACGCCGCGCCGCGCGGGCTTCACGCGGACAAGGGCGTACGAACGTTGTAGCAATATTCATCCTGATCGCTTCGCTACTGGTCGGGGTCATCCTGACAGCCGCGTCCCAGAATCCGGCGTGGTTGGCCGTCGCCGTAGTGTTCGGCGTGTCTTTCTCCCAGTCACCGAAGATCGCCAAGCAGTGGGAGCGGGCGGTCGTGCTCCGGCTGGGTAAGTACACTGGTCTTCGCGGCCCGGGACTCTTCTGGATCTGGCCGTACGTCGAGACAGTCTCGATCTACGTCGACCAGCGTGTCGTCACGACCAGCTTCGCCGCCGAGGAGACACTGACTTCCGACACCGTTCCGGTGAACGTCGACGCGGTTCTGTTCTGGATGGTGCACGACTCCGAGAAGGCAGCGCTTGAAGTTCAGGACTACACGCAGGCCGTGAGCTGGGCGGCACAGACCGGATTGCGAGATATCATCGGCCGCACATCACTCAGCGAGCTTCTGCGCGGACGCGAGCGCATCGAATCAGAGCTCCAGGCGCTCATCGATCAGCGCTCAAATCCCTGGGGCGTGACTGTTCAGTCGGTCGAGATGCGCGACATTGTCATTCCGGCTTCGCTCCAGGACGCGATGTCCCGCGAAGCCCAGGCGTCCCGTGAGAAATCGGCGCGCATTATCCTCGGCCAGGCGGAAGTCGAGATCGCCCAGCTGTTCTTCGAGGCGGCCAAGTCGTACGAGAACAATCCAACCGCCCTGCACCTGCGCGCGATGAACATCCTCTACGAAGGACTCAAGGAGAAGGGCGCCCTCATGGTGGTGCCGAGCAATGTCGTCGAGTCGATGGGACTCGGCGGCATGATGGGAGCGGCGGCGCTGCGTCAACAGAGTTTGACTCAGCCGGCCGCGACACCGGTTCCTTCGACGGCCTAACAAGGCCGGAGTCGACGCCCGATAAGCCACATAGTGAAAAGAGCGCACCGAAATGGTGCGCTCTTTTTTTTAGCTACATAATGCCCGCTGTCATTGACTCGATCGAACTGGCTCCGCCGACCGCTGTCCCGCTCCGATTGCCGGAGCGTGTTGTCCCTCGGAGAGAAGCTTGGTCACGAAGCGCTGGCCCTCGGAGATTCGCTCGATTTCGATGGCAATCGAATCCACTGCGCCCTCGAGTCTCTCTAGTCGCTGAGCAGTTTCGGTAAGTACCTGTGGCGGAAGCCCAGGCCGGCTCGCCCTTCTGAAAAGCGACTTGGCAAACCCGATCGCGAGCGGCCCCGCGACGAAAATCATACCGACGATGGAAATCGCCACGACCTGGCCCGATCCCAATCCCGCGAACACGGGAGGGGTTGTAGCCGAGACCAAGCCAGCTGGAACGCTGGAGAGCTGCTGACCAGTCGTCGCGAGATCCGATTCGAGCTGGAGCTGCCGCTTGTCAAGAAGAGCGAGCCGGTCTTCCAGTCCTTTCACCGCGGTTGGATCTCCAGTCTGTCTCAGCTGACTGAGCAGCCTGGAACGGCGGCCGTCGACGGATTCCAGCTGATTGGAGAGCTCTGATCGCTGCGCCTTGAGAGCGTTGAGCTCGCGTCCCGACATCGGCGTCTGGATTGTGAAGGTGCCCACACCTGGGGCATCGGTGACCACTACCGTGGGTCTCCCCTGAGCTGGGGGCGCGACCGGTGTCTGAGGGGCGGGTGTCTGCATTGCCATATCTACGATCCGGGCAGTCAGGGGTTGCAGGAGATCGTATAAGGTACAATAACCTCTAGTCGAACTCGAACTGGTGCCTCAATGCCAGTCGGGTTCATCGGTGAGGGAATCGACCTCAATCCGCCGTGTCGACGCTTTTCCCGACACGCGCTCCCAGCCGCCTTTCGTGTTCGTGTGTGCAACGGCGATCTCGAAGCTGTCCGGTGGGAACCATCGTGCGTGATTGAAGTCTTCATCGCAGTCGCATCCTCCCCCGCCAGGACCTTTGGCGACAACCTCTCCAGTTGCGAGGTTTCGGACTACGGCGTAGGTCCCGGGATTCTCTGGAGTCGTGTCCTCTCCGACGTACGCGATGTAGCGCCCGTCGGGGGAGACGAGCACGTCCTGATACGATGCCCAGACGTCGGAAGGAAGCGGCTTCGTTTCGATTCGATGCTTTCCGAGGTGCGCCCAAAAAAGCTGTCGCTGCGGCGTGGATGAATCCTCCGAAGTCTGGATGAGACCGATGACGAGCGAATCTCCAACGACGACTGGAGCTGGCGGAATGACATTGCGAATCGTGTCCGCGCCGAGGGGCGAGACTACTTCGATGCGGTACACGACGCCCGTATCCTGCATCGTCTGCCACGACTGAGTGAAGGCGGAATCGAGCACGTTGATGCGCGTGCGATTCTCGTCCTGTCCGCTCCTGTCGCATGCACCTGCCGCCAGCACCGCACAGGCGGCAATCAGGAGAAGAATTGCGCGCGCGCGCATGACGCTACTTCTCATCCTCGTCTTCGCCGCTCGTCGAAGCGGTTGTTCGCGCTGGCGCCGACTTTATCTCCTCCGTGCTGGGCACGATCGGAGGAAGTCCCTGCGCCTTGAGCGAAGCGTTGATCGGCGACAGCATGATGAACGATCCTCGCATTGCAGAGAGCTGTCGATCCAGCTGCGCTGATAGGTCGCTGAACACCGTGTACGATTGACTCGTCGGTTTTGCATCTGCCCCGCCTACGACGCCCGAGAGCGCCGCAATCTTGTTGTTGAGCCTGATCGGGTAGTTGAGCGGGTCCTGGCCGGACTGGTTTTTCACCTGATAGATCTCTGCCTCGATGGCGGAGAGCCGGTCGATGAACGATTTGGTATTCGCCGCAAACGCCGCGCTCTTGTCCGCCGGCATCCTCTTGGTCCGATCGGCGAGCTGCGCCTTCACGTTTCGAATCGTCTTGACCGCGTCGTTCGCCTGGTTCGTCTTTTCGTGAATGCGCATCAGAAAATTGAACTGCTCACGAAGATCGGCGTCGCTCGCAGTAGTGCGCGGATCCTTTACCACAGTCAGCGGCTGCGTGTAATTCTTCCCGTTGACGGTCATGCGCACAGTGTAGGTACCCGGCAGAACCACCGGTCCCGATGTGCCACCCGCCCATAAGATCATGTTCTCGAATACCGAAGCATCGGGATAGCGCAGGTTCCACGCGAACGTGTTGAGGCCGGCCTTGTTGGCTACGCGGGGGGGAGGCGGACGTCGCGGTGGCCCGTCGTCGCCGGGTGGAGTTTCTTCCCCGCGCGCTTCCGATTTCGTCGTTGTATCGGGCGTACCACCCGCGCGCCTGATGCTGTCGTTGCGCGCGGTCCTGATGCTGTCACCACGAACGGAATCGGCGGCGACCGTCGGATCCTGCTGGCTGGTAAAGCTGCGGATTATTTTTCCCTGCGGATCCAGAAAATCCATCGTCACGACCTGACGAGGCTGTGCCAGCCAGTAGTAGACGACCCCCCCAGAGGCTGGATTTGCGCCCGACGGGTGTCCACCGGCCGCACCAGTCCCTCCGCCTCCGCCGAATCCAGCGCGGTACGCGTTGCGGGGCTTGAAGAGATAAGCCGATGCGCGCGTGACCTCCGGGTGCATCTGCCTCAGCGCCGACAGATCGTCCAGAATCCAGAACGAGCGACCGTGGGTTGCGGCGACTAGATCCCCCTCCTTGATCGCGAGATCGTGGACGGGTACGATCGGCAGATTGCGCCGGAGCGACTGCCAGCTTCCGCCTGCATCGAAAGACACCCACACTCCGCGTTCGGTGCCAGCGTACAGGAGACCGGCGCGCTCGGGATCTTCGCGCACGACTCTCGTGAATTCCGTCGCAGGGATCCCGTTGTTGATCTGAGTCCAAGTCGCGCCGAAATCATTTGTGCGGTATAGATACGGCTTCAGATCATCGAGCTGATAACGATTGGCGGCGAGATACGCAGTGCCCGGAGCAAAGTTGGACGCATCGATCATCGAGATGCGGGCCCATTCCGGCAATCCGGCTGGAGTGACGTTTTTCCAGGTTTTGCCGCCATCGCGTGTGATCTGCACAAGTCCGTCGTCGGTTCCCGCCCAGATCACTCCCGGCGTGCGGGGCGACTCCGCTATCGTGAATACGGTCGCGTAGTACTCTACGGATGTCTGATCCTTGGTGATCGGACCGCCCGACGCGCCCAGCGTGCGGGGATCGTGACGCGTGAGATCCGGACTGATGGCCTTGTAGGTCTGTCCCTCGTCGTCGGACTGGAAGATCACACTGCTGCCGACGTACATCCTGTTCGGATTGTGCGGCGAGATGACGATTGGGAACGTCCACTGAAAACGGTATTTCGCGTCGGCGGCATCGTGGCCCATCGGATTGTTCGGCCACGGGTTGACGTCGCGCTCGAATCCCGTCTTGATGTCCTTGTGCGTTAGAAGTCCACCGTAAGACCCGGCGAAAACGACGTCGGGCGAGTCTGGCCGCACGGCGATGTAGCCGCTCTCTCCGCCACCGACGTCGTACCAGTCGCTGATGTCGATTCCGCCGCTCTTCCTGCTCGGCCCGCACAGCGTCGAGTTGTCCTGCTGCGCCCCGCAGACCCGGTAGGGAAAATGATTCGTGGTGACGACGTGGTAGAATTGCGCGGTTGCCTGGTCCTGCTCGGTCCACGATTTTCCGCCGTTGAACGACACGTTCGCTCCGCCGTCGTTCGATTCGATCATCCGTTGCGCGTCGTTGGGCGCGATCCACAGGTCGTGGTTGTCGCCGTGCGGCACGGGGATGCTTTTGAACGTTTTTCCGTTGTCTGTCGAGCGGTACATGCCGGTGTTCAGTACGTAGACGGAATTCTCGTCCTTGGTATCGGCGAAGATCCTCGTGTAGTACCACGCGCGTTGTCGCAGTCGACGGTCGCTGTTGGTGCGAGTCCACGTCGCTCCCCCGTCTGTCGATCTGAAGACGCCGCCCGAGTCGGCTTCTACGATCGCCCACACGTGACTCGGATTGACCGGAGAAACAGCAAGCCCGATGTTGCCGATCACGCCCTGGGGGAGCCCGGGATTGCGCGTGATTTCCGTCCAGTGCTCCCCGCCATCGGTCGACTTGAAGATTCCGCTTCCAGCGCCGCCAGATACGAGCTGCCACGGTGTGCGCCACGCCTGCCAGAAGGCCGCGTAGAGCGTTTCAGGATCCCTGGCGTCCATCACCAGATCTGTCACGCCGGTGGAATCATTCCGATAAAGAATCTTTCTCCAGCTCTTGCCGCCGTCGGTGGTCTTGTAAACTCCGCGCTCCGCGCTCGGTCCAAAGACGTGCCCCTGCGCGCCGACGTAGACGATGTCGGGGTTCGTCGGATGTACGCGCACGCGCGAGATCTGGCGTGTGTCGGTGAGTCCGAGCGATACCCACGTTTTTCCAGCGTCACTGGTGCGCCACACTCCGTCGCCGTGGGACACGTTGCCGCGAATCGGATATTCGCCCGCTCCCACGTAGACGACGTCGGGGTTCGACTCGCTGATTCCGATGGCGCCGATGGTCCCCCCGAAATATTTGTCCGTTACGGGGGCCCAGGTAATTCCGCCGTCAGTCGTCTTGAAGACGCCGCCACCGGTCGTGCCGAAGTAGTACTCGCTCGGTCTCTTGCTAGAGCCCGCCACCGCAACGGATCTGCCGCCGCGAAATGGTCCGATCTCGCGCCACCGGAGGGCGGCGAACGCCAGCGTGTCGTAAGCCAGGGAGGACGGTGTCGGATTGACGCGTCCGCTGACTCCACCAGTGGGATTCTGGGAGTAGGCGTCGAGCGGAAACAGGAATACAGTCGTCAGGCCTGCGCAGACGAGAATGCGGCGGGCATCAGCTCTCACGAATAGATCTCCAGCGGTGGGTGAATGACCGCTACTATGTAGACCCACGTGCATCAATCGGCAAGTGCAGCGAGGGTTCCGCGCACGATGGCCTACCGGAGAAATCTCGTCGCCAGCTGCGCGAGCCGCTCGTCGCCTTCGTGTTCCGCGCGGGCGAGAATCTTTTCGACAAATGGGCGGAGCTTTTTTTCTCCCCAATAGTATCCCGTCGCGCTTTCCGCGCTTCCAGTGTCCCCCTCGCGAGCTGCCTCGAGGAGCGCTTCGGCCGCGGCTTCGTTGTAGCCGGGATCATCCCGAGGCGGAAGGGAATAGCGCTTTCCCGGATCGCCCCAACCAGCATCTTCCTTCACAAAAGCGCGCGACATTCTGGTACCCTCGACGGATCTCCTGAAATGTCGCAGCTTTCACGCCGCTATCACGGGAATTGCAGATCAATGACTGCAAACCCAACAAATGTGGAGGATGGATGAATCAGGAATCCTTTGAGGAGCAGCAGGAAGCGCTCGACCCGCATCGCCGCGAGGAGCGCGATTCGGCCGCGCTGGAGATCGCGGGCCGCCTGCGCCAGAAGGGCGTGCTCCTGACCGGGCGCGAAACCGGGGCCCAGCTCGACGATCTGCTGACGGCGGTCGATCGCTTCGAGGCGGCGGTGATAGCCCGAGGTGGAGACCTGTTTGTGAACTCCCCGTCGTCGCATCCTCCGCAGGACCCGGACTTCGTCATTCCTCAGCGCGTACCCGGAGAAGATCCGGAAGCGTACGCAGCCCGCATCAACTCTGCAGCGCAGCGCCTGGAAAAAGCTGATTTCTAGCCGGCTCCATCAGCGGTGAGAAGCGCGACGAGGAGGAGCATCCGCTGGGCGCAGGCCGGCCTGCTGACGAACGCGGTGCTCGTGCTCGTCAAGTTCGTCGCGGGAATCGTCGGACACGCCAACGCTCTGGTGGCGGACGCGGTCGAATCCTCAGCAGACATTTTCTCATCGCTCATCGTGTGGATGGGGCTGAGCGTCGCGGCCCGGCCGGCTGACGAAAACCATCCCTACGGTCACGGCAAGGCAGAATCGATTGCTGCTGCTGTCGTCTCGCTCATGCTCCTCGGCGCGGCGATCGGCATCGCGACCATGGCGATCCGGGAGATCCGCACTCCGCACCATCTGCCCGCTCCCTTCACGCTGTTCGTAGCAGCCGGCGTGATTCTCATCAAGGAGATTCTCTACCGGCGAGTCTCTCGTGTCGGCAAAGAGGTTGGCAGCACCGTAGTTACTGCCGACGCGTGGCACCACCGCGCGGATGCAACCAGCTCGCTGGCTGCTTTCATCGGAATAAGCATCGCGCTGATCGGCGGCCGCGGCTGGGAGGCAGCGGACGATTGGGCCGCCCTAGTGGCGGCAATCGTCGTTGCGATCAATGGTGTTCGTACCCTGCGGCCGGCGATCGCTGGCCTGATGGACGAGGCGCCCGATCGCACAGTGAAGGAACGCGCGCTCGATGCCGCCTCCAGTGTGGCGGGCGTGCGAAGCGTGGAGAATCTGAATGTGCGCAGCTATGGACTGGGGTTTTACGTCGACCTGCACGTGAAAGCGGATGCCACGATCTCACTCGAGGCCGCGCACGAAATCGCAGCCAAAGTCAAGTACGCCATTCTCGAAGCAGTTCCCAATGTCGTAAGCGTGCTGGTGCACATGGAGCCGTACCGGGAGAGCAGGGAGCTGTCGAACAGTCCATTGTTCGTCCTGCCTCCCATATAGCCGCGACGCTACTCGCGCTTCCAGTCCCCGCTTTTCCCGCCGCTCTTCTCCGTCAGGTGAATTCCGGAGATTTCCATCCCGCGGTCGAGCGCTTTGGCCATATCGTAAATCGTAAGAAGCGCAACGGTGACAGCAGTCAGCGCTTCCATCTCCACTCCAGTCGGCCCCCTCGACGTTGCCCATGCGGAAACTCGCAGGCCAGGAAGTTGGCGGTCGGGCTCGAGCTCGACGCCGACATCCGTGAGCAGAAGAGGATGGCAGAGGGGAATGAGCTCGGCCGTCTTCTTCGCCGCCATGATTCCGGCGATTCGTGCAGTTGCGATCACGTCACCTTTCGAGACGGCGTTGGCCTCGATAGCATCGAGACACTCGAGCGTCATTGAGATCGTCCCTTCCGCCCGTGCCGTACGAACAGTATCCGACTTCCCGGTGACGGCGACCATTCGCGCCCGTCCGGCCTCGTCAGTGTGTGTGAGATCTTTCATGTCCGTGAGTCGTTGGCATTGAGTGTCGTGGCAAGGTCGCGAATCAGCTTCGCTGTGATGACCTGCGGGCTGACGTTGCCGTTGGCGTAGGTTTGCGCGCGCAGGACTGCGTCCACTGCCTTGCTTGCGGAAGCGGCGGCGCCGTCGTCCCTTCGGTGCAGTGCGTCGCGGACTCTCTCGCCAAGCAGATCGACTAGCGCGTCGAGCGTATCCGTGAAGGCACCGCGCGCGCCCGCGGCGCCTTGAGCCAGGGCTGCCGAGTAGTGCGACGCGCGACGGGAGCTCGTCGCGGCGTCGATTATCCTGCGGGCGCTGATCGTTGCTTTCGCGTCGTCATTTCCGCTGAGAAGTCTTCCCGGGGCTCCGGCGGCCGCGCGAACGCGCTCAGCGGTGCTGTTCCTTGACTCCTTGTCGAGAATCTTTTTCACCGCAGGGTTTTCTACGAACGCGCGGACGGCGGCGTCCGGCACCAGGGGAACACGCACCGAAACGACTCGGGATCGAATGGTCGGAAGAAGGGCGCCGGGCTCGCTCGAAGTCAGAATGAGGGTGGTGTCCGCCGGCGGCTCCTCGAGAAGCTTGAGAAACGCGTTCGCAGCCATGTCGGCCCCTTCCTGCGGCACCATGCGCTCCGCGTCGCCCACTATGAAGATTTTGCGACGCCCCATCGCGGGGGACATTGCCGCGCTGCGAACGAGAGACCGCACTGTTGCGACGTATATGCCTTCGCTCCCCGACGGCGGCGCGTACAAGCCAAGGTTCTCCACCCGCTCGGCGATCGCTTCAGCGTAGTCGTCGCGGACCTGTTCCTGATCAGGATCGGCGTCCTTCAGGCGCGGGCGAGGAAACACCCAGTGGAGGTCCGGGTGCGTTAGCTCCCGAACGAACCGGCACGCCTTGCACGTGCCGCAGGGCGGGTTCTCGTTTGTGCAGAGAAGTCGTTCCGCCAGCCACAGGGCGAGCCGCTGCTTTCCGACCCCGCGCGCGCCCTGGAACAACAGGCTCGACGGAAGGGTTCCGGCGCTGACGCTTTCCGAGAGCCGCGCACGCAGGCTCTCGTGTCCGTAAAGGTCGACGATGGGCACGCCGAAATATGGTCGCGCGAGCGGGAGCCGGGAGGCGGGATGGGGGACGCGGGAGCGGGAATGCGAGGCGAGTTCAAGGTGGCATGTTTTCTGACTCTCACTTTTAGATTCACCACTTCTCAAGCGCTGGATAAGGAGATACCCATGGCCGCTCCGCTGAAAGGCCGCAAAGTCGTCTTCCTCGCCACCGATGGCGTCGAGCAGGTGGAGCTCACTGCGCCATGGAACGCCCTCAAACAGGCGGGGGCCGATGTAACCCTCCTCTCTGACAAGGCTGGCGAGATTCAGGCGGTTAATCACGACGAGAAAGGCGAGCGCTTTCCAGTCGATGGACTGGTTTCCGGGGCGAGCGCGCGGGACTTCGACGCCTTGGTGCTGCCAGGGGGCGTGGCCAACCCGGACAAGCTTCGGACGAACCCCGACGCGGTGAAGTTC
>DATARP010000170.1:0-4871 GCA_036264075.1 Gemmatimonadaceae bacterium
GAACGTCCGGCTGTACGTGCCGTGATCCAGGAGACCGGACGTAACGCCGTCGTCGAAGACAATGTTGTGCGAGACGCAGGTCTGCCCGTTGTACGGGTCTCCGGTGCAGCTGTCCCAGGCCCACTGCACCGACGTCCCAGCTGCCACCGTCAAAGAAGTCGGGCTGAACGCGTTATTCGTCACTGCAACTCCGCCGGGAGGCGGAGGAGTATTTACGTTCTGCATTTGCGGGCTCGTAGAGCCTCCGCCGCATCCGAACAGGCATGCGACTGCGACCGTGGTGAAAACCTGCTTCAACATTTTTGTCTCCGTCCAGTGATAGTGCATACGCGATGCTTACGCATGGACGGTATTGGGGCGCACCAAGGCGCTCAAGCAGTTTTCGGGACGTTTGCGGCGGACGGCTACAGGGCGTCGGCGAGGGCATCATCGGGCGCCGCGAATCGGTGGCAGATACCGCGCGTTTACGCTACGCCGCGTCGTGTATCGTCTTCAGCTCGATGATCTTCAATCGGCGCGTCGTCGCCGGAAGCTTTAGCACCACGGTCTCGCCGACGCTCCTTCCGACGAGTGTCTTGCCGATGGGCGATGACATGCTGACGTGGCCTTCCTCGAATTCAACCGAGTCGCCGAACACCAGGCTGTAGCTCTCGCGCTCTCCCGTTTTCTCGTCCTGCACGACGACCTGCGAGCCGAGCCCGACCTTGTCGGCCGGGATCTGGGAGACGTCGATCTGCGACAACTTGCTCAGCCGCTGGCGGAGCTGACCGAGCCGGGCCTGCACGAATTGCTGCCGCTCGAGCGCGGCCTTGTACTCGCTGTTCTCGCGCAGATCCCCCATCTCGACGGCCCGCCTAATCTCCTGAGGAAGCGTGACACTCAGCTCATGCTGAAGTCGCTCGGCCTCTTCTCCCAGTTTTTTCTTGAGTATTTCGATCATACGACCTGAGCCTGTGCGGAGACACCAGCGTGCAACAAAAACCGAACGCCCGACCGAATGACCGGCCGGGCGCCACACCTCCAAGCTAGGCAGTCCAGGCCGGAGAGGCAATCTGCCGCTCGGGCTGGCATCTACGTCACGGGGCGATACGGCACCCGCGAATCAAGCGGAGCTATCGATGCTGAGGAAGCTTGGAATCCGTATGGTCGATCTCCGCCGGAGAAGACGACGACTTCTCGTACTCATCGCGCAATCTCTTCATCATCGCCTGGCGACGATCGAACAGTCGCTTGAGCGGCCGCGCCTCGTGCCGCGCGAACGCATACGAAGTCAACAGCGGCAGGGCGACGGTCGAGTCCAGATAGCACACCACAGCATCGGGCAGCCTATCGGGGTCGATCTTGCCCCAGCTCACTGCCTCGGCTGGCGTCGCTCCGGAAAGCCCTCCGGTGTCGGGGCGCGCGTCCGTAATCTGGAGGAAGTAATCGTGGCCCTTCTCGTCGATGCCGAGGACTTCCTGAATTTGCGGCTCTGTCTGGAGCATGAAATTCTTCGGACTGCCACCCCCGAGAATCATGACTCCGCTCTTTCCTCCACCGCGCTTGGCGTCCAGCACAATCGACGCTGTCTCGTTCACATCCTGATTGGGATCGAGGACGAGTTTGTTTCCGTCGAGCGCGAGCGCGGCGATGTTCATGCCGATCGAGCTGTCGCCCGGTGAAGAAGTGTAAATAGGCACCCCGGATGCGTACGCGGCTGAAAGCAGCGATTTCTGTCCGATGCCGAGCGCCTTCTCGCGCTCCCGGACGTACTTGCCGCACAGGTTGTGGAACTCGGCGCTCGACATCGGCCGCTGGAATTCCTTGCCCGTAATGATCTTCCGGAAGAACGCATCGGTCGAGAGGAGAACGTCGTAGTCGAAGAAGATGTCGTAGATGCGCACGACTCCTTCCTCTCTGAGGATGACGTCCGACTCCTGCGGGTTGCCGCGGTGCATCGCGAGACCGAGCCCGAAATGGGTGTCGTGATAGAGATTCGCACCCGTGGAGATGATCCAGTCGACGAAACCCGCTTCGATAAGCGGAATCAGCGCTGACATTCCGAGGCCCGCCGGCGTGAGTGCGCCCGTGATGGACAGCCCGACGGTTACATCCGCGTTGAGCATTTTCCCTGTGAACAGCTGGCAGGCCTCGCGAAGGCGCGCGGCGTTGTAGGCGAGGTAGGTGCCCTCGATCAGATCCGCTACGGTTTCCTTCCCGTCGATCCGGCGTGGATCGATGCGCTGCCCTTTGAGGAACCGGCTCGACTCGTGAGCAGTGTGCTGAGCTCCGCGCTTCTCGCGATCCTCGGCTGCCAGCTTCTGCTGGGCCTTGGGCCCTGCGGCTGACGCCTTTCCATGGCGTGATGACTTAAAGCCGCCACGGTCGCGCCCGCCCCCTTCGCCGTTCCCCTTAGTGCTTTTTGGCATCGCGCTGGCCCGTGATTACATCGTCGAATTGTTCACCGGCTGTTTTTCCGAGCGATCTGTACGCGCTGACTATCGCCTGCACCGCTTCGGCTGGATCATCTGTCACCAACATCAGATCGAGATCACCCGCGGAGATCTTGCCTTCGCTCAGCACCCGCGTCTGCAGCCAACGCAAAAGGCCAGCCCAGTAATAGCGCCCGAAGAGTATGACGGGGAATCGATAGATTTTCCCCGTTTGAATGAGTGTGAGGGCCTCGAATAATTCGTCGAGAGTGCCGAATCCGCCGGGAAAGATGATGAACGCCACGGAGTACTTGATGAACATCGTCTTCCTGACGAAGAAATACTTGAAGTTCACCAGAGTATCGACGTAAGGATTGGCACCCTGCTCGAACGGAAGCTCGATGTTGCACCCGATCGAGCGGCCGCCGCCGAGCTTGGCGCCCTTGTTGCCCGCTTCCATGATGCCTGGGCCGGCGCCGGTGATGATCGCGAATCCGGCTTGCGCGAGGAGGCGCGCCGTCTCGACTGCCGCGTCGTAGTGTGGATCATCCGGCCCGATGCGAGCCGAGCCGAATATCGTGACACCCTTCTCGATCGGAGCCAGAGTGTCGAAGCCTTCGATGAACTCTCCCATGATGCGAAGCACCCGCCACGGATCCGTCCGAGTGAAATCGATCTTGGGTCCGGTTTGCTGCAGGAGCTTCTCGTCTTCGGTGACCGGACTCGCATCGCGGATAGCATCGTCGACAGTGCGGGTGGCGCCCGACCTTCGTCCGTCACCCTGTGACGGTGGTGTTCTACCGGCCTTGAGATGTCCCTCCTCGGTGCGCTCCTTCAGTCCCTGGAGAGCCTGCTGTTCCGCCGAAGCCATCACTTCAGGATTGAGCTTCTTTCCGCCGGCCGTACGCGCGCGAGTGGACTTCCTGCCCGCGGGATTCGCGCGCGTGGCTTTCGATTTATCTTCTTTCTTCTTCATTGTTGGCCGCTGTCGCGGGCTTCGGCGATCGGTAGTAGGACGCCGACAGAAACGTTCCTGCCGGCTCTCGTCATTCGAAAACTAAAGTTGCGTGCGTCTGCAGGAACCCCGCCAGGTGATGCTGCGCAGGTCGTGATGATCATCGCTGATGGAGTGCGATCCGATGTGCTTGCTCGCTCCATCGACAACGGGCACCTGCCGGCACTCGCCGCGCTGAGAGACGAAGGCTCTCTCACGACAATCACTTCGGCGTTCCCTTCCGTAACCGGTCCCGCCTACGCCCCATTCATCATGGGAAGATATCCGGGCAGCGTCGGCTTGCCGGGCCTCCGCTGGTACGATCGGTCCCGTCGAGTCGCGCGACTCTCCGGACACTCGCGCAGCTACGTCGGGGCGGAGATGCGGTTCGTGGACAGAGACATCGACAAAGCGTCTCCGACCATTTTCGAGCTCGCCAAACCGAGCATGGGCGCGCTGAGCGTGATCGCGCGCGGTTTGCGGCGCCGCGACAGAATCGGACAAAGTGCTGCCTTCATCGCTCGAGCGGCGACAACGCATTTCCGCGGAGACGTGCAAGGCTGGCTCGCGATCGATCGCAGCGTAGGAGAAGAGGTAGCTCGCCGACTTCGCACGCGGCGGATGAAATTTGCTTTCGCGGCGTTCACCGGGATCGACAAGACATCGCACGCCGCCGGCCAGGATGCCCCCATCGTTGCCGAGGCGATGCGAATCGTGGATGAGACTGTCGCGCAGATCCGCTCGGATGCGGAGCGTGATGGCAGGTGGAAGAGGATGCAGCTCTGGGTGGGAAGTGATCACGGTCATTCGCCCGTGCGGCACCATGAGGATCTCACGGGCCTCATTGCCGGTTGGGGCTTCACCACGCTGGCGCACCCGTGGGCCTTCAACTCGTCCGCCGACATTGCGGTGATGGTCAGCGGCAACGCGATGGCGCACTTGTACCTGAATCTTGACCAGAAGGCACGGCCGTGGTGGCCCGCGCTCGCAGAGAGGTGGCACGGGCTGCAGACGAGCGTGCTCTCGCGCGACTCGGTCGATCTGATGATTCTCCCTACGAGCTCGTCTTCCTGCGAGATCCACACGCGCACTCGCGGAATGGCGCGGCTGACCTGGAAGGAATCCCTGTACTCATACACGCCCGAGAGCGGAGATCCGCTCGACATCGGACGTCAGGAATCGCTCGACGATCGGGGCGCCTACGACGCGACGATCGAGAGCGACTATCCCGACGCGCTGGTGCAGATCGCGAATCTCGCGGGTTCGCCCCGGAGCGGGGACATAATTCTTTCTGCGGCCCGAGACTGGGATTATCGCGCGAGGTACGAGCCGATTCCGCACGTCTCGTCGCACGGAGCGCTGCACCGCGAGCACATGTTGGTGCCGTTGCTCCTCAATCACCGGCCGTCCCTCACACCGCGCCGCACCGTGGATGTGATGCCGAGCGCGTTGGCTGCGCTCGGCAT
>DATARP010000100.1:0-71121 GCA_036264075.1 Gemmatimonadaceae bacterium
AAGATAGCTAAGGGGGAATGTCTTTCGCTCCGAAAATTGGTGGACGTGCCGAAGCTCGTGCAAGAGTAGCTCGGCGCTCAGCGGTGTTGCCGGCGCAATGAAGACGGTGCTCCACAATGTGATCGCAGCTGCGCTGCTCGAGCCGAGCGCCCAGCCCGCGATTCTCGCAGGCAGTCCTCCTCTGCGATAACTCGCCTCGGCAAGCTCGGGATAGATGTCCGTGTACGCAGGCGGCAGCTCAATTTGTCGCCCCGCTATCGCCGCGATGAGTCTCGCGCCAATTCCCATTTCTCTCCTTTCGCTTCGACTTCGATTCGAGAGCCATCGCTGCGGACGACAATCGTGCCGGCTTCATCCGTCCGCAGCACTTCCGCACCCACCACCCCGAGCGCGCGAATGACGTCGCTGCTTGGATGCCCGTATTTGTTGCCGGCTCCGACCGAGATAACAGCCAGGGTCGGATGGACCGCGGCCAGAAACTCGTCACTGCTGCTCGTCGAGCTGCCGTGATGACCCACTTTCAGTACATCCGCTCGCAGCTCAGCGTGATGGGCGAGCAACCAATCCTCTTCAGGACGCTCCGCATCGCCAACAAGCAGAAAACGCACCATTCCGTACCGTACCAGTGCGATGGTGCTCGCAAGGTTCGGATCCTTGAGCCCCACCGTCCAGACGGAATCGGGCGCGAGGAAGGATACCGTGACGCCGTCGATCTGAATGGAATCGCCGGGATGCACACGACGCCAGTCGATGCCCTCTGCCTTCGCTACCGAGAGCGATGCGATGTAGGTCTCGGCGCCGCCTGCAAACGCAGCATCCCAATAGCTGTGTGGATGCATGGCGCTGAGTACGCTGGCGGCCCCTCCGACATGATCGTTGTGCGGGTGCGAGAGCACGAACGATTCGACCGATCCGCCGCGGCGAAGAACGTAGGGAATCACAACCCTGCGCCCGGCATCACTGCCGTTCCACGCGGGGCCGGCATCAAAGAGCACCCAACGTCCCGCGTCTGTCCGCAGCAGGATTGCGTCGCCCTGTCCGACGTCCAGCACGTGAAGCTCGACACCGGACGTCGGTCGAAGCGGAATCGCTGGAACCACAACCATCAGGGCCAGCGAACCCAACGCGGCGATCACCGGCGGAGTGGGATATCGGCTCACGCAGGCGACGACCAGCGAGACAGCGGAGCACGCCGCGAGCACGGCGGTGACAGCGGTTGTCGTAACTGTTATCGCAGCGCCGGGCACGGACGCGGAAAACCAAGCGATCCAATCGAATGCGAAAAGCAAAGGATGAACCGCCTGCGCGACGAATCGCGCGGCCCAGCCAAAAGGAGCGAGAAGGAGTGCCAGAAAGAGCACCGGCTGCGCCAGCGTGATCACCGGCGCGGCTATGAGATTGGAAACGGGCGCGACGAGACTCACACGGCCGAACACCCACGCCACAAGGGGCGCGGTGACGGCGCACGCAACGAGAGATGTCATCAACTCTCGGCCAATCCGCGCCCGCCAGCCAGTCAGACGCGTCGCGAGATGCCTGCGCCACAACGATCCCGCGGCAACGAGCGCGCACATTCCGAGGACGCTCAACTGGTATCCGACATCGATTACAGTGCGCGGTGCGAAAAGGGGTATGAACCCCCCGATCGCCCACGCCGCCCAAGGTGACGTCGGACGCTGGGCGAAACGGCTGAGCATGGCGACGCCGAGCATGGCGGCCGACCGGAGCGCGGGCGGCGGCGCACCAATCATGGCTACATAGACACCGGTGGCCACGAACGCACCAAGAAGAGCAGCACGACGGGGCATGCGAGCCACCTGGAACAGAAGCTCCATTGCAGCCGCGATGACCGCCACGTGAAGTCCCGATATCGACAACATGTGGATGAGACCCGCCGAGGCGTACCGATCGCGCATCTCGGTGGGGATCTGCCGCTGGTCTGCGATGAGGAGCGCGCGGGCCAGCGGGGCATCCTCTCCGAACGTTTCGTCGATCGACCGTCCAGCACGCGTTCGAATGCTCGTCAGGAAATCAGTATGAGGCACGAGTTTCGGGTGGGCGAGCGGCCGCTCTGGCGGAGCCACTGTGGACGCGATGATCGCCGCCCCAGCGAACACGAGCGCCAGGCCTGCACGGTCGGGCCTGCGTGTTGCCACAGCAATCGCGGCACAGAGAATCGCGATGGCGACCGCCAGCCACGCGACACCGCCGAACCCGATCAGCAGTCCGGCAGCATAAACGAGATATGTCGCGGTGATGAGGGGCAGGCGCGCTCCACCTGGGACTTCGCCACCCTATGAGCTCGGGGGCGCGCGTACACAATCATTCAGCGCGCGATCGAATCGATTCGCGGCGCCGGTTAACTCTGGCTGCTATCCCGCCATGGGGAGTGGCGCTCGCTGGCCTACTACCTGCCCGATGAACGTCGACCCGGTCGTGCCGGTGAGCTCGACATTCAGGTATCGCCCAATCAGCGATGCGTCGCCGGGAATCATCACGACCTTGAAGTCGCGCGTTCGCGATTGGAGCAGTCCACCCCGCCGAGCGGCCTTTTCGACGAGCACTTCGCGGCGCTCTCCGAGGAGCTTGATGTTCCGCTCGCGGGTTCCACCCCGAACCGTTGCGATCAGGCGGGCCAGTCTTTCGCTGGCGATATCGTCGGGCACCGTTTCACTGACAGGAAGCCGCGTGGCCGGAGTGCCGTCGCGCGGAGAGAACTTGAACGTGTACGCGTCATCGAATCCCACCGCCTCAACCGCACTGAGCGTTTCCGCAAAATCATCCTCGGTTTCGCCGGGGAACCCCACGATTATGTCGGTCGTGAGTGAAAGATCGGGAATCGCTGACCGCAGCTCGTCGACGCACTCGAGATAGCCCTCGCGCGTATACCTCCGCAGCATCCGCTTGAGCGTTCGACTCGACCCGGATTGCATCGGGAGGTGGACGTGCTCACAGACACTTTCCGTCTCCGCCAGGGCACGAATGACGCGCTCGCTGAAATCGTTCGGATGCGGGCTAGTGAACCGGAGTCTCCTGACTCCCGAAACGCTTCCGACCGCCCGCACAAGGTCGGCGAAATCGTGCTCGCCGTCGAAGTAGGAGTTAACGGTCTG
Organism: Gemmatimonadaceae bacterium; assembly: GCA_036264075.1. Lineage (GTDB taxonomy): Bacteria > Gemmatimonadota > Gemmatimonadetes > Gemmatimonadales > Gemmatimonadaceae > UBA4720. The sequence goes on from DATARP010000100.1 coordinate 3,114, forward strand.
GCCTAGCAGGACAATCTCCGAAATCCCCGACGCGACCACCGCCTCCGTCTCGCGCACGACCTCGGAAAGGCGGCGGCTGCGCTCCGGGCCGCGCGTCGTCGGCACGATGCAGTAGGTACACCTGTAATCGCAGCCCCGCTGCACCGGTATCCACGCCTTCACGCCCTCGAAGCGGCGCGGAGTGAAGTCCTCGTAGTGCTCCTCGAGATCGAAATCGGTCGCAGTCGTCCGCACGCCTTTTCGAGCGCTCTCGATGAGAGACGGTAGATCCCTGTACCCGTCCGGCCCGATGACCAGACTCACGTGCCTGGCACGGTCGAGCAGCTGTGCGCCGAGACGCTGGGCCATGCATCCAGTGACGCCGACAACGGCACCCTGCTTCATGCGACTTTTCATCTCCCCGATTCGCCCGATCACGCGCTGTTCCGCGTGCTCGCGTATCGCGCACGTGTTGATGAGAATCACGTCGGCGCCGTCGGGCTCCGGAACCGAGTCGTAGCCGGATTCGATCAGCTTCCCAAGCATTAGCTCGGTGTCGCTGACATTCATCTGACATCCGTACGTCTCGATGTAGACGGTTGGGCGTTGAGGCTGGAGCATCGACGGTGAGTTGCTGGTGAGCGCGCCCTGAAAGATAGCGGCTAGCCCGAAGACGCGGATGCCGCGCTGGTAGCGTGCAAGCTGTTTTCCGGCGATGTCGGATCTGACGGAAGCTCGATATAGAAAGAGCTTCCCCTGCCCTCTTCGCTCTTCACCCAGATGCGTCCGCCATGGCGCTCGACGACAAGCTTGCAGAAGGTCAACCCGAGCCCCGAGCTTCGCGTCCGCGGCGACCGTGGCATCTCCACCTGTCCGAACTTTCTGAAAATCAGATCGTGGTACTCGGGCGGAATTCCGGGACCGTTGTCACTGACGGTGAAAAGAATGCCGTTCCGGGCCTTTCGCGCGCTGAGCTCGAGATGGACGGGATGCGAGGAGTGCGTGACAGCGTTCTGAATGAGATTGGAAAACACCCGCTTGATCAGTCCCTTGTCGCCCGCGAAAATCGGTGCATCGTCCGCGACGGAAACCGACGCGGTCGTCTTCTCCTGCTGAAATCGGTGTCCCCATTCGTGAACGAGCTCGGCCAGCAGCGCTCCCGGTGCCATGGGCGCGAGCGTCAGCGAGATCCGCGCTTCCTCGATCCGCGCAACCTCGAGAATGTCGTCGATCAGCGCGAGAAGGTCTTCCGATTTTGTCTCGGCGTCTCCGATCGCCGCCTTCTGCGGCATCGTCACGGAGCCAAAATCTCCGTCGGCGAGCATCTCCAGTGTGGCCAGCACGGATGTCAGCGGCGTCTTGAGATCGTGCACGATCATCTTCATCAGGTCGTCGCGCACCTTCTCCAGCTCGCGAAGCTTGCGCAGGCTGTCCTCGAGCGCGTCCGTTGCCGCCTTGAGCTTGAGCAGGCTGCGAACGCGCGCACCGAGCACCAGACGATTGTGGGGCTTGGTGAGAAAGTCATCGCCACCAGCCTCGATTCCCCGCACTCGGTCGCTGGTGTCGTTAAGCGCGGTGACGAAGATCACCGGAATGCGAGACGTGCGCGGATCGCGCTTGATTCGGCGACAGACCTCGAACCCAGTCGATCGATCGTCGACGCCGAGATCGCCCGCCGGCATGGAGACGTCGAGAATGCAGAGATCGGGATGATGCTCGAACGCCGCCGCAACGGCCGACGGCCCGTCAACTGCCGTTATCGTCTCGTATCCCAGGCTGTCCAGCTGGTCGAGCAGGAGCTCGACGTTGGCGGGAATGTCGTCAGCAACGAGAATTACCTCGGGCTTCGCATTCGCGCCGTCAGCCATATCAGGGACTGACCCTCAAGCCGAAGCTGAGGATGATACCACGTTCCTTGATCGAAGCGGAGGATCGCGCTGCGTGCTGAAGCGAGAAATCCAGCGCGGCGCGTTCGCGAGCGAGGGGAACGCCAACCCCACCCATAAACGAGGTCTCGGAGACTTTCTGCCCGTTGAACCCGAATGGAAGCGTGCGTACCCTCGCGCCAGCGCGCATCACCAGCACTCGCTGCATTACGCGCGGCCCCGAAGCCTCTCCACCGAAAGAGTAATCCCACGAATCGAAGCCCTGGACCGTGGAGCCGATCGTATTGAGGGAGCTCCAGTTGTCGTGGGCCGCCCGCGCTGAGAGGTTTGCGCCCGTGATTCCGTCATAGCTAACCGACACAGAGTAGTGATCCGGCAGTCGTCCCCGTCCGATCGTGGAATCGCTCGACTTGGCGGTCAGGTCTCCACCCTTTCTGCCTGCAATCGCAAATCCGATGACGCGCGAAGGATGAAGCTCGATACCTGCGGACGCGGCGAAACCCGTGAAGCTGAGGCGAGCGCTCTCGGATGAGGTGCTGTACTTGGCGCTGTCAGGAAAGATCTGCGAGAGCGTAACGCGATTGCTGCCACTGAACACGTGCATCCCGCCACCGAGCCGCACCTTTGGAGTTCCGGTCCAGGCGATCGCCAGTCGCACATCGTTGATCGCGCCCAGCACCTTGTTGATCTCGGTCATGTTGACGCTGTCCGTCCCGACGAGCTCTCTGCGCGCGAGGCTGGTTTCCGACGAGCGATCGAGGAAGGTCGCCGAGCTGACGCCGAGGGCCCACGCCTGTCCCATCGGGATAATGCCCGAAACCATGGGAAAGCGCGCGGTTACAGTGCTCGCAGTACCCGAACCCGCAGTGACGCGCCTGAACTCTGGCGAATACTGGAAGAAGATCGCAGAAGCACCGACTCCGGCAATCGAAGCGGGAGACACCAGGCTCAATGCGTCGAAGTCCCCGAGCGCCCCGCCCGTTCCCTCGGCTCTCGCGCTCATCTCACCCGTTGGATAGCCGAGCCCCTGTGTGCTGAGCGCCCCCTGCGCGTTCCCACGAGAGACGATCAGAGCTATCGCGAGCGTTGCTACGACCATTGTGCGCATCACGGAATCCCCAGCGGAACGCGATTAGTGTAACTGATTCTCAGCCGCGGGCGCAGGAGCGTGAGCGCTTCCTCGCTGGAGGAGAATCTGATTTCCAGCGGCGAGTTGCCCTCGTTTAGAGTCTTGAGGACGATCGCGCGGGGGACGGTATCGGGTGACTGTGTGCGCCAGATCGGGAAGGCTTTGACGAGCTCGATCTCCGTCACGCCCGAGCCCCCGGGTGTGATCTTGAGAGTGTCCAGAGTGATGTCGCCCACTATCTGCGCTGCCTTAGTCGGATCAGTGACAGCCTTCCCCGCCAAAACAAGGGAGGGGAGAATAAGAACGGTGTCCGTGGGATCCAGCATGGAATTCGGAAGCTGATTCAGGAGCAGCGTCGCACGGACCACCGTCGTAGAGTCGATGATATTGAGAGGAATCGAGAACCGAATGTAGACCCGGCGCGGCGGGAGTCCGCCGACATCGAGGTCGGTCAGTGGACCAGGCGGCGGCCCTTTCGCGATGATCGTGTAATCGGAGAGGTGATATGCGACGACTGCCTCGCCCGTCGGCGTTCGTGAAAAAGGCGCCACGGAAAGCGCTGCCGTGATTGTATCTGGCCTCGCGCGAAACACGAGCGTGGGCGGCGCACCGCCTTCGGTCGAGATGATACGCACCTGCGACGAGCTTGCCCCAGCGACAGCGCGCAGACCAATGCGGAATCTCGCGTTCGCCTGAATCTTGGCCAGCACTGTCGCGGTCGAGATGTAGTACCTGAGGCTGTCCTTCAGGTCGGCGCGAATGAAGGACTGGGACGAGATGAAGCGGTCGGGGCGAAAGAGGGCGAGAACAGCGGCCGTCGAAGTATCGCTCGCAGTAGTGTCGACGTCGTACGCCTCGATAATCACCGGACCACCCTTGATCGAAAGCGTATCGATGTGGAGGAGGATGTACGCGCTGTCCACCTCTGTTATCGGCTGGGCCGTGTCGGCACTGGGAGTGAACTTGAGCGGGAGCGAGTCGAAGCGAATGATCACGCGCGTGTCGAGCGTGTCGCCCCGCGACGCCAGGAACAGCCCCGGCTCAGTACCCAATCCCGAGAGTGACTGGACCGTCGTATCGAGCGCCACGGCATCGATGGTGAGATTCTGCACGTGGCCGCCGACGGGCGGACAGAGCACAGAGCAAACACCGGAGCTATCGAGATTCTCGGAGCACGATGCGAAAGAAATGAACAGCGCGGCGGTCGCGACCGAGCGCAACAGCAAAGACGAAGACTTCACTACATCCTTCCACGTGATTGGTTCAGCACGAAGGCGTGTGGCAGCAGCTCCTGGAGCGTCCACGAAGCTTCCTTTCCGTCGCGCGTGTAGCTGGAGACTCTGATATTCGGCGCAAACTCGTTCAACACCTGCCTGCACGCCCCGCATGGAGGGGTCGGCTCCCGATCGTCCGATGCGATTGCTATCTCGTCGAATTCAGTCAGCCCTTGTGAGACAGCAGAGGCCACCGCAAGGGTTTCCGCGCAAATTGCGAATCCGTAGGCGGAATTCTCGACGTTGCACCCGGTTATGAGCTTGCCGTCGCGCGTCAGCAGGGCGGCTCCGACGCGAAAGTTCGAATACGGAGCATGCGCGTTGTCCAGCGCGCGCATCGCTGCCTCCCTGAGGGAGGCCCTGGTTTCCGATTTCTTGGTCATCAGACTATCAGCTCTGTCAGGAACGATCTGCCGCGACCTCTGAATGACAGCCCAAACCACTCCGCGATTGTCGCGCCGAGATCGGAGAATGTGTCGCGCTCGCCGAGGTCGCGGGGCACGACGCGCATGCCTCCTGCGAGGAGTGGAACAATCTCGCGGGCGTGATCCGAAGATGGAGTTGTAGGATCGTTGCCGTGGTCGGCGGTGATGAAAAGCAGGTCTTCCTCTTTGAGCCGGGAATTGATGGAGGGCAGAGCTGCGTCGAATTCGCGCAGCGCACCATAGAACCCCGCAACGTCGTTGCGGTGCCCGAACAACTGGTCGAAATCTACTAGGTTGGCGAAGAGGAGCCCACTTTCAGCGGTCGAAAGCCACTTCTTGATGCCGCTGATGCCTTCCGCGTTGGACGCCGTGTGCGTCGAAGCAATCGAGCGACCCGCGAAAAGATCGTCGACCTTACCGACTCCCGCTCGCGGAATGCCTGCCGCCGCGAGAGCGTCGAGGAGGGTCTCCGAGGGCGGTACGAGGGAATAGTCGCGCCGATTCGCAGTCCGGTTGGGTACACCGTTCTCGACCACGAAGGGTCGAGCTATCACCCGCGAAACATCGTCAGGAGGCACCAGCATCTTCCGCGCGATCTCACAGGCGCGGTAGAGCTCAGCGAGTGGAATTACGGCTTCGTCGGCGGCGATCTGGAAGACGGAGTCCGCCGAGGTGTAAACGATCCAGCTCCCAGTCGCGCGGTGCTCGGCGGCGAAGCGGTTCATCACGTCGGTACCGCTACCAACTACGTTGCCGATCACTCCGCGCCCCGTCTCCCGCGCGAACTTCGCAATCACCTCGCTGGGAAAACCCTTGGGGTAAGTGGGGAACGGGCGCTCGAGATGCACTCCCGCGATCTCCCAATGCCCGGTCGTGCTGTCCTTCCCCGCGGATGCCGGCCGCATGCTGCCCCAGGCGCCCGCCGCGTCGCCGCGAGCAGCGATGCCATCGATCCGCCGAATGTTGCCCAGTCCGAGCCGCTCGAGGCGCGGGAGCCTCAGGCCACCACTCACGCGAGCGAGGTTTCCGAGCGTGTCGCTTGCCGTGTCGCCATAGTCCGCAGCGTCTGGCGCTTCGCCGATGCCAACACCGTCGAGGATTATGATGACCGCGCGCTTCACGGTTATGGACCCGTGTAGATCTTCCCGACCCGGGATCTCAACCCGGTGAGAAGCTCGTACGGAGACATGCTCGCGTCGTCAGCGACTCGCTCCACAGTGAGAACGGTGTTCCCCGACCGGCCGATCAGCGTGACCGCGTCGCCGACTTCGCAGCTAACCGTCGTCACGTCGATCATCGTCATATCCATGGTAACCCGGCCAGCGATCGGCGCGATCGTTCCACCAACCAACGCCGAGCCCACCTGGCTGAGAGAGCGCGGATAGCCATCCGCGTATCCAATCGCCAGCGTGGCGATGCGGGCCGCTCGCTCGACGCGAAGCGTCGCGTCGTAGCTGACCGTGTCACCGGCCTCGAGGTTTCGAATCTCCACGATGGGAGCCCGCAGGTGTACGACCGGCTCTGGCTGAACGGCTGCAGAGATTCCGCTCCCCACCCCGTAAAGAAAAATGCCCGGACGGACGAGGTCCCATTCGCTTCTCGCCTTACGGGCAACTGCAGCGCTGTTGTCGGCGTGCAGCAACGGTGGGCGAGACGGCAAGCGGGCTATTGCCGTACGAAAACGCCCCTCCTGCTCTCCCATCGTCCCGTCGTCCAGCTCTGCGGAATGAAAGTGGGTAAACGCGCCTTCGGGCGGAGCCAGTGCCGCGAGCTGCGCGATCTGGTCGATCTCGCGCCAGGGGAGGCCGGCGCGACTCATCCCCGTATCGACAGCCAGGTGCCACGCGCCACCGCCCGCCCGCAACCACGATTCGATTTCTCCAGGAAAGCCGAGCGTCGGCGTCAGTCGCGCGGAACGTGCGCGCGCCAGATCCGGATTCAGGAGCGGCGTGAAAATCACGATGGAACGCGCTACACCGAGATCGCGCAGCTCTTCGCCCTCGGCGAGGGTGGCTACCCCGTAACCCCACGGCTCGAGGGGCTCCATGGCGCGCAGCACTCCTTTCGCGCCCAGGCCGTAGGCGTCCGCTTTGATCATCGGCAGGATGGGCACGCCGGCGCGCCTCGCAACCGCGGCTCCATTACGCTGCAACGCGCCCAGGTCGATCTCGACCAGGGCGCGAGCTAATGTCTGCTTCATTGACGCTTCATTTACGATTCGGGTAGTATACGCCGGACCTCAGATGCCTTCAAGAAAACGAGCTCGGACGCAGCCATCACTCATGGATAAGACACATTCTCTGGACGATACGCTCGCGCTCATGCGCGACCTGCGAAAACGGTGCGAATGGGATGCCGCGCAGACACACGAGTCTCTTCGACCGTATCTGATCGAGGAAGCGACCGAGCTCGACGACGCAATCAGGCTCGAGGACGATCGACTGATGCGGGAAGAGCTCGGCGACGTGCTGTTGCAAGTGCTCTTTCACTCTGTGCTGGCCGAGGAGCGCGGCGCGTTTGCTTTCGCGGACGTCGCCGAGGGATTGATCACCAAGATGAAGGGGCGGCACCCGCATCTATACGGTGATGCCGCGAAGGAGCCGTGGGAGCGAATGAAGTCGAGGCATCGCAAGAGCATCGGTGACGGACTTCCCGCCGCGCTGCCGGCGCTCCATCGAGCGCACAGGCTCCAGGATCGCGCAGCGGGCGTAGGATTCGACTGGCCCGATGTCCTTGGGCCGGCTGAAAAAGTCGAGGAAGAGTTGGCTGAGGTCAGAGCAGAGCTTCAGCAATCAAAGCCAGCCAAGCCCGGTTCGCCGCCGGCGATGGACGCGCGCCACTATGCGCTCGAGGCAGAGATCGGTGACCTGCTGTTCGCCGTCGTCAACTTGGCACGGAAAGCAGGAGTCCATTCTTCGCTGGCGCTCGACAAGGCCAATGCGAAATTCGAACGCCGATTTCAGGAGATCGAAAAGTTGGCGAAGGACCGGAGCATCGACATCGCACACGCGGGGCTGGAGAAGCTCGACGCGCTATGGGATGAAATCAAGCAAGCGGAGAAGAACACCAGCCGCGAATGACAGACGATCAAAGCGACTTGGAACCGCCCTCGATCTCGGCCGCCGCGAGAATTCCGCGCTCTATGTAAATCGGACGGACGTGGGCGCGAAGCCGTGGAAGACGGGCAGCGAATACTGCAGCACCGAGCGAACAGCTTACGCCGCCAAGGGTCACAGTATTCATCGGTCCGATGTGGCCACCGGCGAACCCGGCAAGCAGGCTTCCGAGTGGGGCCGTGCCGAGGAAAGCCATCGTGTAAAAAGACATTACCCTGCCCCGCATGTCGTCTTCGACGATCGTCTGCAGAATGGTATTGGTCGACGCCATGAGCACCATCATCCCGGCGCCAACGACTGGGAGCAGGATGAGTGACAGCCAGAGCGCGCGAGAAAATGAAAACGCGATGAGCCCCGCGCCAAATGCGAACGTCGCTGCGACCATCACCCGTCCGAGCCCGAGCACAGAGCGCCGGGAGGCGAGATAGAACGCGCCGCCGAGCGCTCCAAACCCGATCGCGGTCATCAGGTATCCCAGCGTATGGGGACCGCCATGAAGAACGTTGGCCGCAATCGCCGGCATGAGCACCGTGTACGGCATCCCCATCGTCGCGACTAGTGCGAGCAGCAGGAGAGAGTCGCGAACAGGGGGAAATCTCGTGACGTAGCGAAAGCCGGTCCGCAACTCGTCGAGCATCCTCGTGTTCGTTGTCGGCGGAGAGAACGTGTCGAGGTGCATGGCGAGAAGCGACGCGATCACGGCGAGATACGAGACCGCGTCGAGCGCGAAGCACCAGCCCTCGCCGACGGCCGCAATCATGACTCCGCCCACCGAAGGGCCGATGATGCGGCTCGCGTTCACCATCGAAGAGTTGAGCGCGATTGCGTTGGGAAGATCGGCGCGTTCGGTCACCATTTCCACGACGAACGTCTGCCGCGCCGGGGTGTCGAAGGCGTTGATTATCCCTTGCACCACCTGGAGAGCCAGGATCTCGGCCACCGTGATTCTTCCGGCGAGCGTCAGCGCGGCGAGCGCAACGGACTGGAGCATCGCCAGAGCCTGTGTCACAACGAGGATGCGATGCCGATTCCAGCGGTCAATGAGAACGCCCGTGAACGGGGCGAGGAGGAGTGTTGGAATCTGCCCGAAGAATCCGACTACTCCGAGCAAAAAGACCGAGTGCGTGAGCCTATATACGAGCCAGCTTGTCGCAATCCTTGTGATCCACGTGCCGACGAGCGATACGGTCTGGCCAGCGAAGAAAAGTCTATAGTTGCGGTGTCGAAGGGCGCGCGTGAGATGCGACGCCACTCATTCGCTCTCCTCTTCGGCATCGTCTCCGTGTTCCACGATGTCGCCTGGCTTGAAGAGAATCCCCTCGAGTACCTCACGCCACTTCTTGTTCCTCCGCAGCAGAAATTCCAGATCCATCCCGAAATGCTTGAACTCCTCGTGCTGGGCGTTCCGCATGATGGCCTTGGCCTCGCGATCCTTCTCGAGCGCGAGGCGCTGCTCGTACCAGCCAATCGCTTCCGCTTCCTCGATGAGAGACGTGATCATGCGGGCGAACGTGCGCGTCTTCGCCGAGAGCTCGGCCGGCGGCTCGTGATATTGGTCAAACCCCATCAGACCTCCATTGAACCGCGGGGAATCAACCTCACGGCTTGAGTCGGTTCATCGTTCTCGGGAAGGCAATCGCCTCCCTAATGTGGTGTATGCCACAGATCCATCCTACGGTTCTCTCCAGGCCGAGCCCGAATCCGGAGTGCACGAACGTCCCGTACTTCCTGAGATCGAGGTACCAGTTGTAGGCGTCGACGGGAAGGTTCTCCTCCTTGATTCGGGCCAGCAGCTTGTCGTGATCGTCTTCGCGCTGTGACCCGCCGATGATCTCCCCGTATCCCTCCGGGGCCAGCAGGTCGTCGCACAACACCGTTCGCGGATCGTCCGGATTTTCCTTCATGTAGAACGCCTTCGCCTGCTTGGGATAGTTGTAGACGAACACCGGGCGATCCTTGCCCTCTACGAGCAACGTCTCGTCCTCCGCGCCCAGGTCGTCGCCCCACGTCACCGAGCTTCCCTTCGACTGCAGGATCTTTACCGCTTCGCCGTAATCGATGCGGGGAAAAGGCGCCTTTATGCTTTCGAGCTTCGAAAGGTCCCGCTCGAGCTCTTTCAACTCAGGCTGACGGCGCTCGAGCACGCGCGCGACGATGTACGAGACGAACTCTTCCTGCAGCCGCATGTTGTCGTTCGAATCGTTGAACGCCACCTCGGGCTCTACCATCCAGAATTCCGTCAGGTGGCGTCGGGTCTTTGATTTCTCGGCGCGGAAGGTCGGGCCGAAACAGTAGATCTTGCCGAGGGCAGCGGCCGCGGCTTCACCGTACAACTGCCCCGTCTGAGCGAGATACGCTGTGCCTTCGTCGAAATACTCGGTTGCGAACAGACCGCTCCGCTCTCCGATCGCCGCCGTGAGAATCGGCGTGTCCACGAGGGTGAAGTCGCGCTCGTAAAAGAAATCACGAATCGCCTGCTCCGTTTCGTGACGGATGCGGGCAATGGCTCGCTGCCTCGGCGTCCTCAGCCAGAAGTGTCGGTTATCGAGAAGGAAGTCGATCCCATGCTCCTTCGGCTGGATCGGGTAGTCGATGGGGCTCGGTCCATAGATGGAAAGCTCCTTTACCCCGAGCTCGAAACCGCCCGGCGCTCTCGCATCGGGACGCACCTCTCCTTCGACTTCGATGGAGGTCTCCTGGGTGAGCTTGCCGAAGCGCTCCCACGATTCCGGCGAGACAGCATTCTTGACGACGACGGCCTGGAGCATTCCCGTCCCGTCGCGCATAACGATAAATGCAACTTTGCCGGAAGAGCGGACGTGAGAGACCCAGCCGCGAACGCGTACCGCTTCGCCGGCATGTGAGGGCAGCTCTGAGATTCTTGAATATGGGGGAGTCATTGATGATAGCAGTTAGCGCGGCAAGGTAGACCACGCTCGTAGCGAGTGTCAACCGCGCTGGTTCGTTCGGAGATGGATTGGCGAGCCGCCCTGTTGTCGCGCGACGGTTCCGTTGCATAAGGAGCCTCTGTACTATACAGGCTTGTCGCGACGAACTCCGTTAGAAAGCACGGTCAAAGGGCCTCCTTCAACATGACATTGCGCGCCCGCCTCGGCTGGGGCCTGTTTGCAATTGTGGCGGTCCTCATTATTCCGCTGGCGCTCTCGTTGAATTCGCTCGAACACCTCTACGAGACCAGCCGGCTACTTCGCGATCGCGAATTCGCAGCGTCCATGTTGCTCGGCTCATTTCGCGAGCGCACGGATGACGCGCGTCGCGCCGAAGACGCGCTGCTTTTCATCCACGACCAGAAGAGCGCGACGCGGATGCAGCGGGAGATCGATGGCCTGGTCTCGCTGACTGATTCGCTGGATCGCTACAGCCTGGATATCTCGGCCACACAGATTCGGAGCTCGCTCGATACGCTTCGCGCAGCCGCTCGTGATGAGTACGAGCAGGCCTCGGCGGGACGCGGCACCGTAGCCGAGATCGTTTCTCAGAAGCGGACGCGACCTGCTATCGCCTCAGTCGACAGCGCGCTGGGCGCGAGCGCCACGACGCTGCGCACGCGCACACGCCAGAGAGTCGCCGATGCAACGAACGAGACTCTTACCGCCGAGAGACTCGTCGCCGGTGCGCTGCCAATCGCGCTGCTGCTGGCGCTGGCGATTGCGATATGGCTCCTCCGGTCGGTAAGCCGGCCCGTCTACGCCCTCGAAAGGGGGATGCACGCGATCTCGGAGGGCGATCTGACTCACGACCTGGGCATAGTGCCGAACCAGAACGAAGAATTCGGGCGGCTTGCAGCCAGCTATCAGGCCATGGCGAGACAATTGGCTGAGCTGGAGCGGATCCGCGCCGAATTCGTCAGCGTGGCTTCGCACGAATTGAAGACGCCGATCAACGTGATTATCGGATACCTGGAGCTTCTGCAGGAAGGCATCTACGGGGACCTCCAGCCCAAGCAGAAGGACGTGTTGCAGACCATCACGAAGCAGGCGAATACTCTCACGCGCCTCGTGAAGCGCCTGCTCGATATCAGCCGGTTCGAGGCGAGCGGCGGAAAGGTCGACGTCCGCGAGGTCGATCTTCGGAAGTTCCTGACTACACTGGAAAGCTCGTTCTCCGTCCTGGCGAAGCAGCGTGACATCTCGTTCACGGTCAATCACGGACAGGACCTTCCGCAGAACGTCTACTGGGACGAGGATCGAATCAACGAAGTCCTCGGCAACCTGCTGTCGAATGCCTTCAAGTTCACTCCCCGAGGCGGCAAGGTGGACCTCACCGTTAGCGCGCAGGAAAACAAAGTCACCATAAAGGTCATTGACACCGGAGCCGGCATTTCCGCCGAACAGCTTCCGCACATCTTTGACAAGTTCTTTCAAGCGGACAATCAGGCCCAGGCGGCCACAAAAGGCACTGGTTTAGGCCTGGCGATTGCGAAAGAAATCGTCGAGGCGCACGGCGGGAAGATCACGGTGGAGAGCCGCGTCGGCTATGGAACGACATTCGTGGTCATACTCCCCGCCGAGCCAACCGGTGTGAGAAGACGGCGCCAGGCGGCGCCCAAGGCCGAGGTGGCTGGATGAGGATGTTCGGAATAATCGTATTCGGGTTCGGACTCGTGGCCTGCGCCCAACTGCCAGTCGCGACGCCAAATGTTCAGAGCGACTGGGACAGGACTCTGTACTACGCGCGGAAAGACGCCGACGCGGGGAATTACTTCGCGGCCGATCGCCTTATCGACGAATACGTGCGCCTTCATCCAGGGACACGCGAGGCCAAGGAAATTACCTTCTGGAAGGCCGTATACACGCTTGACCCCGCCAACGAGCGCGGCTCGCTCGGTGGTGGAATCGCGGCGCTGGACGAATATCTCGCCTCGACCGACTCGACCGGGCTTTATCGTAACGAAGCGGTTGTGCTGCGGCGCACGGCGGTCGCAGCTCAGGGTGGCATCGCCAGCAGCTCAGCGGGCTCGACCACAGCGCCTTCACCGACTCCGGGGACAGACACCGTGGTCGTCGTGACCAAGACGCGGGAGGAGGAGATAGCCTCCCTCAAAGACCAGCTGGCAAAGACGAAGGACGAGCTGGCCAAGGTGAGCGCGGAGCTCGACCGAATCAAGAAGCGCCTGGCGAACCCGAGCAACTAGACACACGCGCGCGATCTAACTCCGTCCGCTTAACCGACCCTGAACAGCTCCAGCGCACGCGCGTGGCGGGAGCTCATCACCTTTCGAATCCCGGCGTTCTCGCGCGCGGCGAGATCGGGATCCCTGTCCAGCAGAATCTCGGCGGCGGCCCGCGCTTTCACGTTCAGCCCTTCGTCGGCCACGGGATCGGCGATTCGGAACGTCGCTTCGCCGCTTTGCTCCTGGCCGAACAGGTTCCCCATACCCCGCAGCCGCAGATCGGCACGTGCGATCTCGAATCCATCGTCCGTGTCCGTGAAAATTCTCAGGCGCTCCGCCGCTTCTTCTCCGACGTCCCCAAGGAGAATGCAGTACGAGGCCTCAGCGCCGCGGCCCACCCTGCCCCTCAGCTGGTGTAGCTGTGACAGCCCGAATCGCTCGGGGTGCTCGATGAGCATCACGGTCGCATTGGCGACGTCGATCCCCACTTCGATGACGGTCGTCGACACAAGGATGTCGATCTTGCCGTCTCGAAAAGCGCGCATGATTTTCTCGCGCTCGTCGACCGGAACACGGCCGTGGATCAGTGCGACGACCCGTCCGGCGAACGGTCCCGCCGATAGCGACTCGTACATCGTCGTGGCCGCTTTGAGATCCGTTTTTTCCGACTCTTCGATGACCGGATAGACGACGTAAGCCTGCCGCCCCTTCTCCGTTTCCCGTGCGACAAATTCCAGCACCCGGTCCCTCGCCTTTTCGGGGCGCATCACCGTCGTGACGGGCTGCCTTCCCGCCGGGCGCTCGTCGAGTGTGCTCACATCCAGATCCCCGTAAAACGTGAGCGCGAGTGAGCGCGGGATCGGTGTGGCGCTCATGAGCAGCACGTCCGGCGAATCACCTTTCGCCGAGAGGGCAGCGCGCTGTTCTACCCCGAACCGGTGCTGCTCGTCGATCGTCACGAATCCGAGCCGCCCGAACACCGCCGCCTGCTGAACAAGCGCGTGGGTTCCGATGGCAAGGAGGGGCGCGGTGCTCGCAAGCTTGGCGGCGGCGCCCTTTCTCGCGCCCGACTTGAGACTCCCCGTAACCAGAATTGGCTGGATTCCGAGCGGCTCCAGCAGCTTGGTCAAAGTCCGCGCGTGCTGCTCTGCCAGAAGCTCTGTCGGGGCCATTATCGCTGCCTGATAGCCGTTCTCCATTGCCAGCAGCGCCGCAAACAGGGCGACGATGGTCTTGCCGCTGCCGACGTCGCCCTGCAGCAGGCGATGCATTTTCCGGTCGCTGGTCATGTCGGCGACTATCTCGCGCAGAGCACCCGTCTGCGCGTTGGTCAGCGTGAATGGAAGCGCCTTCTTGAGTGCAGACGTCAGCTCACGCTTGTTCTTGAAGGCGATGCCGTGCCGCTTTTCTCTCACGAGTGCGTTGGCGCGCCGATGGAGGATATGGACGAACAGCAGCTCCTCGAACGCCAGCCTCGATCTACCCTGCGCCCCCTCGGCGATCGACCGCGGCCGGTGTACCATCCTCATCGCCTCTCGCAAAGGCGGGACTCCCGCCAGACGCAGCACGTCGTCCGGTAGATACTCCTCGAGCAGCGGAAGAAGCGTCTCGAGATGTGCGTCGACGACTCCGCGAATGACCTTGAACGAGAGCCCTTCGGTGGCCGGATAGACTGAGAGCACTCGGCCGCCCTCGACGCCTTCGTCGTCCTTGCCGAGCTGGATGTACTCTCGCGGCTGTAGCTGGCGCCCGTGGTAGAACCGGACGGGGCCGGCAAGAAGCATCACGTCACCTTTCTCGATCGTGCGGTCGAGAAACGGCTGCCCGGGCCACGATGCTTCGATCATGCCCGTGTCGTCCTTGAGCACTGCCTGAAAGATCCTCAGACCGCGCCGGGTGGGAATGATTCCCTTGGAGATCACTCTCCCGATGATCGTCCCATCCATGCCCGGCTCGAGCGAGGAAATCGGAGTGATCGTGCTCGCGTCCTCGTAGCGGCGGGGGATGTGGAAAAGCAAGTCCCGCGCGGTGATCACGCCGAGGCGTCTGAGCGCTTCGGCGCGTCCCGGCCCGACACCCTTGAGATAGGTGACCGGCATGTCGAGATAGATTTTCCCCGGGCGCGCGTCAGTGCGGGCCGCCATTCAGCCCTCGAGAACCTCGCGCGCGAATTCTGCCGGTTCGAACTCGACAAGGTCGGTAACTTTTTCCCCCATCCCGATGAACTTCACGGGGACGTCGAGCGCCTCGTGGACTGCGAGCACGATTCCCCCCTTTGCAGTGCCGTCGACTTTCGTGACGACAAGGCCAGTGACAGGAATTGCTTCGGCGAAGGTCTTTGCCTGCATCACGGCATTCTGTCCGATCGTTCCATCGAGGACGAGCAGCGTCTCGTGCGGCGCTGAAGGCAGACGCTTTCCAATCACCCGATTGATTTTCTTCATTTCGTCCATCAGCGATCCGCTCGTGTGCAAGCGGCCCGCGGTGTCTACGATCACCACGTCCTTGTTGCGACTGATGCCCGCATCAACGGCATCGAACGCCACCGACGCCGGATCCGATCCGGCGTTGCCGCCAACGAAATCCGCTCCCGTGCGCTCCGCCCAGTTCCGGAGCTGGTCGATCGCCCCCGCGCGAAAAGTATCCGCCGCTCCAATCAGCGCCGACATCTTATTGCGCTTGAGCAGGTCGGAGAATTTCCCGATGAACGTCGTTTTCCCGGCACCGTTTACGCCGACGACAAGGATCACCGTCGGCGCCGACTTCGCCTGAATGACCCGGGGATCGCTGTTCCCGGATTTCAGTGCGGCCTCGATGGCAGCTCTGAGGGCGCCCAAAAACTGCTCCTGAGTCTTGATCAGCCCGCGCCGCGCCTCCGCCTCGATTTCGGCGACCAGACGCATGGTCGTAGGGACGCCAAAATCCGCCTCGAGCAGTACCTCCTCGAGCTTCTCCAACGAGCCCTGAATGGCACCGGCCCGGGCGACGGCGGTGACATCGGTGAGCGCGACGTCCTTGATTTTGGTCCAAAGCGAGCGGGCGGGTAGATCGCCGGAGCGCTTGACTATCCTGCCTGGCATTTCGAAGTGAGCTGATTGAGGACGAAAAAAAACCCGGACTCTTGAAGTCCGGGTTGAAGATAAGCCGTGAAGCCCTTCGCGTGCCTACTCTGTCGCGTTGGGTACGTGCGCCTCGCTCAGGCTCGCGAGCGTCTGATTTCTCATCTTCTGGAACAGTGCGCGCTCGCTGGCAGGAATAGGCTCCCCGCCTTTGCTCTGCAGCGCGAGCTTCGGATCGTGTGCGACTCCCCCGACGCGAATCTCGAAATGCAGGTGCGGGCCGGTTGCCCAACCAGTCATCCCGACGAAGCCAATCGTCGATCCCATCGCGACGCGCATGCCCGGGTGGATTCCCGGCGCGAAATTCCGCATATGACCATAACGGCTGACCATCCCGTTGCGGTGGCGGATGTCGATCATGTTGCCGTAGCCACCGTTGCGTCCGACGAATACGACGACGCCATCGCCCACCGCGCGAACCGGCGTGCCCATCGGGGCCGCGTAGTCAGTACCGGTGTGATTGCGCCATTCGCCAAAGATCGGGTGCTTGCGCTGGCCAAAAATGCTGCTGATGCGTCTGAAAGCGACAGGAGCACGCAGGAACGCGGCGCGCAGTGACATTCCACTGGCGTCGTAGTACTGGGTGCTTCCACCGCCGGGAGGATCGAAGTGAATTGCCTCGAGCGGGCCGCGGCTGTTGGAAAGAGCAAGGCGGGCGCCGAGGATCTTGTTGACGATGATCGCGCCATTCGGCTTCTGCAGCCGCTCGACGAGGATGTGAAACTTGTCACCCTGTGCGAGGTCGCGGCTCATGTCGACTTTGTACTCGAAGATGTCGGCGAGCGACCATGCGAGCTTGTGTCGGGCCGAGGCCGGAAGCACACCGTCGCCGCTCTCGTTCAGAGCGTTGTAGAGACTCGAATGAATTACGCCGACGATCGAGAGTGTATCTACGAGCTCGGTGTTGGACGCTCTGACTACGAGGGGCGAAAGAAGGAAATCGGCGGGCTCGAGACCCGGTTCAGTGACCACGACCGGCTGCATCGGGAAGACCTGCTTCTTCTCGAGCGCGGGGGTAAGCCAAATAGCGACCAGTCCAAGGGTCGCCACGATAGCATAGCTAACTGGACGTATGCGTGCCTGCCTCAATCCATCTGTCTCCGAATGAATGTCGGAATCTCCATATCACTGAGATCCTGTTCTGGAGACGATCGATCCTTCTCTGGTGTCACAGCCGGATTCGCAGGCGGAGTGTTGCGCCTTGGGATCTCGGCGAGGGTGCTCCTGGACGTCCCGTTTCCCCTCGACGGACGAAGGGGAATGACCGGTGAGCCCCGAAGAAGCGGCGAAGGGTTTGGAAGCACAGTCTGGGGCGCCGATGCCGCCTGTTGTTTCTCCCTGTCGAAGCCTGTGGCAATGACCGTCACGCGGATTTCGCCTTGCATCGCCGGCTCATGGACAGCGCCGAAGATGATTTCGGCATCCTCTCCAACAGCGTCGTGGATGATCTCGTTGATCTGGTGCACTTCGCCGAGCGTGAGGTCAGCGCCGCCGGTGATGTTGACGAGCACTCCAGTGGCCCCGGAGACCGAGACGTTGTCGAGCAGGGGGCTGGCGATCGCCTGCTGGGCCGCTTCGATGGCGCGATTTTCGCCGCGACCAATGCCGGTGCCCATGAGAGCGGATCCGCCTTCCTGCATCACGGTGCGCACGTCGGCAAAGTCCACGTTGACGAGACCGGTCACGCTGATCAGCGACGAAATCCCCTGAGTGGCATGTAATAGCACCTCGTCTGCCTTCTTGAGGGCGTCCTGGAACGGGATTCCTTTGCCGACTACTGCAAGGAGCCTCTCGTTCGGGACGACGATCATCGTGTCGACGTTCTTTCGCATCTCGGCGATGCCGAGCTCTGCCTGGCGCATGCGCTTGCGGCCTTCGAACAGGAAGGGCTTGGTGACGATTCCAACTGTCAGGGCACCGGCTGCGCGAGCGAGCTCGCACAGGACGGGTGCGGCGCCCGTTCCAGTTCCACCACCCATACCGCAGGTCACGAAGACGAGGTCCGCGTTGTACATCGCGCGCGCCACTTCTTCCCTGCTTTCGTCGATGGCCTGTTTGCCGATCTCCGGCCGCGCGCCTGCGCCCAACCCGCGGGTTAGCTTCTTACCGATCTGGATCTTGATATCGGACTTCGAGTTGAGGAGGGCCTGAGCATCCGTGTTGACCGAGATGAATTCGACACCTTCCAGGTGCTCCTCGATCATGCGGTTGACGGCGTTTCCGCCACCTCCACCGACGCCCACGACCTTCATGCGGGCGTTCTGTGTGGTGTTCTCCTCGAATTCGAATATCATCGCGCGGGAAACTCCGGAACCACGTTTATGTGGAAAAAAAGCTGGGGCTAGTATACGACGCTTAGTCCTTTCGTACCATAGGCAATGACGAGCGGACGCCAAAAAAAGTACAACGGGTGTCAAGCGAGTTATCCACACTCGCTCTGTCGCCCGCAGGTTTATGATTTTCTCATAGTGCGCTCACCGGAACGCGCCGCACTGGTCAGCTAGAAGAAATCTTCTAACCAGACCTTCAAGCGCTTCGTGAACTTGTCCACGCCGACTCCGGCCAGAGCTCTGTGCTTGCTGGTTGGGGAGAAACCCGCAGCCGCCCGATGAGCACCATAAATCGCCAGACCCACAACAGTGGCGAAGCGAGGCGCGTCGACAGAATCGCTGAGACCACCGACGTTCTCCTCTGGCGAGCCGATTCGCACGCCGGTCCCGAATACATCCGCGGCGAGCTCGGCCACTCCCTGCATCGCCGCGGCGCCACCGGTGATCACCACGCCGCCATTCAATCGGCTCGCGAACCCGGCGCGCTCGATCTCCGTCAGAACGAGATTGAAGATCTCGTCCATCCGCTGGTGGATGATGTGCGCCAGCACTTCGCGTGGTATGTGCCGCTCCCCCTGCGCGACGGTGCTGGGTAGCTGAATCACGTCGCTCGGATCCACCAACGGCTCGTACGCGCAGCCGTATTTCTCCTTCAACCGTTCGGCGTCGGCCTGCGTGACACCCATGCCCTGCACGATGTCGCTCGTGACGTTGTTGCCACCGAAATTCACGGTGCCGAGGTGCCGGATTTTTCCCTCGTGAAAGACTGCGATGTCGGTGGTGCCGGCTCCCATTTCGACCAGGGCGACGCCCAGCTCCTTCTCATCCTCGGTCAGAACCGCGAGCGCGCTCGCCAAGGGCTCGAGTACGAGCTCACGCACCTTGTACCCTGCCCTCTCGACTGACTTGCGCAGATTCATCGCTGGAGAGGCTCCGATTGTCACGAGGTACATCTCGGTCTCCAGGCGGGTGCCGATCATTCCGATCGGATCGCGAATGCCCTGATTCTTGTCGACGGAATATTCCTGCGGTATCGCGTGAAGGAGCTCGCGGTCCTGCGGGACTTGCTGCGCGCGCGCCACTTCGTTGGCGCGGTCGACGTCGGCCTTGGAAATCTCCTCGCCGTTCACGGCGACGATTCCCTTGCTGATCATCGCTCTGACGTGCTCGCCCGCGATGCCCGCGTAGAGCGTATCGACCTTGATGCCTGCCATGCGCTCCGCATCCTCGATCGCTTTCTTGATCGAGCGCGTCGTCTCCTCGATGTCCGACACTACGCCGCGACGCAATCCGGTCGTTCGCGCGTGACCCACTCCAAGGATCTTGAGCCCGGGCGCGTTCTTCCTCTCGCCAATTGCTTCAGCGATCACGACGGTTGTCCTGGCAGAACCGATGTCCAGACCAGTGATGACGCGTTCCGAGTTCATTGCAGCCTTGCGATCACCTGATCGCGGTAACGTAAATCGAGCTCGCCAACGTGTACCTGCCGGCGAGCAAGGTCATTCTCAACGGGAAAGATATCGGCCAACCGCTCCACTGACAGCCCTAACGGAATGCGCACTCTCACTGTTCCAGCGTTCGAACTCGTCGTGTCTCCAGGGACGCGAGCTCGCTGCGGCTCGCTGCGAGAGAGAGTGAGGAGGATCTCGTCCCTCCCCGTGCGTCTCACCTCTTCGATGCGCGAGAACAGCCGCGGCACCGTGTAACGAATGGCGCCAACGAGCTTAAGAAGAACAGGATCGCTTGTCGCAACAATCGGGAGATCGAGATTGGTGCGCGCGGGATCTATCGGGAGCACGTGACCGGCGGAGTCATAGGGCACGAATCCGGCGGTGCCCTGGATCAGCGCGACCGGCTGATTCTCCTGGATCGTCACGACCAGCGTTCCCGGCAGTCGCCTTGTGATAGCGACGTCGCTGACCTGCGGATGGTGGCGCACCCGCTCTCGTAACGGCTCCAGATCGTCCCACAGCGACATCAACGTATCGACTTTGAGGCGCGACAGCACTTCGCCTGGCGGCAGATATCGAATGCCGCGCACCTCGACGGATCTTACTCTGAAGAACGCCATCTGCCTGGCCGCAGAGCGAACGCCCCATGCGGCTGACATGATCAGGGCGACGAGGAAAATTCCGCCGAGCATTTTCCAGCCGGGTTTGTGGAGCCGTCCCGAAAGAGTCATGTGACGCGGGCTTCCAGCTGTTTCTTGAGCTCCGGACCCGTGCGCGTGATGTCACCCGCACCGATTGTGATGACGACGTCCCCGTCGCGCAGGAATCCGCAGAGCGCGGAGGCGAGCTCCTTGCGCGGGCCTCGCCATGCTGCCTTGCGGCCAGCGCGCTCGAGTGCCGCCGCAACGAGATCCGACGTTACACCGGCGATCGGGTTCTCCCTGGCGGGATAGATCTCGGTGAGAAAGACGCTGTCGGCTTTCGCCAGCGACTGCCCAAACGCATCAGCGAAATCGCGCGTCCGCGAAAATAGGTGTGGCTGGAACGCGGCGACAATGCGCCGGCCCGGGTACGAAGCGCGCGCCGCCTGGAGCGTGGCAATGATCTCCGTTGGATGGTGGGCGTAGTCGTCTACGATTGTCACGCCCGACACCTCGCACAGGTGCTGAAAGCGGCGCTCCACTCCGCCGAATTCCAGTAACCCTTCGCGCATGGCGTCGAGTGTGACGCCGAGAGCGAACCCCGAGCCGATGGCGGCAAGCGCATTCTGCACATTGTGGAGCCCCGGCACCCGCAACGCGACCTCGCCCAACGGGCGACCGTCGTAAGAAACGGCGAACGTCGTCGCGTGTCCGGAAGAACGGATGTCGCTCGCCACCAGACGTGCGTCGGGAGAAGCGATTCCATAGCGGATGACCTCCGCGCTCGCGGGCAGATCGAGACTGCGCGCTCCCGGATCATCGGCGCAGAGCACGACGACCGCCGCATCGCGAACGAAGCGCGAGAACGTCGACGTGATGTCCTCGAGATCCCGATAGATGTCGAGGTGGTCGGCCTCTACGTTCGTGACGACGGCGATTGTCGGCAAAAGCGTCAGAAATGAGCGGTCGTATTCATCGGCCTCGACCACAAAAAGAGCGTCCGAGTCGTAGTGAAGATTGCCCTTCCATTCCGCCACTCGCCCGCCTGCGAGCCCGGTCGGATGCAATCCCGCAGCGGCAAGCGCCGCGGTCGTCATCACCGTCGTTGTCGTCTTCCCGTGAGTGCCCGCGATTCCCACCAGCGTTCCGCCTGTGACCGCCTGGCCGAGTGCTTCCGCCCTGCGAACTATCGGAATTCCCAATTCACGCGCGCGCACGAGCTCCGGATGGTCCTTCGGCATCGCCGACGTGACGATCACTTCCCGCGCGCCGTTCACGTGGTCCGGACTGTGGCCCGTAATCACCTCGATGCCCAGGTCTGCGAGGTCTTCCGTCGGCCCTGGGTTCGCATCGCATCCCGTGACGATCACGCCTCGGCGAGCGAGCAGCTCCGCCAACGCCCGCATGCCTGCGCCAGCGATGCCGACGAAGTGAACCGGACGCGAATCGGAGTTATCGAGGCTGCTCATTGCGGGTTTCGTGTGCGCTTTACCGCTCGGGCGCGTTTCAGGCCGACGAGCCGGAGCGGACAAGTGTCAGAATGTGGCGGGCAATGTCGGCAGCAGCCGTCGGGCGCGCACGGGCCAGCGCCTTTGCGCGCATGTCCGCAAGCTTTGCGGGATCCGCGAGCAGTGAGTCCACTGCCTTGGCAAGCGAGTCCGTGCTGAGATCGGACTGCCTGATCATCTCCGCTGCGCCGGAGGCCTCGAGTGCCTTCGCGTTGGCCGTCTGGTGGTCGGCTGCCGCCGTCGGAAGCGGCACCACAATCGTGGGTATGCCCCACGCGCAGAGCTCCGCCGTGGCCATTGCACCGGCGCGAGACAGAGCGAGATCGGCCGCACGATACGCTTCGGAAATCGGGGCGATGTAAGCTCTCACCTTCACGCGGTCGCTCTCGTAGCGCGCCAGCTTCTCGTAATTCGCCTTTCCGGTGGCCCAAATGACAAACAGGTCGCTCGGGAGCCCGCGATCGACCCACGACGCGACGACGTCGTTCATGGCCTGCGACCCCTGGCTTCCACCGTAGACGAGCAGCACCGCGCCTCCTACCGCCGGGAATCCCCATTTGACGCGAGCCGGCGCCTTCTGGAACGCGTCGCCGGGCGGCGGCTCGATCGGATTCCCCGAATCGTACACTTCGGTCTTCTTCGATGGCGACAGATACCGTCGGGCTTCAGGAAAGCCGAGATGAATCTGCGCGGCGAAGCGGCTGAAGAATCGCGCGGTGATGCCGGGATGGGTGTTTTGTTCCTGAAGCACGTAGGGAATCCCGTGCCTCGCGGCATACGCCAGTGCGAGTCCCGCCGCGTATCCGCCCGTGCCGACGACACAGGCCGGCGGCTCGCTGCGCACTTCCCCGGCAATGCGCTGCCACGCTGTCATCGCGCCACGAATCGTCTTCCAGTTTTCCCACGGACGCGAGCGATAGAGCGGGTGCAGATCGAGGAGCTCGAAGGGAAACCCGACCTGAGGCAGCACGTCCTTCTCGATGCCGCGCCGGGCGCCAATGAAGAACGGCTCGACTTTCCGATCCTCGTTCACGAGGGCGCGCGCGATGGCCAGTCCGGGATACAGGTGCCCGCCGGTGCCACCCCCGGCGAAGATTACCCTCATCTCGCTGGCAGCGCGCGAAGAGCTAGCGGGTCCGTCGCGGCTTCACCGAATACTCTTTCACGCCTGCTGCCGATGTTCACGAGGATTCCTGTCATGAGAAGCGAGAGGATGAGATTCGAGCGCCCGTAGGAGATGAAGGGTAACGTGAGCCCGGTCGTAGGGAGCAAGCCGGTTGCCACGCCGATATGAAGATACGCCGTTAGCACAGTGGTAACCGTCAGACCGACCGCCACGAGCTGAAGAAAAGGAGTCCGAGCTCGTCGGGCAATTCGGAAGCCGACGGCCGCGTACAGCGCAAAGGCTGCCACCAGCAGCGCCAGCCCGACAAATCCCCATTCCTCGCCGATGTGGCCGGCAATGAAGTCGTCGTACCCGAAAGGAAGAAAGCCGTATTGCTGGCGACCGCGTCCGAATCCTACTCCGAATATCTGCCCGGAGCCCACCGCAATCAGCGACTGCCTGAGCTGGTAGCTCACCTCCGGTGGCGCACCTCCGGGATCGAAAAAGGCGCTCATGCGAAGGAGCACGTAATTCAATCGCTCGATCTTGACGTACAGCAGCGGAATGAGCATCACGCCGAGCGCGACGAAGTGTCCGATGCGAACTCCACCCGTGAACAGGATGATGGCCATCACCAGAGTGAACATCATCGCGGTCGAGAGATCGGGCTCGAGCATCACCAGAATGTCGAGCGCTCCGATCACCACCAGAAAGGGCAACAATCCCTTGGTGAGCCGTCGCATCACCGGCCCCTTTTTCACCACCAACATCGACGTCCAGAGAACCACCGCGAGCTTGGCGAGCTCCGACGGCTGCAGCGATGCGCCGAAAACGTATCTGCGCGATCCATGGATCCGGGGCGCAATCCTGGCCGTGAACGGGAGAATCACGATTACCAGCAGAACGAGCGACAACGCCATCAGTGGCCACGCCCACTTCTCCCACAGCTCGGCGTCAAGCTTGGCGGCAATGGCAAACAGCACGGCGCCCACTGCCATTCCTGACAGCTGTCGCAGCAGAAGGTAGGCGTGACCCTGGCCAGCCTGCATCTCTACGATCGCGCTGGCGCTGTAGACCGTTGCGACCCCAAAAGCGAGCAGGACTCCAGTGAGGATTACGAGGACACGGGCCTCGACCCCCATCGTCCAGCGATGTCTCAATCCGACAGACGCTTCCATCTACGCGTCCTTCGTCGCGAGCACGCGAAAGCGCTCGCCTCTTTCCTCGTAGTTCGAAAACATGTCGTAGCTCGAACACGCCGGGGACAGCAGGATTGCTTCTCCGGCGCGCGCGGTGGCGCGCGCAGTCCGAATCACCTCGTCGAAGTCCGAGCCGAGCCTGACCACATCCACCACGGGACGCAGATCGGTGGCGATCATTGCCGCCGCCTCACCGTACGCGATTACTCTCTTCACCTTTTTTCGAACGGCATCGACGAGGGGCGTGTATGCCTCTCCCTTGTGCCGGCCTCCGAGCAGTAGGACGGTCGGACGCTCCATCCCGTCAATTGCTACCGCGGCTGAGCTGACGTTCGTTGCCTTGGAATCGTTGATCCACTGCACGCCATCGAACTCACCGACGAGCTCCAGACGGTGCGGCAGCGAGCGGAATGTGCGAAGCGCGGCTGCGATTCCCTTTCGGGACTTCGGACTCTGGTGGGAGCGGTCAGCGACCATCACCGCGAGCGATGCCGCAAGGGCGTTCGCCACGTTGTGCGGGCCGAGCAGCGGCAGGTCGTTGCGCTCGAGAAGTGGCGCTCCCAGCACCACCAGCTCGTTGCGAGCGGGATCGAAGTATCCAGACGCTTCGCCGGTGATCGAGAATGGATACTTGTGACCGGCTACGTCGCGTACCATCGCCAGCACGGCTTTATCGTCGCCGTTGACAACCCACAGGGAGTCGCCGTTGGCGTTGGCGAAGAAGCGCGCCTTGTCCGCGTAGTATTCCTCGACGCTCGAGTAACGATCGAGATGGTCCGGGCTGAGATTGGTCAGGACGCCGACCTCCGGCCTTATGCTCGGCGTGTCGTGCAGCTGAAAAGAAGACATCTCGAGTGAGATCCATTTCGGCTGGTGCTCCCGAATCGCGATCTCCGAGAGCGGCGTTCCAATATTTCCCGCTTCGACGGCTTCGAGGTCGATCCCGCGCAACAGGTGAGCGATCAACGCAGTGGTCGTCGTCTTCCCGTTTGTGCCGGTGACCGCGATGACGCGCGGACCTTCTAGAAAGTGGAGCGCCACCTCCACCTCGCTGGCGACACGAATTCCGTTCTCCCGCGAGAACGCCAGGGGCCGCGCGTTCGGGGGTACCCCGGGGCTGGTAACGACGAGACTCGCGCGCGCCAGCCTTTCCAGGTCGTGCCGCCCGACATCGACGGAGATTCCCTGGCTGCGCAGCTCCTCCGCGCACCGTCCGGTGTCGGGCGATGACGCGAGATCAGACGCGTACACGTTGTAGCCGTGTTTTCGCAGCAGCGTAGCCACGGCGCGTCCGCTGCGCGCGAGACCGATGACGGCAATCTCGCTCTCGCGCGGCACGAGCTCGCGCAGAGTCATCGCAATTTCAACGTGCTTAGAGCGATGAAGGCGAACAGGACTCCAATGATCCAGAAGCGCACCACGACTTGCGCCTCATCCCATCCCTTCACCTCGAAATGGTGGTGGAGCGGAGCTCGTCGGAAGACTCGGTGCTCGCGGGCGTACTCGATTCCATATCGTCGCTTGCGGTACTTGAACACGAACCGCTGGAGAATGACCGACACCATCTCGGCGACGAAAACCGCGCCGACGAGGACGAGCAGGAATTCGGATTTCAACAGGATCGCAACTGACGCCAGTGCCCCGCCGAGCGCGAGTGAGCCCGTATCGCCCATGAAGACTTCCGCAGGATGTGTGTTGTACCACAGAAATCCTATACAGGCACCAAGGACGGCAGTGCAGAAGACGGTGAGCTCACCCGCTCCGCGCAAGTAATAGACATAGAGATACTGACTGGCGTCCACTCGGCCGACGACGTAAGCGTAGAAGGCAAATGTGAGCGCCGCGATCGCCGTGAGGCCGGCAGCCAATCCGTCGAGGCCGTCCGTCACGTTGACGGCGTTGCTGGTTCCGGTCATCACGAACGTCACGAACAACACGTAGAGCCAGCCGAAGCCGGCGCTGATTGGAACGATCAGGATGTATTTGTAGAAGGGCAGCGTGGTGGACGCGCCTGGCAGCGATGACAGGGGGTGCTTCCAGAGGTAGTAGCCCAAACCGAACCCGAGGGTCACCTGGCCGACGAGTTTGTATTTCTCGACCAGACCGGTGTTCTTCTTCCCCGCCAGTTTCTGTTTCAGCTTCAGGTAATCGTCCCAGAAGCCTATCGCTCCCATCCAGGCCATCGACACCATCGCCAGCAGCACATATCGGTTGTCGAGCTTCGCCCACAGCAGCGTGCTGATGAGGGTCGCGCCGAGGATGATCAACCCGCCCATTGTGGGGGTTCTTCCTTTCTGCTGATGCGCGTCGGGTGTTCCTTCGCGGATCACTTGATGGAGGCGCATTCTGCGCAGCCGCCGCATGATTCCGGGGCCGACGACGAACGTGAGAAGGAGCGCGGTGACAGCTGCGCCCGCGGCGCGAAAGGTTATCCACTGGAACAGTCGCAGAAATCCGAAATGCGGCAATCCTACGAACGGAACGAGCAGATAATTCAGCACTATGCGGTCGCCCAGGTAGTTAGATGTGGAACCAGCCGCTCCAGCTGTACACCGCGAGACGCCTTGAGCAAAATAATAGCGTCGCGCTGAAGACGACCTTCTAGCTGCGGCCACAGATCTTCGACATCGGAAGCCGTGATCACACGCTCGCGGTCCTTCCGTTTCTCGAGAGCGGGGGCGAATTCGCCGATTCCCGCCACGATGTCTGCCCCCGAAGCCAACGCGAGACCGGCGATGTCGGCGTGACATTGTTCGGACGCCGCACCGAGCTCCCGCATCGTACCAAGGACGATTACCCTCTGCCGTCCGGTACCGGTTCCCTGTAACAACTCGATGGCTGCACGCGTCGATCCCGGATTCGCATTGTAGGCATCGTTGATGAGCGTGACGTTACCCACCTGTTCCCACGCCACGCGCATCTTCGGCTGCGGCATCGCCCCAATTCCCTGCGCGGCGTCCTCGTAGCTCACGCCACATTCGCGCGCGACCGCCAGCGCGAGCATCGCGTTCCGCAGATTGTGGAGTCCGCGAACCGGCGGCTTGATTGCTACGCCGCCAATCTCGATGACTCCGAGTCCGTCTGATCCGATCTCCCATTGATCGGGCTTGAGATCCGCAGTTGCATCCAGCCCAGCAACTACGACTCGCTTTGCCTTGCGGCGAGCCGCCTCGGCGATCTCGGGTTGGGCGGATGGGGCGATCCCTACGCCCACTCCGTCGTAGACCGCTGCCTCTTCGCGCAAAACGCCGGCGAGATCGCCCAGGCCTTCCAGATGTTCCTCGGCGATGGAGGTCACCAGCGCAATGTCCGGTTGCGCTATGTCTCGAAGAATTGCGACTTCGCCGGGAAGGCTCGTTCCGAGCTCGATCACCGCGACGTCCGCGCCGGGTGGCAGCGACAGCAGTGTCAGCGGAACGCCGATCCGGTTGTTGAGGTTTCCCGTCGTCGCATGGACCGAATAGGATCGGCCGAGTGACGCCTTGAGGAGATCCTTCGTGCTCGTCTTACCGTTGCTCCCCGCCACGCCGATGATGGTTTTCCCCCATGCGCGACGCCAGAAATTGGCGAGGGCACCGAGAGCGACCAGCGTGTCGGCAACTTCGTAAACGGGCACCGATAGCGCGGTCAGCTTGGGCGCGCGCGAGACTATGACTGCTGCTGCGCCGTCCCTGACTGCATCGCGCAGGTAGTCGTGGCCGTCGAACCGCTCGCCCTTGAGAGCGAGGAAGACGTCTCCCTTCCCGATCTTTCGCGTATCGGTCGTTATGCCGCGAATCTCCGTTGACCCGCGCGGCCCCGATCCAGTCAGGTGGTTCTCGAGTGCGGCCGCGATTCGCTCCAGCGTCCAGAACCCCGTGCTCACGCGTGACTCCCGGTCATCTCTTTCACTATTTCCTTTTCGTCGAATGGGTACGAAGTGGTTCCGCGAATCTGGTAAGTCTCGTGGCCTTTGCCCGCCAGCAGGACGATGTCCCCATCCTCGGCGAGATCGAGCGCGCGTTGAATGGCGGCGAGCCTGTCGGTGACGCGCTCGTGACCGGTGCCACGCATCCCGGCCTCGATGTCGTCGATGATGGCGTCCGGATCCTCCGTGCGCGGGTTGTCGCTGGTGACGATTGCACAGTCCGCTCCACGCTCGGCGATTTCCCCCATGATCGGGCGCTTGCCCTTATCCCGCTCGCCGCCGCATCCGAATACCACGATGAGCTTTCCGCGCGTGAACGCGCGCGCGGTGCGCAGCGTCCGCTCCAGCGCGTCGGGCGTATGCGCGTAGTCGCGAAGAACCGTCGGTCGTGTGGAGATAATCTCGAGTCTGCCCGCGACCTGGGGAACCGTGCTCAGTCCTTGCGCGATCTTCTGCGGATTTTGTCCGAGCGCGAAGGCCGCAGCAGCTGCCGCGAGCGCATTCTCGACGTTAACGTCCCCAATCAGGGGCAAAGCGACATCAGCAGACCCGCGCGGCGTTGTCAGCTTCCACTCGCTTCCACGCGGCGTGTACTCCACGCCTTCAGCGCGTATGTCGGCTTTCGCGCGCAGGGCGAATGTGAGCGGCCGGCTTTTGGTCTTGAGCGTTCCCCACTCGGGTGCGTCGGCGTTGACGACCGCGGTTGCGCCCGGCTTCAGGTATTCGAGGAGGCGCGCCTTTGCCTGCAGGTAGGCCTCCATCGTTCCATGGTAGTCCAGATGGTCGCGCGTGAGGTTGGTGAACACGCCAACATCGAACTCCAGTCCGTCGACCCGCCTCTGATCGAGGCTGTGCGACGAGACTTCCATCGCCAAGGTCAACACACCGCGGTCGACGAGTGCCCGGAGAATTCTTTGCAGCTCCACCGGGCCAGGGGTCGTCAGACCGCCGCCGCCGGGTAGCACCTCGCCATCGCTGCCAACGAGCACACCAAGCGTTCCGACGGAGGCGCTCGAGCCCGCGCCATCGTCGAATAGGTGACGCATAATCGAAGTAGTGGTTGTCTTCCCGTTCGTTCCGGTGACGCCAAGGATGGTCAACTGGCGGGCGGGATTCGCGTACGCGACAGATGCGGCGACAGCTGCTGCCCGGCGTCCCTCGCGAACCACCAGCGCTGGCAGGTTCGCGCGCCCGGCATCTTCGACTATTGCCACAGACGCGCCACGCTGCGCGGCGGCGTCGAGGAAATCGTGGCCGTCGCTGTTCCAGCCGCGCACCGCGATGAAGAGGTCACCGCTCTTTGCTTTCCGGCTGTCGTCCGCGATTCCTGTCGCTTCATCGGGAAGTTTGCCTTGCACACCCGCGAGCAATCCGCGCTCTTCCAGCGCGCTCCTGATCTCCGAGATCCGGATCTTCATTGCGCCGGCCGATTCAGTTGAACGATGGCGCCCGGTGGCGAGACGGTTCCGGCCGCCGGAAGCGTTCCCGACGGCGACGCCGTGCCCAGGCGAACTCTGAATCCCGCGGCGTGCAGCGCTCGCACGGCCTCTCGCACCGAGAGATCCCTGACATCGGGAATCGCGCGCGGCGCAATTGGCAATGGAGCCGACGCGTGAGAGGCCGGAAGATCCATGACGTAAGACCTGGTTCCTTCCGTGACGTCGCGCGGTCTGAGATTGTCGCTCGGGTCATACGACGCCGCATCGATGTGTTCTGTCGGATCACGAGAGACTTCTTTGGCCACGCTCCCGATGGCCGTCTTCTCCGAAGTGGCGAGGTCCTCACGATTGAGCGCCGCGTCACGAGCCGCGAGAGCTGCGCGCAATACGATCTGCGTCACGGGAGCCGCAATATCGCCGCCGGCGTAATGCTTTCCCTTGGGGCTGTCCAGCTTCACCAGCACGACGTACTGGGGATCCTTGCCGGGAAACAGACCGACGAAGGAAGCCGTGTAGTTGCCCGTAGTGTAGCCGGCATTCTGTGAAGTGCGGCGAGCGGTGCCGCTCTTGCCGGCGACATCGAACGTCTGGAGATCGGCCTTTGTCGCCGTGCCCTCCTGCACCACCGCCAGCAGCATCTCCTGCACAGTACGCGCGACCTCTCCCGACATCACCCGTCGCACCGGACGGGGCTCAGCGCGATAAATCACCTTTCCATCGAGCGAGCGCACTTCTTTCACCAGGTGCGGCTCGAGGAGCTCTCCGCCGTTGGCGATGGCGGAGTAGGCCGTGACGAGCTGCAGCGGAGTGACCGCGATCTCGTAGCCCATCAGAATCGATGCACTCGTCTGTCGCGACCAGTCCTTCGGATCACGCAGTGTGCCCGGCGATTCCGCGGGGAGCGGCACGCCGAGCGGCATTCCGAACCCAAGATCGCGAAACATCTCGTACTTCTGGCGCGGCGTGAGTCGCTGCCCGAACTCCACGATTCCGATATTGCTCGAGAACCTGATCACATCGGCCAGGGAAAGCTGAGCTGCTTTGTGCATGTCCGTGATCGTCCGCCCATCGAGCTCGAGTTTTCCGTTATGCGTGTTGACGATGTCGGTGGGCTGCGCACGCCCGCGTTCCAGGAGCTGCGCGGCAACAAACGGTTTGAGCGTCGAGCCCGGCTCGAACGGCTCCGTAACCGCGGTATTCGAGAACGACGTGTGCCCGACGCGATTGCTCGCGAGTGCGAGAATCTCGCCGGTGTGAGGGTTCATCACGACGATGTCACCGCCGTCCGCGCGAAGGCTGTCGACCGCAATTGCCAGCTCGCGCTCGCAGATCTCCTGAAGCGTGTTGTTGATCGTGAGCACGACGGTCGAGCCGGCTCGCGGCTGTTCGGTCCAGGCGTCGGGACTGTCCAAGGCGCGTCCGCTCTTGTCGCGGGCGAGGCTCACTTTCCCCGAATCGCCGCGAAGAATGGCGTCGAGCGCGAGCTCGAGACCATCCAGCGGATTTCCCTGACCGTCCAGGCTTCCGACGATGCTTCTGATCCCGCTCGAATGGGCGTACACGCGCTGCAGCACTGGAGTGAGGTGCACGCCACTCACCTTCGAAAGCGACGCGATGTCGGACTGGCTGTAGAGGCCCGGCAAATCGACCCATCTCCGCCTTCGCTCGATCGCCGCGTGAACGAGTGCGGCATCAACGCGTGCACGACGCAACGCCTTCAAAACCAGTCCGGTGTCCCGCACTTCGGGCAGCGCGACCGCGATGCGAGTCAGCTCACGACTCTCCACCAGAGTGTTGCCGCTCGCGTCGAGGATTTCTCCGCGCGGGGCCGCGGCAGCGGACGCAATGAAGTGTTGACGCTTGCCGCGACTCACCCACTCCTTGCCTTCGACGACCTGGACCTTGGCTGCGCGCGCTATCAGCGCGAGCGAGAACAGGACGAAGAAGCCGTGAACAACGGTGACGCGATTAGGGGCTTTCACGTCGACCCGTGCGTGGAAGTATGACGACCTGCTTGTCCGAGGGAACGTGCATCCCCAGCTGGCTCTCGGCGACGACGCCGAGGCGCTGCCGACTCGAAGCATCGCGGATGTCGCTCTCCAGGCGTGCACGCTCCCCTTCCAGCTCGCTGCGCTTGCCGTCTAGTGTCGCGAGACGCTCCGACTGGGCAATGCCGACCGTCCTCCGCCACACGATGGACAAGGCGACGAGAACGAAAGCAGTCAGGACCAGCGCCACGAGGGATCTCCCTCTGAGTGCTACGCCGCGCTTCGCCATGCGCGTAGTCTGGCGCTTCGTGAGCGCGGATTCGACGACGTCTCGGCGCGACTCGCGGTAATTGCCCGCTTGGTAACCAGCTTGCCGAGTGAGTGGCCGCGACACGTGCACTGTAGCTGCTTGGGCGGGCAGATGCACTCAGCGCTCCATTCGCGCATCGTGTGCTTGGCGAGCCGGTCTTCGCCGGAGTGATAGGCGATGACCGCAAGTATTCCACCGGGGTTGAGGCGGTCCCGCAGGAGCGGCAACGCCTTTTCGAGCGCGCCCAGCTCGTCGTTGACGGCGATGCGGACCGCCTGGAAAAAACGCGCAAAATCACCCGGGCCCGTGCGCGCGCCGAAGGCGCCTCGAATCGCATCGACGAGGTCGTCGCTCACGCGCATGGGTTTACGCTCTCGCCGACGCGTGATTTCCCGAGCGAGGCGGTTGGCCCTCGGCTCGTCTCCGTAGTCGCGAAAAATGTGGGATAGGTTGTCTTCATCCAGCGTGTTCAACAATTCGGCGGCGGTCGTAGTAGAGCGACGGTCCATCCTCATGTCGAGTAACGCGCCAGGGCGGAAAGAGAAACCTCTTTCGTCGGCGTCGATCTGATGCGAAGAGACCCCCAAATCCGCCAGGATGCCGTCGAATGTGCGCCCGGCCAGCTCCGGAATCCGGTCCAGCTCGGCGAAATTCCCCCTGATCGCGAGAAAGCGGCCCGCCACCTCGTAGGGCGCAAGCCGCTTTCGCGCTTCAAAGATCGCTGCCTCGTCGCGATCGAGCGCTACGACGGAGGAGCCGGAGGCAAGGAGGGCATCGCTGTGCCCTCCCCCTCCCAAAGTGCAGTCCAGTATTTCCGTGGCTCCGGCAAACAGCGCCGATACCTCGTCGACCATGACCGGCGCATGGTAGGAAGTATCCCACCGGCCGGTCAGAGGATCGGTCACTTACAGAAGCGCTTCACCTCGTTGTCGACCGCCGGCGTGAATTGCGGAATGGCCGTCAGGAGCTGAGCTGCCTCGTTCGGGTACTTCTGTCCACCCGCCGGCAAGTTCATCTGCGCGAGATTGAATGCATCGCGAGCCGTCCGCGCCAGGTCGCAGCTCTTCTTCTCGTTGGCATCGATCGTTGCGCTCTGGCCGAGCGAGAACGCGCTGGCGCCGAGCAGGAACTTGGCGTCCGCTGAGCTCTGGAGCTGGTCGGAGAGCTGGAGGAACTTGATCGCGCGCTGGAAATCGGCGCGGTCCTTGGAACCCTGGCCCGCTTTGTAGGCGTTGCTTCCCTGCTGCAGAGCGAGCGCGGACAGGGAGCCCACATCGGCGCCATTCTGCTTTGCCAGGTTGAGCGTGTTGGTCATGTCGTCGTACTGATTCATCGCTCCCTGAATCGTCGCCAGCAGGAAATATCCATTCGGATTCTTGGGGTTCGCAGCCACCGCCTTCTTGGCGGCGTCGAGCGCCAACGGAAGCTGACCCGACTTATAGAGCGTCTGTGCGTTGAACAGCTGAAGGTTCGGATCGCTGGGGACTTTCTTGGATCCCAGCGAGATCGCCTCGGCAGCTTTCTGCGGCTGATTCATGGCCGTGTATGCACCCGCCAGCCGCGAGTAGTAGTCCGCAGTCGCTGCCGCGGTGTCGACGCGCACCATCTCCGTTCCGGTGTTGATCGCGTCGTTGAAATCCTTGGCGTTCAGATAAACCAACCAGGCGAGGTTGAGCAGCTGCGGGTCGCCCGGATTGTTCTGGATCAGATCGCGCATGAGCGGGACTGCCTGATCCGCGTGACCCATCTTCGCGTACTCGGCCACGACATCCTGAATGAGCTTGATGTTCGTCGGGTCGGCGGCTGCGAGGCCACCGAGAACCTGGAGCATCTTCGTCGTGTCGTTCTTGGTGCGATAGGTGTCAGCCAGCCTTCTGAGAGCCACGATATTCGCGGGATCGCTCGCCCGAATGCGCTCTGCGACGGCGATCACGGAGTCATCCATCTTGAGTCCGGCGTAGGCGTCGACAAGGCAGGCCCCGGCGATGTTCGCACTTCTGGAACCGGCCATTGCTGAGCGCGCGGCGGCCACTCCCGCCTGGTACTGGCCCTGCGCAACCGCATTGTGACAGGTCTCTTCCCCAGACAGCTGGCGGCGCGCATCCTGGATCGACTTGGCGACCTGGCTGGCGGCGTCATCGAGCTTCGCAGACTGAGCGCTGGGCAGCACCTGGCCGCGAGTCATATCGCGGGAGATGATCAGCCGCGAATCGATCTTGTATCCGGTCGGCGTCTTTGAGACGGTTCCTTCCAGATACTGCGGAGCGCGCACGAGGGTCGCCAGCGCTTTGGCATCGCCAGGCGCCAGCGCCTCGGTCGGGCTGTAACCCGAGGAGCGCAGGCTGTTTTCGATATCGGCCTTTGGGACGACGACGAGATCGCGAAGGTTGGTCTGCCTCTGGAGCTGGCTCCGAATTGCCTCCGCCGCTTGCCCACCGAGACCTGGGTCGGCGCTCTGTAGCGTCGGGATCATGACTCGATCGCCAGTTTTGGTCTGGGCCGCCGCGGACGACGCGCTCAAACCAGCCAACAGAGCGAGGATGGCGACAAGACCGGGTCGTGAATGACGTTGACGTGCCTTCAATGGTATAACCTCCAAGACGGTAAACATTCTTACACCACTTCCCAAACTGTGGGTCCCTGAAACCTCTAATGGGCGAGGAGGGACTCGAACCCCCGACATCCTGCGTGTAAGGCAGGCGCTCTAACCAACTGAGCTACTCGCCCGGTGCAGAAACCGAGCCTATTCTGTCACCGGAGAATCGCCAGCGGCACCAGCACGCAATACCCGATGACAAGCAGGATCGGGGCTAGCGTTTCGCCGCCACGCGCGAGATCGGCGAAGCCGGCGACGAGGACTACAGCTGCAAGCGTCCAGTAGAGCCACGAGCGGCGACCAGTCATATCCCGGTGCGCACTCGGACCACTGGCAAGATCGGTTTTGGCCATAAGCGAGGTAGTGTAGGGCGGTTGGAAATGCGTGTCAACCCGACTTCGTACCTCGCTGGGATGCGGAGGGTCCTAGGAGCTTGCTTTCTTGCCCTCGGAATAGTGCAGGTCCACCCAATCGCGGTAGCTGCCGTCCATCACGGAGCGCCACCATGGCTCGTTGGAGATATACCATTTAATGGTCTTGAGCAGACCAGTCTCGAACGACTCGGACGGCCCATAACCGGTCTCCAGCGTCGCCTTCATGGCATCGATGGCGTAGCGCCGGTCGTGCCCTGGCCGATCCTTCACAAATTTGATCAGCTCCGACGTGTCCCCGCCGATTGCCGCCGGCGACTTCGGGAATTGCTCGCGGATCTTCTCGTCCTTCGCGAAAATCGTGTTGATATGTTTGCAGATGGCCTTCACCACGTCGATGTTCTTGCGCTCGGAGTTGCCGCCGAGGTTGTAGGTCTCCCCCAGACGGCCCTTCTCGAGCACCCGCTCGATGCCACGACAGTGGTCGCGCACATACAGCCAATCGCGGATCTGTAACCCATCTCCGTAAACCGGCAGCTGCTTGCCGTCCAGCGCGTTGACGATCGTGAGCGGAATCAGCTTTTCAGGGAAATGGTACGGCCCGTAGTTGTTCGAGCAGTTTGTGGTCGTCACCGGGACGCCGTAGGTGTGATGATACGCGCGCACGAGGTGGTCCGCGGCGGCTTTGCTTGCCGCGTAGGGTGAATTCGGAGCGTATGCGTTCTCTTCCGTGAACGGCGCCGCATTCGGCGCAAGCGAGCCGTAGACTTCGTCGGTCGAAATGTGGTGGAACCGCCGAGCCCCGCCGGACCAATCCTCAGACCACGCCGCGCGAGCGGCCTTGAGCAGCTCGTGGGTGCCACGGACGTTGGTATCGATGAAGGGATCCGGGCCCCTGATCGACCGGTCAACGTGCGATTCGGCCGCGAAGTGAACGATGGTGTCGATACCCTCACGCTTGATGATCTCGTGCATGATGTCGCCGTCGCGAATGTCACCCTTGATGAAGGTGAACTTCTCGTTGTCCGCGAGCGGCTCGAGGTTCGACAGATTGCCGGCGTACGTGAGCGCGTCCAGCCCGATGACCGTGTCGCCGGAGTGATGCTCCGCCCAGAAATGCACGAAGTTGGTGCCGATGAATCCGGCTGCGCCGGTAACGAGCATCCTACGCATTGTCGATCCTGCCTTCTTTCATCGTGCCTCTGAATCGGTTGGATGGTGAGCGGCAAACAGCGAACGATACCGCGAGCTTGTTCATGCGCCAATGCCTCGCGTTTTGGAGTGGCAGAGATCCCTGATCGCACGCGCGATGTCGCGCGCCGCCGCGACGCGATCAGCGCCGGCCGCTTCCATGGCGGCCTGCGGCATCCCGTAGATAATCGAGCTGTCGCGGTCCTGGATTACGGACTTTCCACCCGCGGCACGAATTCGTCGCAGGCCATCTGCCCCGTCGCGTCCCATCCCGGTGAGCACTACTCCGATTGCGTTCGAACCGAACGCGTCGGCGGCGGAAGCAAACAGCGGATCGGCGGCGGGTCTAACACCCCAGAGGGTGGGTGAACTATCGAGGGCAATCGTTGCAGCGCCCGCCCGTCCTGCGAGCGTCATGTGAAAACCGCCGGGCGCCAGGTACACGTGGTTCTCGAGTAGCGCTTCCTGGTCGACGGCTTCGGCTACCGGCAGCGGACTCATCAGGTCGAGCCGGTGCGAGAGGCTACGCGTGAACTCCCGGGGCATGTGTTGAACTATGAGCACGGCCGCTCCCAGACTGTCCGGAAGGTGCGGGACAATCTCTCCGAGAGCGCGAGGTCCGCCCGTCGACGCCGCAATCACCACAACTCGATTCGCCGCGCCGGAGGTTTTCTTGGGAACCGTCTCTGCGCCGACACGAACGCCGCCCTGACCCGGTGTGCGCACACCGGCCATGTTGACCGCGCGCGCCGCGTTGAGCGCGGCGAGCAGCTCCTGCCTCACGGTCAGCAAGTCAATGCTGATTGGACCAGACGGCTTTCTCACGAACTCCACGGCGCCGCACTCCAGTGCGCGAAGCGTCATCTCGTTTCCGCGCTCCGAGCCCGCGGCGCTCAGCATCACCACCGGTCGCGGCATCTCCCGCATGATTGTGTCGAGCGTCTGCAATCCGTCGAGCCGCGGCATCTCGATGTCGAGCGTCACGATGTCGGGGTTGAGAGCGCGGATCGATTCAATTGCCTCCACTCCATCGGCGGCGGTTCCAACGACCTTGAACTCGCGAGTGGACTCTACCATCTCGGCGATCAGAGTCCGCATGAACGAGCTGTCGTCGACTACGAGAACAGTTGATAACGCCTCCTTCATGCTGCAGCAGCCTTTCAGATCTTGCGGAAAATGCGCTCGCGCGCATTGACCGGTGAAAACAGTCCCCTTGCTTCGCCGAGCAGCGTCTCCACCTTGCCGAGCACGAGAAAACCGCCGGGTGCGAGGGTTCTGTGGAAGTGCTCGAACAATGCGTCCTGCGCAGCGCGCTCGAGGTAGATGATCACGTTGCGACACACGATCAGGTGCGCATCCCCGAAGGGCGGCTGAAAGTGCAGCAGGTCACGCACCTCGAACCTTACCAGACGCCGGACTTCGGGCAGCATCGTGTGCATACCGGCGACTCGCGGGAAATAGTGCTCCCGCAAATCCGCCGGCGTATCGCCGAGAGCCGAGTCCTGGTAGACGCCACGGGCGGCTTCCTCCAGGCAGTCGGTGTCGATGTCGGTACCAACCACCGAAACAGAGTCGAGGCTCCGTCCGCCATTCACTGCCGCGTGCCTGTGCATCAGGATTCCGATCGAATACGGCTCTTCACCGGACGAACAGCCCGCGCTCCAGACCCGTATCTCGCGATCGTCCCTCGCCATGAGGTCCGGAACGACCTTCTGATCGATTGCCGCGTAAGTCTCCGGGTTGCGGAAGAACTTCGTGACGTTGACCGTGAGCGAGCGCATCAATCGCTCATATTCGCGCGGGTCGTTGTCGAGCATTTCCGAATACTCCGCGCACCCTGCTGCTCCCTTCGCGCGGATTCGAACTGCGATCCGGCGGCGCAGGCATTTGTCCT
Source organism: Gemmatimonadaceae bacterium (assembly GCA_036264075.1). Lineage (GTDB taxonomy): Bacteria > Gemmatimonadota > Gemmatimonadetes > Gemmatimonadales > Gemmatimonadaceae > UBA4720. Next base: position 41,106 of record DATARP010000100.1, read on the forward strand.
TGTAGCTCGAGCATTGAAAGCCGCTGTCGCGCGTGATCTTCTCCATCAGCGCGCGGAATTCGGCGTCATCGCCCTCGATTATCGCGGCGAAGGCTGTCAGGAGCGATTCGTCGGTTGTGCAGCGTCCTTGTCGGCGCGTGCTAGTCCTTCGAGGGCCGCGGAAAGATTGCGCCGAAGCTGAGGGAGCTCCGGGGCGATGGTGATGCCCTTCTCCGCGGCGTCACGCGCGTGAGCGAACTCACCACGCTTGAGGTATCCGGCGGCGAGATTGTTGAGCAGCACCGGCGACTGCGGATGCGTCTCGGCGGCCGCGGCCAGCAACAGGATCTCGCGATCGGGGTCGTCCGTCATGGCCGCCACCTGCGCCGCATAGTGAAACCAAACCGGTGGCGGCTGGGTGGCGCTCCACAAGCTCCGCGCTTCGCTCAGCGCGATCTTGGCCGACTGCAGGTCCCCCAATCGAGCCGAGATGATCGCCGACTGTAGTTGAATCAGCGGCTCCGAATTCCCACCAGCCGTAATCGCGCGGTCGATCACCAGCTTGGCCTTCTCGAGCTGGCCGAGCTGTTCATACGCGAGCGCGAGATTGTGCAGCAACGCGGTCTTGCTCGGTGCGTTCGGGGCCGATGTCATGAACGCGTTCACAGCGCTGGCCCACTCCTTTTTGCGGAGTGCGATCAATCCGAGATGAAAGGACGCGACAGGATCGGTAGCTTCCTCGACCAGCGCGCGGAATTCGCGCTCCGCTTCGTCGTGCATTCCCGCTCTGTACAAGGCGCTGGCGAGCTCGCGGCGTTCCAGCGGGCTTGCGTTGCGAGGTAGCGTCGGAGTCGTTCGCTTGCGGCCGACCGGCAGCAGGAACGACGCGTTGAGCAGTCCGTAAAGCGCCTTGCCAACGTCGAACTCGCTTAGGCCTGAATCACGAATCAGGGCGTTGATGTCGCGGTGGCCATCGAGAAGAGGAAGCAGCGCTTCCTGCTCCGGCGAGAGTGTATCCCTGTTCCTGGTCAGGCGCGGACGATCGATGCTGTAGACGACGTCGAAGCTCGGAATCTTCTTCTCGATCAGCGACCACTCGTCGACCCGGCGCGCGCCCTCCAGCAGCAGCGACTGGGGGTCGACCGAAACGCGCTCGGCTCCGTCTTCCGGCTCGACGCCCGGCTCGAAATTGAATGTGCCGCTCGTCCACGTGAACAGCGTATAGACGGCGTTCTCGGTGTCGAGGGGACGGTTGACGATCGCCGCGTGACAGATGCGTCCGGCCTCGAAATAGATCGAGCCGAAGCTGTCGTGGAACGAGAGGCCGAGGCAGCCACTCTTTTTTCCCATCGAGAGCAGCTGCAGAACGTCGGGGAGGCTCGCTTCCTTCAGGCTGCCCTTGATTGCCATCAGCCCATCTCCTCGATCATTCTATCGGCGACGTTGTCCCACTCGCGAATGACCCCTGCGTCCGGAACCGGTGTTGCCTGCTTCTTCACTGCGGGCGTTCCCTTGGGCGTTGGGTCGAGCGACTCGACGCGCTTCGCGATCTCATGGCTGATGTCGGCCATGAACTCGGCGAACTCGCCGCTGTCGTCCTCCGCTCCCTTCTTGACGCCCCCGCCCGTGACCACCCTCAGGATCCTTTCGAGGCAGGAGCGCTGAGCCGGCCGAGCACCATCGAGGCGATGCTGCGCAGAGTCTCGAATACGCCGCCGCCGTTTATCGCGTTGGCCGCGAAATACGGTACTGAGCGGAAGTTGAGCGTCTCGTCCAGCTCCTGGACGGTGCTTATCTCCGCCGCCGGCAAGTCACGCTTGTTGTACTGCATCACGAGCGGAAGCGTGCGCGGGTCGAAACCCTCATCCGCGAGATTCGCGTGCAGATCCTGCAGGCTCTCGATATTCTCGGCGAGCTGCCTCGACTGGCTGTCGGCGACGAATACCACTCCGTCGACGCCCTGGAGCACCAGCCTTCTGGTAGCGGCGTAATACACCTGGCCGGGAACCGTATAGAGCTGAAACCGGGTCGCGAATCCGGAGATCGTGCCGAGATCCAGAGGAAGAAAGTCGAAGAAGAGTGTGCGGTCCGTTTCGGTCGCCAGCGACACCATCTTGCCCTTACGCTCCTCTGGCAGCTGCGAGTAGACGTGCTGAAGGTTGGTCGTTTTCCCCGACCGGCCAGGACCGTAGTACACGATCTTGCACGTGATTTCGCGCGTTCCGTAGTTGACGACTGACATTATTTGCGAAGCGGGCCAAAGAGTGCGTCGAGGCTGCGATTGAGCTCGCCCTCGAAATCTCCGGATGGTCCTTTCCCCCGGACCTCCGCCTGCGGAGTCAGCTTCGCGATCGACTTCTGGAATTCCTCGAAGTAGATCTCGACCACTCCGAATGAGCTTTCGCGGTCGAACACGCCGACGAAGAGAAACTCGTGCTGGCCAGCGGCGCAGCGCGCCATAAACACCTGCCGGTCCGCGCCAGCATGGTGCATCTCGACGAACGGCTTGCCATCGAGCTGTCGTCCGAGCTCGCGCGCGGAAGCGTTGATCGCGGATGTGAGCGCACAGATAGACATGACGTCGGCTGCGTTTGAAAATCCGAACTGGCCGACGGCTTTCCCAGTCGGATAGAGCAGCACACCGGATATGAGGCGCGCATCGTCCATCAATCGCGTGAGCGGCCCCGCCACCCACGGCTCCGCTACCGTTGGCTGCGTCATGGTTTTTCCCGCGTTGCTTTCATCATATCCAGTCTCACTCGTCCCAGGTTGGCGTCAGACGTGACGATCGTGACGAGTACGACGTCGGCGGCGCCGACGACGCAGATTTGTCCCCGCTCGGCCTCGAGGCGCATGAACGCCGGAGTGCCGAGACGGGCAGCATCCGATGCGCGTGTAATTTTGGAGTAAAGATAGGCCGCGAGCGCCGCAGTGTGCTTCCGGGAATCGGCGCCGCCAGCTGCAGCTCCCTTCATTGGACTCGTCTCGACGATGAGCCCGTCGGACGCGCCGACGATCATTGCCGCCACTACGCCCGGCAGGTGCGACAGCGTCGTCACGATTTCCGCGAGTGCGCCCTTCATGCGCGCCCCTGCATCCAGTTGATCGCCAGCGCCACCGACCGGGTCAGCACGCGGCGCACGAGGCCGAGAGGCACCGTGGACGAGGAAGCGAGAAGAACCACACTGTCCTGCGGGGCCGGCGCCAGCGCGATCGTCGCCGCGTCGGTCTCGACCACGACTGCCGTCCACGCCCCGAGGGAGAGAAGCCGCATCGAGCGCGACACTTCCCTGCTCACGCCACTCAGCGCCGCTCCGATCTCCGCCGAGATGTCGCGGCCGCGGTCATCGACGTAGCTGCCAGCGAGAGGGACGCCAGCCGCGTCGAGCAGCAAAGCCGTCTGCTCGGCGTCGCCGATCGCCGTGACAAAAAGAGCGCGAGCCGACTCAGCCACGTTTCTCTCCGCCTTCCGGTGGCGTGATCTCGATCAGCCCCGTGCTGAGCATGCCGTAGATGATCTTTGCTACCTCGAACTCGGGCAACACGAGTCGCTTGCCGATCTCGTGCAGATTCCTCTCTCCGTCGATCACCGACAACACTTCCCATTCGCGGGGGAGCAAGTCGATGAACGACTCGGGGCCGTCATCCAGCGGCGCGAGACGCGGAAGGACCCGCGCGTCGGGGATCTTGTCCGCCATTCGGGACCACTCGTCGATGCGGCGCGCGCCTTCCATCAACAGTGATTCGGTGCTCACACGGACCGCGATGTCCTTGCGGATCGGACGCGGCGGCTCTTCAGAGAAGGAGAAGAATCCTTCGGACCACGACATCAGGTCGAATACGACGGTCTCGATCTGCTGCCGCATGAATCGGTCGATGTCGCGGGGAGTTACAATTCCGTGGGCGACAAGTATCTCACCCACGCGACGCTTGTCCCCCGCGCGCTGCATTGCCGTCGCCCGCGCGAGGTCCGCCGCGGTCGCCTTGCCCGATCGCTCGAGAATCGTGCCCAGCAGATGCGGATTGCTCTTCATCGTCGCCGCCACGATGGTGCCGGCGTCGAAGTAGACGCTCCCTTCGTTGTTGCGCTCGGGAGAGGTTATGCGAAGCGTTCCCGTCTTCCTGCTCAGATCGAGGAGCTGGAAGACATCGTGAATGCCGAGCTCGCGTAGAGGTCCTTCGATTGCCATTAGCGTCGCCCTCTCTGCATGAGCCGGTAATAGCGCAGCGCTTCGGAGTGGTTGGGGTCGAAGCGCAGCACTCGCTCGAAAGCATTCAGCGCGTCACTCTCGCGCGCGAGGTCGATGAGGATCTCGCCGAGCGCAATCAGTGCCGCGAAGTGGTAGACATCGCGACGGACCAGCGCGACAACGCGCGGTAGCGCGCTGCGTGACCGGCCGGTACGGCGATACGGCCCGACGAGCTCCACCACGGCGGCGTCGTGATTGGGCGCAGTCACCAGCACAGACTCGAGCTCTCTGATCGCACCCGTGTCGTCACCAGCCTGGGCGAGCAGCCTGCCGAGCGCGACACGCGTGTCCGCTTGCCGCTCATCGAGAGCCAGGCTGCTGCGATAAGCACCGATCGCCTCGTGGGAGTCACCGAGCGCGGCATACAGATCGCCGACCCGCTTGAGAACGTTGGCATTCCTGCCCTCGTTCTTCTGGAGCGACACCAGAATCTCCCGTGCTCCGGGCTTGTCGAGCGACGCCACGCGCGCTTCGGCAGCGAGCAGGAGCAGGTTGACATCGGTGCTTCCCGCCTCGACGAGAGCTTCCGCGTAGGGTCTCGCCTCCTCGGCGCGGCCCAGAGCGAGCAGCGATCGCGCCGTGCCCTGCCGCGCGAATGGATTCGTCGGCTCTGTCTCGAGCGCCCGTCGGTATCTCTCGAGTGCTTCGCCGTGGAGGCCCTGGGCGGCGAATCCGTCGCCTGCCAGCACGAGCCCGACAATCTTGTCGCCGCCTCGCGCGAGCACGCGGGCAATCTCACCCTGTGCGCGGTCATAGAGGCCCTTGGTGATGAAATCCCTGGCGAGCGTGAACCCGGCCATCGGCTCTTCAGCCACCTGCTCCGGGCGCGCCGGCTTGACGGCGAACAGCTCCTCGAGAATCGCCGGATCGAAGTGGAAGTCCTCGACGTGGTCGACAGACTCGTCCGTCTCGGTGATCGGAGGCGCGACGGTGAGGCGGATTTCCTCGTGCGGAAGCTCGATGGCCAACTCGAGCTTCTGCGGTGTGTACATCGGGTCGAGCGACAGGGCTCGCTTCGTTTCCCGAAGCGCCGAGCTGAAATCGCCGAGGTTCGAAAGCGTGAAGCTCAGGTTGTAGTGGGCCTCGGCGAAATCAGGGTTGGCCTGAATTGCGCGCGCGAACGCGTTTCGCGCGTCGGAGTATTTCTCCAGCTCGACGAGAATGAGCCCGATGCCGTTCCACGCCACGGGATGCTCGGGTGCCGTGCTCAGAACCTGCCGGTACGCCTCGAGCGACAAATCGATGTGCTTTCGCCGGAACAAGCCGAGGGCCAGGTTCAGCCTCGCTTCCACCGGAGGCGACGGCGCCTGAAGTGCCCGCCTGAAAGCGTTGATCGCGTTCTTTGTGTCGCTCTTGTGCCAGATGAGCACGCCAAGGTTGTTGTGCGCGAACGGATAGCTCGAGTCGATCTCCAGCGCGCGATTGTAGCTCTCTTCGGCCTCGGTGTGCCGACCCTCGAGCTGGAGGGCCACTCCACGACCGTTCCACGTCTTTGCCGTGGGCGAGAATTCGCGCGCGAACCTGTCGGCGGTTGCGATCGCCGCGCCCGTATCGCGTTGAAGCAGATAGAGCTCGAGCATCGCCTGCAGCACTTCAGCGTTCGCCTCTCCGCCTTCGATCGCCTTCTCGTACTCCTTGAGCGCTTCCTGGAAATATCCCTTCTGGCGCAGCGCCCGCCCGAGCGTGATGTGCGCGCCGGCGGGTGTTCTCTGCTGATGACTCGGCGTGACTTGGTGGCGATAGGTCTGCAGAGAGAGATTCGCCTGAGCGCGCACGAGCGTCGGATTCAGCATCACGGCGCGGCGATTTGCCTCCGCCGCCTCCTCGCTGCGTCCGAGATCGCCCAATATGAACCCTATCAGGTAAAGCGCATCTGGATTCTCGGGGTTCAGCTCGATCGAGCGGCGCACCGAGCGCATCGCTTCCTCATGCAGTCCGCGGTTGTACAGAGTCTCGGCGAGAAGAAAATGAAGGACTGAGCTGTCGGTATCGAGCTCGATCGCACGTTGAAAGAGAGTGTGGGCCCTCTCCAGCCGGCCGGCCGTCTTCTCCGCTATTCCACTTTGGACGAGGGCTTCGAGATCACTTGGATTCGCTCGCAGCCGTTCCTCGAGATCGTGCAACTGGCGCTCGAGAATCCCGCTCTCGCCGTACGCGATCTCGAGATTCCGGCGCGCGACGCCCATCCGCTCGTCGAGCGCGAGCGCGCGCGAGAACGCGACGATTGCCTCGTCGGTAAGTCCCTTTCGAAAATAGAGGACTCCCAGATTGTTGTACGCACCCGCGTCCGACGGATCGATTCGGCGTGCGAACGACCGCAGGATGTCGATCTCACCGCCATTCGCGGCTGCCGGTGGGCGGGCAGTTGCCGCTGGGGTCATCGGGTCAGTCTACGCGAACCGCGCGGAAGATTGCGTCGAAGGCGCTCTGATCGGGGACAAGCAGGAAGAATCCATGCAGGCTCTCCACCGGCTCCTCCAGAAAGAATTCGGTCTCCACGCAAAGGATGGGAGAATCGGTCTGTGGCGCGTGATCGCCCAGCGCGTGCAGAGCGTGGCTCGGGTCGCCCGTCGTGAGCGCAGGCGGAGAGAGCATGAGCCGCATCTTCAGAAACTCGCTCAGCGCCGTGAGGTAAGCGCCCGCGAGAATGTTGCCCGCTTCCTTGAGCGCAGACTGCTCCAGCTGCCCGAGGCTCGGCGACGTTCCCCGCTTGCGCCGCAGCATCCGCTCGGCGAGACGGAGTCCAGCCGGCGTTGCCAGCAGAAAGACGGTCTGGCCGCCGATGTCGCCCGACATCGTCATTTGCACCGCTACGATTTCGACGTCCGGCGCGATCTCGGGCACGAAATCGCCCGGAGGAACGATGTTGACCATCGGCACGCTGATCATGATGCGCGTGCCCGTGAGAGTCGAGAGAGCAGTGGCAGCGTGGCCGGCGCCTATGTTCGCAACCTCGCGCAACGCGTCCAGCCGCGCGCTGCTCATCAGCGTCGTTCCACCATCAGTCGATTGTGCGTCGCGGCGATTTGTCATTTCAAAGGAGAGTGGAGGCGTCGACTATGAGGGCGGGCGCACCATCGCCAAGAATGGTGGCACCGCTGAAGAGTGTTCTGCTGCCATTCACACCGTCGAATTGCTTCACGACGATTTCCTGCTGACCGGTGAACTCATCGACGATGAGCGCGGCACGGCGGTCGGCCAGCTCCACCAGGACAACTTGCCCGCCTGTCTTGTTCGATGCCGGGAGCCCGACTTTCTCGCGGAGCCATATCGCCGGAAATACGTCGTCGCGGATCGCGACGACTTCTTTTCCCTTGACCTCCTGAAGCATCGGCTGCGAAAGAGCAAAGGTCTCGAGCACATGCGTCAGCGGGATCGCGTAGACCTCCTGTTCCACCCTCGCGATGAGAGCGCGAGTGATCGCCAGCGTGAGCGGGAGACGCATGCTCACATTGGTGCCCAGACCGGAGTCGGTGTGCACCTCGAGCGAGCCACCGAGAGCACGAACCTTGTTAGCGACGATGTCGAAGCCTACTCCTCGCCCAGAGATATCCGTGATCTTGTCAGCAGTGGAGAACCCGGGTCGCGAAATGATGCGCACCAGCTCGTCTTCGGTCAGAGCAGTCGTGCCGGCGGCGACGAGGCCGAGCTTCTTCGCGCGCGGCAGCACTTTACCCTGATCGATTCCACGTCCGTCGTCCGTGACTCGGATCAGCACTGTGGCGCGGTCCCGCTCTGCCGTGAGTGTTAGAGTAGCTGTCGGAGGCTTCCCCGCCTTCTTTCGCTCGGCCGGGGTTTCGATTCCGTGGTCGAGTGAATTGCGCAGCAGGTGCAGCACCGGTTCTCCCATCTCGTCGAGCATGGACCGGTCGAGCTCGATCTCCTTTCCTTCGATCTTGAACTCGACTTCCTTGCCGAGAGCGCGCGCGGTATCGCGCACGACGCGGGGAAAGCGGTCGAACACCTGCCACACCGGGACCATCCGGCTGTTCATGATCTCGTTCTGCAGCGTCGCCACGATCTGGGACGCGCGGAGAGTTGCTTCGACGAGCGGCTCGTCGCCGAGGCGCTCCGCGATCTGGGCGATGCGATCGCGAGCGATCACGAGCTCCCCCATGAGATTCATCAGCGCGTCGAGTCGACGGGCATCGATGCGAATATGACGGGCAGCCCTGGAAACAGGCGCCTTCGCCTCTTCCTCGTTCTTGGCCACCGCCATGATGGCGAACTCAGTGGTGAACGTCTGCGGGATCTCCTCGCTCGATGCAGCCTTGATGCGCGCCATGACTTCTGTCACGTCGTGCTGCGTCGGAGTCGATGCGGTCGCGAGGGCAACCGCTTCCTCGAGTGCATCCACACCCGCGAAGAGCGTGTCCATGATCAAAGCCGTCACGTTCAATGATCCCGTTCTAAGCCGATCGAGCAGCGTTTCCAGCTCGTGGGAGAGCTCGCTCACCGAGGTATATCCCATCGCTCCGCCCATTCCCTTCATCGTGTGCACCGCCCGAAAAAGGCGGTCGATGGCCGTGATGCTTCCACCACGCTCGAGCTCGACGAGTGCGTTGTTTATCTCCGAGAGATTTTCCCGACTCTCGGAGAGAAAGAGCTTGGCGTAGCGGCCTGTGTCCATCAGGCTAGCACCCGCTGCACGGCTTCCAGCACGCGGCTAGGCTGGAACGGCTTCACCACGAAGTCGCGCGCTCCCGCCTGGAGCGCTTCCTGGACGAGAGCTTGCTGACCCATGGCGCTGCACATGAGAATCCGGGCCGACGGGTCCAGCTGCGTGATCTGCTTCACAGCTTCGATCCCGCCCATCTCGGGCATGATGATATCCATCGTCACCAGATCGGGCTTTAGCTGCTGGTACTTCTCGACCGCCTGCTTTCCGTTCTCGGCCTCGCCGACGACGGTAAAACCTGCCTGCGACAGGATGTCGCTGACCATCGTCCGCATGAACACCGCATCGTCGCAAACCAGCACTGTACTGCTCACTCTACCTCCCTTGTCCGATGACTTGCTGAACCAACGCCTTCACGTCGAGGACCATGACGGATTTGCCCTCGATCTCCACGACTCCAGTGACTATGCCTTCCCCAGTCGATTCCGGGGCGTGTGCGCTCGCGAACTGATCTATCGGGATGTCGTGGATGTCCCGGACGTCGTCGACGGCCACGCCAACCAGTCGCTCGAAATAATCGGCAAGCAGGATCAGCCCGCCGGTGCGCGCGCACGGGGGCTTTCCAAGCACGACTCCGCCGTCGATGACCGTCACTATCGTTCCTCGCAGGTTGATCAGTCCGCACACAGTGTTCGGTGCGCCAGGCAGTCTGGTGGTACGCTGCGTTGGGACGATCTCCCGGAAAGACTCCATGTCACAGGCGAACACGCTGCCGCCGACCTCGAACGCCAGCAGCCGGCGCGTCGGAATGCGTGGAGCTTCCTCGACCGTCTGTTCCGGTGGGATCGTTACCGACTCACTCATAGAATCGGAACGCGGTAAGAGGATCCTGGCCGGTTGGGAGCGCGTGCTCGCCCGACATCACGGACAGCGCGCGCGCGAGGTCTTCCGGAAGCGGGGAGCGGAAATCGAGCGGCTGGCCGGTCACGGGGTGATTGAACGCGAGCCACGCCGCGTGGAGGAAGTGTCGCTTGGAAGGAAGTCCGGCCACACGACGTCCTCCGCCCCCGCCATACACGTCGTCGCCCATGACAGGATGGCCGATAGACGCGAGATGAACGCGGATTTGGTGAGTCCGTCCGGAATGGAGATGCGCACGAAGAAGGTCCCCCGCGTCGAACCGGGCAAGGCGTATGAGGTCGGTCTTGGCCGGCCGACCCTTATTGACGATTGCCATGCGCTTCCGGTCTCGCGGATCCCGGGCTATCGGCTTGTCGATCGTGAGGGCGTCGCTGGTGAGATGACCCCACGTCATCACCGCATAGCGGCGCACGACCCGGCGGGCGGCTATCGCTGCGCTCAGAATCCGATGCGCCCGGTCGGTCTTGGCCACCACCAGAAGACCCGATGTCTCCTTGTCGAGGCGGTGCACCATGCCGGCGCGCTCGGGCTCTCCCTCGCTCGACAACGCCCCGCCACGCCCCAGCAAGGCGTTTACAAGGGTCCCGCTCCAGTTTCCGGGGGCTGGATGCACCACCATTCCGGCCGGCTTGTCAACCACCAGCAAGACATCGTCCTCGTAGACGATCGAGACCGGGATGTCTTCCCCGCTGATCGTCCTCTTCTCGGACTTCGGGACCTCGACCCGCACCACGTCGCCCGCAACCGTTCGGTAGCTCGCCTTTTGTTTCTTTCCGCTCACCAGGACGTGCCCCTGTGCAATCAGGGTCGCCGCCTGGGTGCGCGATAGCTCCGCCTTCTGGGCAATAAAGAGGTCGAGGCGGACATCGCTGTCCGCCTCGACCGGAAACTCTTTGATTTCGCTCAGGCCTAGATCTCCGTCGGCGTATCCGATACTGAAGCCGGAGCAACCACTGGCGCCGGCGATCGCTCTTCGCCCCAAAGCACCCACGCGAGCAGAAATGCCCCGACACTCACCGCCATGTCGGCGACGTTGAAGGTCGGCCAGCGGATATCGCCGACGCCGACGTCGATGAAATCGACGACCCCCGTCGCCGACCGGACACGGTCAATGAGATTGCCGACTGCGCCGCCACACACCAGTCCGAGGGCAAGCGTGCGCAGAAGGTCGCCCTGGCGCGTCGCCTGGTACAGGCGGCCGAGGATCACAAGTGCGCCCGCGGTCAGCGCCATGAAAATCCACCGGGAGTAGATCCCGAGATTCAGCCCGAACGCCGCGCCGGGATTGTAGACGAGCGTCAACCGGATATGGTTGCCGATTATCTCGTGCGGTATGTGCTGTGGCGAGAGGCTCGCCGCCGCGATGATCTTCGTTGCCAGATCCAGCGCGACGACGAGTATAAGCGTGCCCCAGAAGAGGGGCGGATTAGGCTTGGCGCTTTCCATCTTCTTCGCGCTGCTTGCACTCGATGCAGTATCTGGCGTGCGGCAGTGCGTCGAGACGCTCGAAGCTGATCTCTCGCCCGCAGTTGTGGCATTTGCCGAACTGTTCGGGATTGCGATAAAGGCGGCGGAGCGCCTCGTCGATATGCCAGAGAAAACGTCCTTCCTGACTGGCGAAGAGGAACGCTTTCTCCCGCTCCATTGCGTCAGTGCCCTGGTCGGCCATGTGGAAGGAGTACGCGCTCAGGTCGCCGTCCGCGCCCTGCGGAGTCGATCCGAACGTCTCGTCATAGTGACCCAGCTCCTTCAGGACGCGCTTGCGCTCTTCCAGCAGGCGCTTCTCGAAATGCACGAGGTTCTTCTTCGGCATAGCCTTCGGTTTTTTGCTGCTAGCTGCAGTTGCCATTTCTAACCTACCCTCTCCAAGGCGACTTCGACGCTCTGCCCATCAAGGTCGAACGCTTGCGTCGCGTGTGTTCCTTCGATTTTATCGCCGACCGAAACGCGGACGGCTAGAACTTCCTCGGCGATCCATTGCTGAAACGCCTTCATCGCTTCCTGAATCTCTGCATTCGCCCCCACAAAAAGCGTGATGCGATCACTCACGGCGAAACCCAATTCCTTCCTCAGCTTTTGAATCCTGCTCACCAGCTCTCGCGCCAGCCCTTCGAGCCGAAGCTCTCGGGTAACAACAGGATCGAGCGCGGCAAAATATCCGACTTCCTCCTTCACCACCAACTCACCAGACGCGCGGCGAACGACCGTCAGGTCCTCCGCGCTCAGCTCGCGAGATTCGTTTTCCACCGAAACGTACAACGGCTTCCCCGCCTCGAACTCCCTCAGCGCTTCACTGCTGAGGGCATGGACCGCTTCGCTGGCCAGAGGCGTGTTCTTGCCGAACTTCTTACCCAGCGAACGGAAATTCGGCTTAGCCTCTAAAGTTACTAGGTCGTCAGCGCTGGAGATGAACTCGACCTTTTTAATGTTCAGCTCGGCCGCCAGGAGGGGGCTTAACTCCCCGAGCAGCGACTCCGCCTGGGCAGCCACCCCGCGGTGCAGGACCCCTGATAAAGGCACGACACATACCATCCTGCCGAGCGGCTGGCGCACCTTAACCCCGGCTTCCTCCCGGGCTGCCCGGCCGAGGGTGGCCAGCGTCCGAATCTGCAGCATCGCCCTCTCGAGGTCGACGTCGATAGTCCCGAGGTGGGAGCGCGCGTACGGCGCCAGATGCACCGACCCTCCGGTCAGCTCACGGTGCACCCAATCGGTTATGAACGGGGCAAATGGCGCCAGCAGCCGGCAGGTCACTGTGAGGACCTCGTGCAGGGTGGCAAACGCCGCACGATTGTCGTCCTCGTCGACGTCGTAGAACCGGTGCCGGCTCTGCCGCACGTACCACTTCGAGACGTCCTCATCAAAGAAATTCATGACCGCTTTCGCAGCGTTCGTCGCCTCGTAGCGGCCAAGCATCTCATCGGCCTCCCGCTCCACGGACGCCAGCCGCGAAAGCACCCATCGATCCAGAAGCGGCCGATCGGGGGGCGCAGGATCCTTATCGCTCGGACGCCACCCGAAATTCGCGTACTCCGCAAAGATTCCGGTGTAGACGTTCTTGAACGTGAGGAGAAATCGACCAGCCGTGTCGCGGATTCCCGCCTCGTCGAACCGGCGAGGGGTCCAGATCTGGCTCGAAGTCGTCAGGAAGAGACGAACAGCGTCCGCGCCGTAACGTGGAATCACGGACCCCGGCTCGATGATGTTTCCTAGGCGCTTCGACATCTTCTGCCCCTCGGCGTCGAGAACGAGATCGTTGACGACGACGGTCCGATACGGCGCGGTCTCGCCGATCGCGGGACTATGTGCCTCGTGAGCGAGCAGGTTGTTCGGAAGCGCGTCGCCGAGTCCGGTCGCGATCGCCAGCAGCGAGTAGAACCATCCGCGCGTCTGATCGATACCCTCGGCGATGAAATCCGCGGGATAGTAGCGCTCGAACGTCTCGCGATTCTCGAACGGGAAATGCCATTGCGCGAACGGCATGGACCCGGAGTCGAACCACGCATCGACCACTTCGGGCGTGCGCGCCATCGTGCCTCCGCACGAGCACTTCCAGGTGTAGCGATCGATGAAGGGCTTGTGCGGATCAAAGTTCTTTTCCAGCGCAACGCCTGACCTCTCGGCCAGCTCCGCAAAGCCCCCAATTGCCTCCGCGTGCGACGCATCACGGTCGCACACCCAGATGGGAAGAGGAGTGCCCCAATAGCGATCGCGTGAGACGGCCCAGTCGATGTTGTTCGTCAGCCACTCTCCGAAGCGACCAGCGCCAACTTCGGGCGGGTGCCAGTCGACTCGCGAGTTCCGGACGAGCATTGCGTCCTTGAATTCAGTGGTGCGGATGAACCACGACGTGCGGGCGTAGTACAGCAGCGGCGTCTCGCAACGCCAGCAGTGAGGGTACGCGTGCTCGTGGAGACTGGATTTCCAGAGGAGGCCACGCCGCTTCAGCTCCTCGAGAATTACGGCGTCGGCTTCCTTGACAAACATTCCGCCAACCAGCGGCAGGTCTTCCGGAAATTCGCCGCGAAGATTTACGGGCTGAAGAAACGCAAGCCCGTTCCGTTGCCCAGCCGCGTAATCGTCCGCGCCGAAAGCAGGCGCCATGTGAACGACGCCCGTTCCCTCGTCGGCCGAGACGAACGACTCGCCGATGATGATCTCGTGCTTGCCCTCCTTATAGGGGATCCAATCGAGTGGACGCTTGTAAGTCTTGCCGACGAGATCGGTTCCGCGAAACGAGCGCACTGTCTCCCAGCGTCCGGCGAAATCGTCGCCGAGAACAGCCGGAGTACGAGCGAGCGCGAGGATGATCGTCTCGTCCGTTTCCGATTTCCGCTTCCGAAGCTCCACGTATTCCAGCGACGGATTCACGGCCAGCGCGACGTTCGAGACGAGCGTCCAGGGAGTGGTCGTCCACACGAGTATGCGCTGGCGAGAGTTCGCACCCGTCCCGACGAGATCGAGCGCCACATAGGCGCTCGGATCCTTTACATCCTTGTAGCCCTGCGCGACCTCGTGGCTCGACAGCGTCGTTCCGCACCGCGCGCAATACGGCAGTACCTTGTGGCCACGATACAGTCGCCCGCGCCTGAACAGCGTGGCGAGGGCCCACCACACGCTCTCGATGTAATTGTTGGAGTAGGTGACGTACGGATCGCTGTAGTCGAGCCAGTATCCGATCCGCTCGCTCAGCTGCTCCCAATCCGCCCTGTAGCGCCACACACTCTCGCGGCACATTTCATTGAAGCGCTCGACGCCGATCTTTTCGATCTGCTGCTTGGCAGTCCGAATTCCGAAGTCCGTCTCGATCCTCTTCTCCACTTCGATCTCGACAGGAAGCCCGTGAGTATCCCATCCGGCTTTGCGCGCGACGTGGAAACCGCGCATTGCGCGGTGGCGGCAGAAAAGATCCTTCACGGTTCGCGAGAAGACGTGATGGATTCCCGGGCGTCCATTGGCCGTCGGCGGTCCTTCGAAAAAGACGAACTCGGGCTTGCCCTTCGCTTGGGCGAGCGTCTGCTGGAAGAGGTTCTCCTCTTTCCACAGAGCCAGCACCTCTTGCTCTAGTTCGTCGGGGGAGCGGTCGGTTGGAAGAAGGCGGAACCGCCCGTCCCCCGCTTTCGCGTCTCCGCCCGCCAACTTCTCGGGGCGGACTGCGGTCATTCTTGAGTTGGTCCCGAAGAGTTGGAGCCCGCGCCTCGGAGCGTGTTGGCGACGACGTGCGAATCGGACGCTTCCACCTCGGAGAGCTGGCGCGCAATCAAAGTCCGCATCTGGGCGAGATAGGTGCGGCGTGAGCGATCGAGATTGTCGAGCACCTCCTCCATGCGGCGTACGTCCGCCTTCGCGGCCTCGATGATCCGTTCTCCCTCGGCCTGTGCCTCGCGGAGAATGAGCTGCGCTTCGCGCTCGGCTTGCTCGCGGACTTCGCCGCGCAGCTGCTGGGCAGAGACGAGCGCGTCGTTAAGCGCTTTGTCGCGATCACGGAATGCGCGCAGCTGCTCGTGGAAGCTGCGGGCCTTCGCATCGAGGTCCTGGTTGATGCGCGTGAGCCTCTCCATCTCCTCGGCGACCTGATCCCGGAACTGATCCACGCGCGCGGGATTGTACCCGCGAATCGCCCGACCGAAGTCGTAGCGCCGCACGTCCAGAGGCGTCAAATGAAACGATTCGTCAATCATTTAGCCCTCGCTCCGAAGAGGGTGGTACCAAGCCGGACCATTGTTGCGCCTTCTTCCACAGCGATCTCGTAATCGTTGGACATTCCCATCGACAGCTCCTCCGCGGGATGACCGGCCTCGACCAAAGCCTGCCGCGCGTCGCGCGCTGCTGCGAAAGTCCGGTGAAGCTCAGATTCTGTTGCAGTAAAGCTAGCCATTGTCATCACGCCGCGAACGCGTATTCCCACGAGCGTCGCCAGCCGCTCGGCCTCCGGCAGCAGCTCGGAGTGCGTGAAACCACCCTTCGAGCTCTCTCCCGAGAGATTGAGCTCCACCAGCGCATCCACTGCCCGACCGCGCTCGACCCCATACGCACACACCGCATCCGCCAACCTGGCGCTATCAAGCGAGTGAAGCAGTACGAAGTGCTCCAGCGCTTTCACCTTGTTCCGCTGGAGGTGACCGATCAAATGCCAGCGAACGGGCACATCGACTCCGCCCATTTTCTTCAACGCTTCCTGAACTTTGTTTTCGCCGACGTCGTGCAGGCCCACCTCGTACGCCGCGCTGGCGGCGTCGGGCCCATGCGTCTTGGTGACCGCCACGATGGTCACCCGCTGCCCGTGACCGCCGCGCGTTACCGCCGCGGCTATCCTGGCTCGCACATCGGCCACACGCTCAGCCAGGCCGGGAAAAGCCATAGCCGGTGAATTTAGCCGCGGCCGAGTGTCCTCTTCAAGCTCAGCTTCCGAAGTCGCGCGAGCATTCCCTCGTCGGGGCCTTTGACATTGATCTCGACGGACGCTGCGTAAGCCGTTCCCGTGATCCGCACGGTTCTGAGCCCG
This sequence comes from Gemmatimonadaceae bacterium, assembly GCA_036264075.1. Taxonomy (GTDB): domain Bacteria; phylum Gemmatimonadota; class Gemmatimonadetes; order Gemmatimonadales; family Gemmatimonadaceae; genus UBA4720. Next base: position 57,379 of record DATARP010000100.1, read on the forward strand.
GTAGCTGCTGTCGGTGAAACGCCCCCCTGATACTTCACCACGAACGATCCGAGCAAAGAGTCACCTTCGCTCTCCACGATGACATCGGGAGGGACGGTGATCTCGATATTGCCCATCACAGCCACAGCCTCGATCGACGAGACTCCGATTCCAATCACGGCTTCGCGCAAATCGAGCTCGACATTTCCTAGCACCGCCAGCGCGCGGAAATGGCGGGGCAGCTCCCACCGGCCCTCCCGCTCGTTGCTGCTCAAAAAGGATACGAGGCCGCCGCGATCCGGCGCCGGCACCAGGTACGCCTCCTGATTGTACTGGGCACCGCTCTCACTGGCGGAACGTTGATCTGCTGATTGGAAATCGCCCATCGGAAACTCCTCGCGGCGGTTACAGCGTATTACGGCGCGGATGTGGAATTGGTTGCCGCTACCTGGCGAAGATGCGACCGACCAGCTTCACGATATTCTGCATGTTCCGGCTGATGTCGTTGAACATCACGGTGACGAAGAGGAGCCCGATTATCAGAAGACCTCCCTTCAGAATATTCTCGCGGCTCCGCGTGCTGAATGCGCTTCCTTTTATCGTCTCGGCGACGTTGAGCACTATCTGACCACCGTCGAGAATCGGGATCGGCAGCAGGTTGAACACGGCGACGTTGATGCTGATGAGCGCGATCAGGGCGAGCAGATTCTCGATTCCCCCCCGGGCGGCCTGCACCGACACCTGCGCAATGGCAATCGGGCCGCCGAGATCGGACACGCCAGCGCCTGTCGAGATGAGGGCTCGCAGCGTGTAGAAGATTCTTCCGCCATTGTCGAGCGTGAGCCGCCACGCTTCGCCGAACGCACGGCTTACAGGAACAGGAGTGAAGATCTCTGTCGCGACCATTCCGATTCGCCCCAACCGCTTCCTCTCGCCCGTGCGAGGATCAGCTGCCGTCTCAGCCAAGGGCGTTATGTGGATTGTGATCGGCTGGCCGTGGCGCACGACTTCCAGCGTGAGAGGAACGCCGGCCGACGCGCCAATGCTGTCCAGCAACGACATCCAGCTCTCTAGGCGCTTTCCGTTCAGCGACACGATGCTGTCGCCGGGCTGGATTCCAGCCTGGGCAGCTGGCTTCCCCAGACTCACGGCAGCAGCCACCGGGATGGGGGTGGGAATCCCCGAGCGCAGCAACAGACCGACGTAAATGACATACGCGAGCACCGCATTCATGGTGACGCCCGCCAGCATGATGAACAGTCGGGCCGGAAGCGGTTTTGATTCGAACCACCGGGATTCCGGAATCGGCTTAGGGCCGAACGGAATCATTGCCTCGGGATCGTATCCCTCCTGCTGAGTGGGCGCCGTGGTCGCGGAATTCTCGCTCCCGCCTTCGAGGAACGCGGTAGCCTCGTCTTCTCTGGACGCCATCCGCACGTAACCTCCGAGGGGGAGGGCGGCGAGAACATACTCGGTCTCCCCAAATCGCTTTTTCAGCAAGGCCGGTCCGAAGCCAATGGAGAAGCGCGGCGCGTAAACGCCGGTGACCTTGGCGGCAATGAAATGCCCGAGCTCGTGGACGAAGACAACCAGTCCGAAGACGATGATCGGAGCGAGCCAGCTCAGCACGATGCCATCTGGGCGACGTGGTTTCTGGCGGCGGCGTCGGCTGCGAGCAGCTCGTCGCGATTCGCCGAGGGCAGCGAGCTCAATTTCTCCAGGGCCGAGGATATCGCGGACGGAATTTCGGTGAACGCCAGAGCGCCGGCGAGAAACGCCGCGACGGCGGACTCGTTGGCGGCGTTGAACACCGCGGGCGCGGCGCCGCCAGCCTTGCCCGCTTCGATTCCGAGGCGGAGGGCCGGAAAGCGTTCGTGATCCACGGGCTCGTAAGTCATCGGAGACAGTTTAACAGGATCGAACGGAGGTACACCGTGATCGTCGATCCGTTCTGGATGCGTGAGCGCATACAGCACCGGCAGCTCCATTGTTGGAACGCTCATCTGCGCGACCACGCTGCCATCTATGAATTCGACGAACGAATGTACGATGCTCTGGGGATGAACCACCACTTCTATGCGATCGTAGGGCAGCCCGAAGAGAAAATGCGCCTCGATCACCTCGAGCGCCTTGTTGGCCAGAGTCGCGCTGTCGACCGAGATCTTTCGGCCCATCCGCCAGGTCGGATGCTTGAGGGCATCCTCGACCGTGGCGGCAGCCAGCTGTTCGCGGGTCCAATCGCGGAACGGTCCGCCCGAAGCGGTGAGAATCACCCGCCGGACCTGGGACGCCGGATGGCCGGTGATGCACTGAAGAATCGCGCTGTGCTCGCTGTCGACGGGAACCACTTCGCCGCGCCCCGAGGCGCAGGCGTCGCTCACGAGGTGGCCGGCGATCACGAGAGTCTCTTTGTTCGCAAGCGCCACACGCTTTCCCATTTCCAGGGCGGCGAGCGTCGCATCCAGGCCGGCAGCGCCAACGATGGCGTTGAGCACTATGTCGACGTCGTCGCGCGTCGCCGCCGCAACAAGCGCCTCAGTGCCGCTCTCCCACGCGTCGTCCGCATCGGCGCTCGACTCGACCATCCCTACAAACGAAGGAGTGAATAGACGTGCCTGCTCCCTGAGCAGGGCACCATTGCTGTTGGCTGTGAGTGCCGTGACGCGAAAGCGGTCACGCTGCCTGTCCAGCACTCGCAGCGCCGTCGTCCCGATCGAGCCAGTGGAGCCCAGCACCGCCACCCCTTTCCTCTCGGTGGCGGACTTAGGGCTCACTGTGGAACGGGCAGCAGCAGGCGGCCCAGGAGCAGCAGCGCGATCGGCATCACGAACAGGAGGCTGTCGAACCGATCGAGGATGCCGCCGTGTCCGGGAAGAATCCGGGAGCTGTCTTTTACGCCGGCCTCGCGCTTGAGGAGCGACTCGGCGAGATCGCCGGTCTGTGCGGCGACGCTCACGACTATCGCGAAGAGCACGGCTCCCTGAATGGTCAATCCCAGCTGTGCGTACGGCATCAGTAAGAAGCGCACATACAGTAGACATATGACGATGGCGAGTCCGAGTCCACCGACCGCCCCCTCAACGGTTTTTCCCGGACTGACGGACGGTATCAGTTTTTTCTTTCCGAACGTCCGCCCGAATGTGTAGGCCCCGACGTCAGTCGCCAACGTGATCAGAATCGGCAGGAACACCAGCACCGTGCCTGCTCCCGCGCCCACCGCGTAGTCGTGATAACGAAGCGCGTAGATGTAGGAGAAGAGTCACGCGTAGAGGATGCCGAATACCGTTATCGACACTGACGACATGGGCTTCCCAGCCGGCCCCCTCAGCCAGATCGTGCTCGCGAAGAGCACGAGGATCATGCAGACGATCGCCGTCAGCGACAGAGTGTACACTCCGAGGCGCTGCGCATGGACAGCTATTGGGAGAAGCGCCGCTAGAGCGATCCCTGCTGGCTCGAGCGGAAGCGCCCCAGTCTCTCGCGCCATGCGATAGAACTCCCAGGCGGCGAGGGCAGCCAGAACGGAGAGGACGATCGCCAGCACCCAGTCGCCGAAATAAACCAGCGCAATGGCCGCGGGCGCAGCGACGATTGCGAAGATGATGCGCCGTGTCAGCTCCGACACGGTCTAGACTTCCATGATTTCTGCTTCTTTTCCCTTCAACAACTCATCGATCCTGCTGATGTAGTCGTCGTGAAGCTTCTGAAGCTCTTTCTCCGCCTTCTTCTGATCGTCTTCCGATGTCTTCTCGAGTTTCTTGAGCTGGTCGCGCGCGGCCGTTCTCGCGTGCCTGATTCCGATCCGCGCCTCTTCAGCAAGCTTGTGCACGACCTTAACCAGCTCCTTTCGGCGCTGCTCGTTCAGCGAAGGAAGGGGAACGCGAATAACGCCCGACTGGCTCTGTGGGTTGAGCCCGAGATCCGAATCGCGGAGCGCCTTCTCTATCGCGGTGATGAGTCCCTTGTCCCACGGCGTGACGGTGAGCAGCCGCGGCTCGGGAGCCGACACGCCCGCCACCTGATTCAACGGCATCTGCTGCCCGTACGCGTCGACGCGAACAGTGTCGAGGAGGCTCGCCGTCGCCTTTCCTGTCCGGATCGAGGCGAGCTCGCGCTTGGAAGCCTCGAATGATTTCTCCATCGCAGTACGGCAGTCCTTCGTGATCTGAGGAATTGTCGTCATTGTACGATCGTTCCGACTCGCTCACCCCTGAGCGCGCGGGCAACTTCTCCGTGACGGTGAATGTTCAGGACGATGATGGGGAGCTTGTTTTCCTTGCACAGCGTGATTGCGGTCTGGTCCATGACGCCGAGCTCGTTGACCATGACGTCTCGGTAGCTGATCTCGTGGTAGCGGGTCGCTTCCGGGTCGCGCTTCGGATCGGCCGAATACACTCCGTCCACGCTCGTCGCCTTGATGATCACGTCGGCGTGGATCTGGATCGCGCGTAACGCGGCAGCGGTGTCGGTGGAGAAGTACGGATTCCCCGTACCGGCCGCGAAAATCACGACGCGTCCCTTCTCGAAATGCCGCATCGCGCGACGTCGGATGAACGGCTCGGCGATGGACTCCATGGCGATGGCGGTCATGACGCGCGTCTCGAGCTCCGCCTTCTCGAGCACATCCTGGAGAGCCAGCGCGTTGATCACGGTGCCGAGCATGCCCATGTAGTCGGCGCCGACGCGGTCCATTCCCATCTTGGAGAGCTGCGCGCCGCGAACGATGTTTCCGCCTCCGATCACCAGCCCGACGCTTGCTCCCAGCTTGACGATATCCGATATCTCGGTGGCGAGCCGCTCGAGGATCTTGAAATCGAAACCGCCGCCCTTCTGTCCGGCGAGAGCCTCGCCGGACAGCTTCAGCAGGATGCGGTTGTACTTGAGATCAGCCAAAGCTGCTCTCTACTCCTCGCCCATCTGGAAGCGGACGAACCGGCGGACCTGGATGTTCTCACCAAGCTTCGCCGAGGCTTCCTTGATGAGCTCGCCAATGGTCTTCTTCGGCTCTCTCACCCACGCCTGGTGAACAAGCGCGACGTCCTTGTAGTACGACTCGATCTTGCCGGCGACGATCTTTTCGATCAGGTGGTCCGGCTTGCCGCTCTGCTTCACCTGCTCGATGAAGATGCGCTTCTCCTTCTCCACTTTGTCCTGCGGCACCTGGTCCTTGTCAACGGCGACGGGGGCCGCGGCGGCGATGTGCTCCGCGATGTATTTGACGAGCTCCTTGAACGTGTCGGTGCGCGCCACGAAATCTGTCTCGCAATTCACTTCGACCATCACGCCGACTTTGCCGTTGTGGTGGATGTAGCTGCCTATGACGCCCTCGCTCGTCTGTTTGCCAACGCGCTTCTCGGCCTTGGCGATTCCCTTCGTGCGAAGGTACTCGATCGCCTTCTCCATGTCGCCGTTGTTCTCCTCGAGCGCCTTCTTCGATTCCATCATACCCGCGCCGGTGCGCTGGCGCAGAGTCTGAACGTCTTTTGCTGTGATCTTCTCTTTAGTAGTCATCATCTTGTCTCGTGAAAACGCCGCCGGAATTTTCCGGCGGCGTGAAAGTTAACCTTCCTGCTCGGTCTCGGTGGCTTCCTCTGTTCCGCCACCCTCATCGCCGCCTGTCTTGAGCCGCGCGGCAATCGCCTCGGGTTTTGCCCGACGTCTACGCGGCCGTCTCTTTCTCTTTTTGTCGCCCTCGCCTTCGGGCTCAGCGCCGCGATCGGAGCTGTAGGTGTACGATTCGGCCTCTTCCACTTCCTCGCGCACCGGCGCTTCTCTGCGGGCTTCGACGATCGCATCCGCGATCGACTTCGCCATCAGCTCAACGGACCGAATCGCGTCGTCGTTGCCCGCGATAGGAACCGTAATCAGGTCCGGATCAGCGTTCGTGTCGACCAGCGCGATCAGCGGAATGCCGAGCTTGTTGGCTTCATTCACCGCGATACGCTCCTTCTTGGAGTCGATCACGAACATGAGGCCGGGAAGCCGCGTAAGGTTCTTGATGCCCGAAAGGTTCTTGGAAAGCTTGTCGCGCTGACGACTCATCATCAGCTGCTCTTTCTTGGTATAGTTCTCGAAATCACCGCCGGCCTCGCTGCCCGCCTCTAGCTCCTTCAGTCGGCGAACCTGCTTCTTCACCGTCTGGAAGTTCGTGAGCAGACCGCCGAGCCATCTCTCAGTCACGTACATCGCGCCGCAACGCTCGGCTTCGCTCTTCACGATGTTGACGAGCTGCCGCTTGGTGCAAACGAAGAGGACATTGTCGCCGCGGAGAATGACTTCTCTCGCGAGCTTCTGCGCCAGCTCCAGCTGCCGCAGCGTCTTCTGCAGGTCGATGATGTGAATGCCGTTTCTCTCCGCGAAGATGAACCGACGCATCTTCGGGTTCCAACGGCGGGTCTGGTGTCCGAAGTGGACACCGGCTTCGAGTAGCTGCTCCAGGTTTGGCTGAGCCATTAAATAGTGATTCCTTCGGGGTTTAGCGCTTCGAGAACTGGAATTTCTTTCTTGCCTTCGGACGGCCGGGCTTCTTCCGCTCCACCGCTCTTGCATCACGCGTCAGCAACGCCAGATCGCGCAGCTTCCGGCGGTGCGACTCGTCCATCTTCACCAGCGCGCGGGCGACGGCGAGGCGCAGTGCGCCCGCCTGTCCCGTCAGTCCGCCACCTTCTACCTTAGCCTTTACGTCAAAGCGCCCGAGCGTGTCGGTGATCGTGAACGGCTGCTGGATCGCGGAGACATGCGCGGGGCGCGGAAAATAGTCACCGAGCGTGCGTCCATTCACCGACCACTTGCCGGATCCCGGCTTGATGTAGAGACGGCAGACGGCTTCCTTGCGCCGCCCAATCGTGTGCGTCGTATCAGGCATTACTTCTCGCTCTTGTTGAGGTCGAGCACTTTCGGCTGCTGCGCGGCGTGCGTGTGCTTCGAATCGGCGAACACTCTGAGCTTGTTGCGAAGAGTCTGGCGCCCGAGTGCAGTCTTCGGGAGCATCCCGTATACAGCCTTCTCGATCACGCGCTCCGGATGCTTCTCGAGCATCGTCGCGAACGGCGTGAACCGCTCGTGGCCCATGTATCCGGTGTGTCTGAAGTACTGCTTCTGCTCGGCCTTCTTGCCAGTGACACGAACCTTCGCGGCGTTGATCACGATGACGTTGTCGCCCGTGTCCATATGGGGCGTGTACATCGGTTTGTGCTTGCCGCGAATGATCTTCGCGACTTCGGTCGCCAGGCGGCCGAGGACCATGCCTTCAGCGTCGACGACGTACCATTGGTGCTCGATATCCCGCGGGGTTGCGGAGTAGGTCTTCATGTGATGCGAAACGTATGAAAGTGCCGGCCCCCTTTCGTTCGAGTTGGGTTCCGAGCGGTTGATTGCGACTAAGTGGTTTTGCGACAGCCTTTTAAGCTATCCGGGGAGGGTGAGTGTGTCAACCGCGCTCCGCCTGAAAACACGAAGGGCCGAGGATCGCTCGGCCCTTCGAAATATCAGCTGCTCAAGGAGTCTACAACCAGCTCGCGACCCCGCCGTGCCGACTGCACGCGCCCCGACGATTCTTGGCGTGCGAATACAGACCATCCTTGCAGCGCGCGATTGCGCCCGCCGCATTGTTGTCCTCAGCCGCACCCGATCCCGAGACGACTGCCGAGTTCGCATTCGCTCTGGCTCTCGCCCTCGCCGAAGCTCTTGGCGTCGCCGCAGTTCCAGGAGCTGGAACCGGCGCACCCGTTGTCTTGGACGTAGCCTCAGCACCCTTCGCTCCGCCATGACCAGAGCAGGTCCCACGGCCGGTCGAATTGGAGGTCGTTCCATCGGCGCAAAGCGTGGTCACCTGCACGCCCGGCGTGCGCTTCGCGACTGCGTTGGCCGCCTTTACTTCACTCTTTACGACTTTCTTCTGGTGCGTGACGGCCTTCTTGTTGACGCCGCCATGACCGGAGCAAGCACCGCGTCCCGACGAGGCGGACGTGGTTCCGTCTTTACAAATTGTCGCCGTCGCCTGTGCCTGCAGCGAGCCGGTCTGAATGGTCGCGAATGCCGCGATTGCAGCCGCGAGAATCCAATGTCGTGATCTGAGCACGCTACCTCCTCGATTCGGGAATGAAACTCCGTTGAACTACAAAGTATCGCTTATGGTCGCGCGAAAATGGTAAGGGTTACTTCCTTACACGGAGATTACAGAGTCGCTTCTCGCGAATCGCCCGGCGCGGCGGGTCGGGGTCGCGTTCCCATTATCGCTGAGCTCAAATCCGTCGCGAGCTGACCGGAATCGATCCCCTGAGCCTGCACATGTTGGCCGATTCCGCTGAGCACCGCCGGCGCCACGGCGCTAACAATTTTTCCGGCGTCCTCACGGCTGATACCCGTGACATCGCTGACTCGCTGTGTAACCGCATCCTGATGATCACCCAGGACTTGAGGGAGCGCGGCAGTCCTATCTGGGTTTTCCGCTTGGGTGGAGTCTTCACGGTGGACCGCCTCAGCGCCGCCCGTGTTCGCGTGCGCTGCCATCGCAGCGGTGACCAGGGGAATCGCGGCATTCACCGCCCGCTGCGCAACAACCGGATCGACGCCCAGCCGCTGACTGATCTGCTGGACAGCGGCGTTGCCAACCTGCTGCTGAACCTGTTGCTGAATCGAGTCGAGAACCGAAGACATGGTCGCTCCAGGAATTGTTGCGCGTCGGTAACGCAAGGCGTGTACTCGCCAGAGCTGAACAGTGGAAAAGAAAGTCGTTCCAGTCCCGGAGTTATTCGAGGGCGACCAGCAAAGCACCCTTCTCGACCGCAGTACCCGGGGCCACTTCGACACTCTTAACCGTCCCGGCGGCCGTGGCGCGCAGCTCGTTTTCCATCTTCATGGCTTCCATGACGACGATTCCCTGACCGGCCTGCACTGTGTCGCCGACCTTGACGCTCACGCGAACGATGAGACCCGGCATCGGTGCCCGCACCGGAGCTGGTCCGACCGGACCTGCGCTGGCGGCAGACACGTCGCGGATAGCGCGTGTTCGCTCATCGAGTGCCTCCGCCTCAAAGCGATAGCCATCGATCCAGAGTGTGTACCGTCCGCGACCTTGTCGTTTCTGGACGACCACGCGGTACACCATGGTGCCGATCTTGAGCATCCGAATCGGGCTCCCCTCGATATCGGAGAGCTCCGCTTGCCGTGACGCTCCGCCTTCGTAGGCGACGCCTTCCGGTTCGAGTGACACCATCTTCCGTTCGCCGTCGAGCTGGACGATGTATTTCATGGAGACTCTCCCGCGAGCGGCCGGAGCTCGCATACAGTCTCCACGTGCGCGGTCTGCGGGAACATGTCGAAAGCACGAACGGATCCGATCCCGTAACCGGGCAGCCTCGCAATGTCCCGCGCCAACGTCGCGGGATTGCAGCTCACGTAAATCAGCCCACGAATTCGGGAGGCGTTTGCTTCAAGCGTCTGCGTGACTCGCTCATCGACCCCGGCGCGCGGAGGATTGAGGATGACGAGATCGGCGGGGAGCGCGCCAGGCAGATGGTCCTCGACCCTACCCTGCACCGCGCGAGACGGTGGTTTAAGGACGGAAGACGACCAGTCCGATGCATCCGCGTCAAGCTCGATCGCCGTGACGGCGACTCCTGCTCCGCTCAGCTGGGCTGCATTATCACCCGCCCCTGCGTAGGCGTCCACTGCGGTTCGCGGGTTCAGCTCACGAGCGCGCTCCAACACGTAACGCGAAAGGATCTCCGCCATCTCCGCGTTCACCTGCGCGAAAGACGCGCTCGGCGTGCGGTCGCGCCGCCGGTCGTATAGTAGCCGGCGGGGCTTGTCTTCCGCCGGCTCCCACCACACTGCGGATACTGACGGCACCGCAGCGGCAAACTGGTCGCGCGCCCCCCAGCTCTGACCGCCCATCATTACCAGCGTCGGACCGCCGCTCGTGATACGAATGCTTCCGCGCAATTCCGCGGCATCCGGAAAGTACGCGTCCGCATCCATGACCTCGCGCCACGCGGAGACGACGCGCCGGTCTGTAATCGGACAATCGGCAAGCGGAAAGACGCGCACAGGATCGTCGTAGGGATGCAGTCCGGCAATCCAGCGCGCACCGCGCCGACGAATGGCCAGCGTGAGCTTCGTGCGATACCGCCACTCGTTCGGACTTCGCTCGATCTCAGGCGGATCGATCGCACGCTTGCCAATTCGTCGCAGAGAATCGCGAATGATGATCTGCTTCGCCTCGAGCTGGGAATCGTAAGCCATATGCTGCAGCTGGCAACCGCCGCACTTGTCTCGTGTGTAGTGCAGGCAGTCCGGGTTAATGCGAGCGGGCGACGGAGTGACTACGCTGCGTAGCGACCCGCGCGCAAAGTGTCCGCGGCCCGAGATCTGTGCTGTGACGAGATCTCCCGGGGCTGTGCGCGGTACGAAGACTACCAGCCCTTCCTTGCGGCCCACCCCGTCGCCCCCGGCGGCGATCGAGTCGATCGAGACGCTGACGACTGCCATCAGCCCCGGAGGCCCTCGAGCCGCGCAGCCTGCTTCCATGAGTCGGGTGCGGCAGCGCCGGATGACGCGGGGGCTACAGCGGACGCACCGGCGACGGTTCGCGCGCTACGATCGCGCTCGGCAAGCAGCGCTGCGGCGATCGCCGCGACCTCGACCGATTGATCCGCCGCGCGATGACCGATTATGGAAGCCAACCGTCGCTCGAGCCATTGAATGTCGATCTCGCCGCGCCGGAATTCGTCGTCGTCCATCACACGGATATGGAAATCGCGCGACGTCTCGACCCCGAGGATGATGAGGTCCACCAGCGCGCGTCTCATGCGTGTTGCGGCTTGGTCGCGATCAGCGCCCCAGACGATGAGCTTCGCGAGCATCGGGTCGTAGTAGCGTGCCACGTCGCTGCCGGACTCGATACCACCATCCCAGCGCACGCCCGGGCCGCTGGGAAGATGCAGGTATTCGATTCGCCCGGTCGATGGAAGGAAATTGTCCGACGCATCCTCACTGGTGATGCGGCACTCCATCGCCCATCCACGCGGCGAGATTTCCTCCTGCCGGAACGGAAGCTTCTCGCCCGAGGCAATGCGAATCTGCCACTGCACGAGATCAATTCCGGTGACGAGCTCAGTGACGGGATGCTCCACCTGGAGGCGGGTGTTCATCTCCAGGAAATAGAAATCTCCGCTCTTGGCCAGCAGAAACTCGCAAGTCCCGGCGTTCACGTATCCGGCGGCGCGAGCGGCGCGCACAGCTGTCTCGCCCATCTTCTTCCGCAGCTCTGGAGACACCGCGACGCTAGGCGCTTCCTCGATCATCTTCTGGTGGCGCCGCTGTACGGAGCATTCACGCTCTCCCAGAGACAGCACGGTGCCGTGAGAATCGGCGAGAATCTGAATCTCGACGTGGCGAGGCTGGTCGACGAATTTCTCGAGATAGACCGCGTCATCGCCGAACGCATTTTGTGCTTCCCTCTTGGCGGCTTCGAGCGCGTTCGACAGCTCCGCAGGGGACGCGACCACCCGCATGCCTTTTCCGCCGCCGCCCGCGGCGGCCTTCAGTAGAACGGGATAGCCGAACTTCTTCGCCACCTTCGCGGCTTCCTTGGCGTCGGCAAGCGGCTCGGTCGTGCCGGGGACAACCGGAACCCCGTTCGCCACTGCGAGTGTGCGCGCGGCGGTCTTGCTCCCCATCGCCGCGATCGCTTCAGCGGGAGGTCCTATCCAGACGAGGCCCGCCTCGCGGACCGCGCGGGCGAACCACTCGCGCTCGGAGAGAAATCCGTAGCCCGGGTGTATCGCGTCCGCCCCAGTGAGCTTTGCCGCGTCGATGATCTTGTCGCCGCGCAGATAGCTCTCGCTCGACGGCGGAGGGCCGATCAGCACAGCTTCATCCGCTTCGCGCACGTGCGGCGCTCGCACGTCGGCTTCACTGTACACGGCCACGGTTTTTATTCCGAGCTCCTGGCAGGCCCGGATGATACGCAGCGCGATCTCGCCGCGATTGGCGATCAGAACTTTGCTGAGCAAGCTATAGCGGAAGGTTGCCGTGTTTCTTCGGCGGATTCTTGTCGCGTTTCGTCTGCAGGCTCTCGAGCGCCGCTATGAGCACTGGCCGCGTATCGCGAGGATCGATGATGTCGTCGAGATAGCCGCGACCCGCGGCAATGTATGGATGCGCGAACTTTTCGCGGTACTCCTCAATCTTCGCTTCGGTGGCAGCCGCCTCGTCATTGCTCTCCGAGATTTCCTTCCGAAACAAAATCTCGACCGCTCCCTTTGGGCCCATCACCGCAATTTCAGCGGTCGGCCAGGCGACGTTGAAATCGCCCCGTATGTGTTTGGAGCTCATGACGTCGTAAGCGCCGCCGTAGGCCTTGCGAGTGATGACCGTGAGCTTCGGAACCGTCGCCTCACAGTAGGCGTAGAGCAGCTTCGCTCCATGCTTGATGATGCCGCCATGCTCCTGGGAGACTCCGGGAAGGAAGCCCGGCACGTCCTCGAACGTCACCAGCGGAATGTTGAACGCGTCGCAGAACCTGATGAAGCGAGCAGCCTTGAGCGATGCGCTAATGTCGAGGACTCCTGCGAGCACAGCAGGCTGATTGGCAACGAGGCCGATGCTGAATCCGCCCAGGTGGGCAAACCCACAGATGATGTTCCCCGCGTACTCGCGGTGCACTTCGTAGAACTCGGCATCGTCGACAACCCTTTTGATGACTTCGTGCATGTCATAGGGCTTGTTCGCATTGTCAGGTACGATGTCCAGCAGAGACTCGTCCCGCCGTTCTCGCGAATCAGTTCCAGCGCCGCGGGGAGGGTCGGAGAGATTGTTGGAGGGGATGAACCTGAAGAGATCGCGAATGTGCTGGATGCATTCCGGCTCGGAGTCGCAGGCGAAGTGCGCCACGCCGGACGTCGCCGAGTGCGTGTCAGCGCCGCCCAGCTCTTCCATCGTCACGTCCTCGTGCGTGACAGTCTTCACGACGTTCGGACCGGTCACGAACATGTACGAGGTGCCGCGCACCATGTAGATGAAATCGGTGATCGCCGGCGAGTAGACGGCTCCGCCGGCGCACGGCCCAAGGATCGCCGAGATTTGCGGTACCACTCCCGAGGCGAGCGTATTCCGCAGAAAGATTTCCGCGTAGCCGCCCAGCGAGACCACTCCCTCCTGGATCCGCGCGCCACCAGAGTCGTTGAGTCCGATGACGGGCGCGCCGTTTCGCATCGCCAGATCCATGATTTTGACGATCTTTTCGGCGAATGACTCGGAGAGCGAGCCGCCAAAGACCGTGAAGTCCTGCGAGAACACGTAGACGAGGCGGCCATCGATCTTTCCGTGACCGGTGACCACGCCATCGCCGTAGAATTTCTGCGTCTCGAGACCAAAATCGGTCGAGCGGTGTACCACGAAGCGATCCAGCTCGACGAAAGAGCCCTCATCCAGAAGGAGCTCGAGTCGTTCGCGCGCCGAGAGTTTTCCTTTCTCGTGCTGTGTCTTAAGGCGCGCCTCCCCGCCACCTTGCTCGGATTCCGCGCGGCGGCGCTCCAGCAGGTCGAGCTTGTCTCGCATCGTCATAGAAGCGAAAAGCTAACGCCCCGCGGAATGAGCATCTAGCGCCGTACCTCTGGTGCGCTACTTATTATCGTTCAGAAACGTTGATCAGCACCAATCCACACCCGTCCAACTTGACACCACCACGAAAGAGATCACGCAAGCCGCGGAAACGCGCGGGGCGTCGGCCGACGCACCAGCACACATCGCTCCCGACGA
>DATARP010000196.1:0-5190 GCA_036264075.1 Gemmatimonadaceae bacterium
AATCCTTCGCGGCATGTGCGGCGCCCACGCCAACATCACCGTCGTCGGCGACGACGCGCAAAGCATCTATTCCTTCAGGGGCGCCAACTTCAGGAACATCCTCGACTTTCCGAAGCAGTTCGAGGGCGCAACAACGGTTACCCTCGAGCAGAATTACCGTTCGACCCAGCCGATTCTCAGCGTCACCAACACCTTGATCTCCCGCGCAGCCGAACGGTTCACCAAGAATCTTTGGACAGAGCGCACGGGAGGCGAGACGCCATGGCTCGTCGCGGCGCGCGACGAGCAGCAGCAAACGCGATTCGTCGTCGACCGCATACTGGAGCTGCACGAGGAAGGAACGCCACTGCGAGAGATCGCGGTGCTCTTTCGCGCCGGTTACATGTCCGCCGATCTGGAGATAGAGCTCACCAACAGGAAGATCCCGTTCGAGAAATGGGGTGGTCTCAAGTTCCTGGAGGCCGCGCACGTGAAAGATGTGCTCGCTTTCCTCCGCATCCTCGAGAATCCTCGCGACGAGGTGAGCTGGTACCGGCTGTTGTTGCTGCTCCCCGGAATCGGCGACGCCACCGCGCGGGCCGCCATCGATTCGATGATCGCAGCGGCCTGGGAGTCGGATGCATTTGGACGATACAATCCCCCGCCGAGGGCAAAGGCCGCGCACGCCGCATTGGTCTCGCTGCTGGAAGGCCTGCGCTCGGGTCCCGTGTTGGATGAAGCGAAGGTAGCCGCCGACATCGCGCGAGTCCGCGGTCTCTACGACAACATCCTGCGCGAGCGCTACGATCGCGTCGAGCCGCGCCTGGCGGATCTGGATCAACTGCAAACGATCGCGGCGGGTTATCCCGACCGCGCGACGTTCCTGTCAGCGCTCGCGCTCGAGCCACCTCAGGCCACGCAGGATCTTCCAGGCGGCAGCAGCAACGAAGAGAACGACTGCCTCACTCTCAGCACTGCCCATTCGGCGAAGGGTAAGGAATGGGACGCGGTGTTCGTGATCTGGGCGGTCGACGGATGGTTCCCTTCCGCGCGCTGCCTCAACTCCGAAGAGGAGACAGAGGAAGAGCGTCGACTGATGTACGTAGCGCTGACGCGCGCGCGCAATTATCTGAGCGTCGCCTATCCTCTCAACGCGTACTCATCCCGGCGAGGCGCGGACTATTCCCTCGACCAGCTTTGCCGCTTCATCGATCGCGGCGTGCGTGACAACATGCAGCGGGTCGCCCTGGCAAGCGACAACACGCCGGCGGATATCGCTGCTCCGCAGAAGCAACCACTCCTGGATCTCCGCGCCTTGCTGAGATCGAAGTTCACGGGTCCGGAGCGAGGGGACTCGCACCCGGTCTAGTCATACAGTCGCGCAGGCCGGCATCTAGGACGAAAGGGGATACGGATCCTTCTTCTTATTTGCCCGCCATGCCCGCCCATTTTCGCAACGCCGCAAACGGATCCTTCGGATTCGATTTCGCCAGCGCGATTATCCGCCCGATCGACCGCTTGAGATCCCGCCCCTCTCTGGCATAGATCGCATCGAAGACATCGAGATCGCTCGCGTAAACTCGCCGCGCCAGAAGCGATGCGTTGTCCAGCGGTACTCGCTCGGCGTACCGCGGATTTATCGTCTTGAGCGCGGGGCCGACCTCAGAGACAAGCGCGCGACGCGCGCGTGCGTAGACCGTGTCGCGCGCGGCGATCCTCGCCTCCTTGCTCTCCGGATGCGCTGCGTACGCCGAGTCGAGAGACTTGATCACCGCGCTCCAGAATCTCGCGAGGAGCTTGTCGTCCTCCCACTGCGCGTCCAGTTTGGCGGCCGCCGCTTGCTGGCCCCGCGATCTGAAGAATCCGGCCGCGCCTCGGGCGCCGACGAACATCGCAAACGACTCGTTGAACGGCGCCTGTCCCGATGCGTAGAAGGTGTTGTGCGTCAGCTCGTGGATCACGGTGTTGGCGAGCGAGAGGGAGTCGCCCTTGAGGGTCGTGTTCAGCAGCGGATCGTTGAAGAATCCCAGAGTGCTGAACGCATCGGACGGCCGGACGTAAACGTCGAACCCGTCGTCCGCGAGATTTTTCGCTTCACGTCGGGCAGCGGCGAAGTCGAAGTAGCCCTTGTACGGAACTCGGCCGACGATCGGAAACCACCACGTGTACGGCTTGAGCGTATCGCGGTACGCCGCTGAAACCAGCAGAACCAATGTGTCGTGATCAAGGCGCGAATATGTTGTGAAACTGTCTTTAGTTCTGAGCCTTAGACTGTCCTTTGCGTACTGTCGGGCCGCCAAAACCACCCTAAGCTTCGCCTTGACGTCCGCCGGCGTCCGGGAATTCGCCACCAGCTCGGAAATCGGCTCTCGTCTGCTCAGAATCTTGGCCTCTTCCCACGCACCTCGACCGAGATAACAAGCTGTCGGAGCAGAGATTAGACCCAGAACGCCGAGTGCTGCCGCTATCGCCACGAATCCGCGGCGCATTATCTTACCACGTGTCCTTCGTTCACCTGCACTGCCACTCCGAATACTCCCTTCTCGACGGCGCAAACCGCATCGACGAACTCATCACGAGAGCTTTGGAGTTCGAGCAGCCAGCACTCGCGATAACCGATCACGGTAACCTTCACGGCGCTTGGGAGTTCCAGGAAAAAGCGAAGAAAGCGGGGCTCAAGCCGATCATCGGCATGGAAGCCTATGTCGCGCCAGGCGATAGACGTGCTCGCGACCGCGTCGGCGGCGATCGGGGGAAACCCTACTACCACCTCGTCCTCCTCGCTCAGAACGCGACCGGATACAAGAATCTAGTCAAGCTCTCATCCCTCGCCTACACGGAGGGATTCTACGCCAAGCCGAGGATGGACCGCGAGCTCCTCGCCAAATACAACGAAGGCATAGTGGTGTCGTCTGCCTGCATGGCCGGCGAGATCGCGCACCATCTCCTCTCCGACGAATACGACCAGGCCCGCGCGGCGGCTTCGTGGTACGCCGACGTGTTTCGCGATCGATACTACCTCGAGGTCCAGGCGCATGACTCCGAGAACCAGGCGACGCTCAACAGCCGCGTCTTTCAGCTCGCCGCGGAGTTGAATCTTCCGGTCCTCGCGACCAACGACGCCCACTTCCTCTCGCGCGACGATCACGACGCCCACGACGTCCTCCTCTGTATCGGACTCGGCAAGGATTTCTCCGATACGAATCGGATGCACTACGACGAGGGCCTCTACTTCAAGAGCGCCCCCGAGATCGCAGATGCATTTCCGGGGCGGAAGGATGTTCTCGAGAATTCGCTCCGAATCGCCGATGAAACAGCGATAACCTTCTCAAAGCAGTACAAGGTTCCGTCGTTTCCGCTTCCTTCGGGAGTCGAAACTGAGAACGAGCTGCTCGTCCGACTCTCCGAAGAGGGAGCGCAATGGAGGTACGGCGCAGAGCTTCCTCCGAACGTGCGCGAGCGACTCGACTATGAGCTGGGAGTAATCACCAACACCGGATACGCCGGCTATTTCCTCATTGTCGCCGATTTCATCAAGGCGGCGCGTGAAATGGGAATTCCAGTCGGTCCGGGGCGTGGATCGGCAGCCGGTTCACTCGTCGCTTATTCGCTCCGCATCACCGATATAGATCCGCTCCAGTTCGATCTGCTCTTCGAGCGATTCCTGAACCCGGAGCGCGTGTCGATGCCCGACATCGACGTCGACTTCTGCTTCGAGCGCCGCGGCGAGGTCATTGAGTACGTTCGGCAGAAGTATGGGCGCGATTCAGTCGGCCAGATCATCACCTTCGGTACCTTGAAATCTCGAGCGGCCATCAAGGACGTCGGCCGCACACTCGGCTTCACGCCGTCCGAAACGGACTATCTCGCCAAGCTGATCCCGAACCATCCGAATTTTTCGCTCACCGTCAAGGAAGCATTGGAGCGGATCCCGGAGGTGCGCGAGCTCTACACCGCGCGCAAGGACGATCCCCGCGAAATCAGAGAGAAAAAGGAGAGGTACCGCCAGCTCCTCGATTTCGCGATGAAGCTGGAAGGCTTGTCGCGCCACGCCGGCGTCCACGCCGCCGGAGTCGTCATCGCGCCCGGCCCGCTCGACGAGTACGTACCCGTCTGCACCCAGGCGTCCAAAGGCGCCGGCAGCAACAGCGACGAGTCGATCGTCGTCACGCAGTACGACATGAACGCGCTCGAGAAGGTCGGTATGCTCAAGATCGATTTTCTCGGCCTCACTACGCTCACCGTTATCGCCGATGCGATCCTGGGCATCCGCGAGCGCACTGGCTCCGCCCCCGACCTCGACAAGCTGGCGCTCGATGACGCAGAGACGTATCGCATGCTTCGGGCGGGGAGGACGATTGGCGTCTTCCAGTTCGAGTCGCCGCTGGCTACCGACATCCTGAAGAGCATTCGCATCGACAGGTTCGACGACCTCGTCGCGTCGAACGCGCTGATGCGGCCCGGTCCGCTCGACGCCGGAATGCACCGGGTGTACATGCGCAGAAAGCGTGGAGAGGAGCCGGTCTCCTACATCCTGCCCGAGCTGGCGCCGATCCTCGAAACTACATATGGCGTGATCACCTACCAGGAACAGGTGATGCGCATCGCGCAGACGCTGGCGGGGATTTCGCTCGCCGAAGCAGACGTGCTGCGAAAAGCGGTCGGCAAGAAAGACGCGGAGCTCATTCGCGCGGAGCTCGGGAAGTTCATCGAGAAATCGGTGGCGCGCGGGCACGACCGCGAAATCATCGAGGAGATCGCCAGCCAGATCGAGACCTTCGGCCGGTACGGCTTCAACAAGTCGCACGCAGTGGCCTACTCGATCATCTCGTACCACACGGCCTGGCTCAAGACGCACTTCCCCGCGGATTTCATGGCGGCGCTGATGTCGTCGCAGATCGGCGACACCGACGGCGTGGTCAAGTACATCAACGAGACCAGACAGCTCCACGTTCCAGGGGCCGCCCAAGCCGGGGTGGAGATCCTTCCTCCGGATGTGAACGAGTCAGGTTACAAGTTCACCGTCGTCGGCGAGACCAAGATCCGGTTTGGGTTGGGCGCTGTGCGCAACGTCGGCCGCGGAGCGATCGACTCCATCATCGGTGCGAGAAAGAAGGACGGGCCATTCAAGTCGCTGTTCGATCTGTGCGAGCGCATCGACCTCCGCATCTGCAACAAGCGGGTGCTCGAAGCGCTGATCCATGCCGGTGC
>DATARP010000247.1:0-6223 GCA_036264075.1 Gemmatimonadaceae bacterium
GTTACGAGAGTTTCACAGGCAACACGGGCCTGGGGATCATCGGTGAGGATTGCATCCAGAATGGCGTCCGAGATCGCGTCCGCGACCTTGTCAGGATGACCTTCGGTTACGGATTCGGATGTGAACAGATGTCGATCGAGCACGAAATTCCTCTGAGGAATGTGAGGATGATCGGTGGCAACGGTCGCACGCCGTACTATTCGTGCGCCGAGGAAGCTTTCAACCCACCGGAGCCTTCGAAGATATTTCCATCGACGAACGCAGGCAACCCGTCGCGCAAAAAAGGAGCGTCACCAAAAGCGGAAAGCAGACGCCGCCGCAGCTCCCCTTCGGCCTCGCGAGCTGTCTTCGATTCCAGCGCGGCGTTCGCCGCCTCTGCCGCCACTGCAACGCTGACGCCCCTCACGATACGCTTGACGAGCGGTACTGCGCGGCCGGCGACGCTCAGCGACCGGACGCCAAGGCCGATGAGCGCGAACGCCATGAGGGGCTGAGAAGCCATCTCGCCGCAGACCGCAACTTCCAGGTGATGAGCGACTCCCACATCGACGATGCGCTTGATCAGGGTAAGCACAGCGGGATGCAACGGAGTAAAACGCGATGCCAGATTGGCGCTTCCGCGGTCGACCGCGAGCGTGTACTGGACGAGATCGTTCGTCCCGATGCTGAAGAACGAGACATCATCTACCAGCGTGTGGATCGATAGAGCGGCGGCCGGTGTCTCGACCATCACACCAAGCGGAAGCTCGTGACGATACTCGACTCCGCGCGCATCGAGCTCCGCGGCCGCCTCATCGAGGAGGCCGCGCGCTTCCCGGACCTCATCGAGCGTGATGATGAGGGGAAACATTATCCGCACATCGCCGTGCATCGCCGCACGCAGCAAAGCGCGAAGCTGGGTCTTGAAGAGCTCAGGCTCGTCCAGGCACATCCTGATCGCGCGCCAGCCGAGGAACGGATTCGGATCCGTCGGATACCCGCCGACTGGAAGCTTGTCGCCTCCCACATCGAACGTGCGGATCACGACGGGCCTTCCTCCAAACGCTTCGACGACGTGGCGATAGGCGCGATACTGCTCCTCCTCGTCGGGCATCGTCGCCCTGCCGACCACCAGGAATTCGGTGCGCATCAGCCCTACGCCTTCAGCGCCACTGTGCGCCGCGAATTCAGCCTCTTCCGGCAGGTCCACGTTCGCGCGCAGCGTGACCCAGTGCCCGTCGAGCGTCACCGAATCGGCGGTCGCCATCGCCTGGAGCTCGACCGCCTCGGCAGCCTCTCTCGCGCGTCGCTCGCGATAAGTGGAGACCTGCGTCGGCGTCGGGTTGATCAGCAACAGGCCCGACGTGCCATCGAGGATCGCGTACTCGCTGCCGTCCAACCGTTCGGTTGCGTCGCGCAGGCCGACAACGGCGGGAAGACCAAGCGATCGGGCGAGAATCGCGACGTGTGAGGTGCGGGTTCCAGCATCCGTGGCGATCCCGATGATCGCTTCGCGATCGAGCTGCACCGTCAGGCTGGGCGTGAGATCGTGGGTCACCAGGATCTTGTTCGACCCCTTTGGCAGATCGACCGGGTCGTGATCGGGAAGGCCGAGGAGGATCGACAACACCCGGATGTGAACATCGATCAGATCGCCGACGCGCTCGCGCAAGAGAGGTCTCGCGTGAGCTGCGAACTGCTGGCGCCATTCGAAGAGCACGAGGTCGAAGGCTTTCTCCGCGCCGAGGTTCTGGTGGATGAGCTCCTCGACCTGACGCAAAAGCTCTCCATCCTCGAGAATTGAAACCTGCACGTCGAAGATCGCGGCCTCCTCAGGGCCAGCGTGCTTTTCGGCGCGGGCCCTCACGTGCTGCAGTCTTTCACGAGCCTTTACGAGTGCCTGGTGGAAGCGCTTGATCTCTTCCGGAATGGATTCGTCGGAGATGATGCGGTGCCGCACGTCGGGGACTTCCCACCGGAGAAGATGGACTTGCCCGTCCACGATTCCGGGAGACGCCGGCATCCCGGCAAATCCGGTGGACATCAACTTTCCCCGAACTTGTTGGCGATCACGGCACACAGCGAGTCGAGCGCCGCATCGGCGTCGTCACCGGTTGCCCGGAGTGTGATGACAGCTCCGCGCTCGGCGGCCAGCATCATGACGCCCATGATGCTCTTCGCATTCACTTCGAGATCGTCGCGCACGATGGTGATATTGCTCTTGAATTTTCCCGCCGTCTTCACGATTTCGGCGGCCGGGCGGGCATGTATCCCCAGCTTGTTGACGATCTTCGCGTCGCGCTCAGGCATCAGGTAAGGACCGAGTAAAGTACGAATACAGCGAGGACTCCGAGAGCAATGCGCCAACCCTCCGCTCTTTCGCGCAAGCGTGCGAGCAGGAGAATTCCAATCAACGCCGCACCGACGATTCCGCCAGCGAACACCCGGCCCGGCCCAACCACCCTCTGCAGCGCCACCGGCAATGCGATTCCGGCCACCAGCGCCGCGGCGCTCCCGATGTACTGTGGTCCCTGCCGGAACACAGGATTGCCGAGGGCAGAGGCGACGTTCAAGCCGCGAGACAGGCCTATGTGAAGCCCCCAGGCTCTGAGCAGCAGATGTCCAACGTTGTACAACAACAGAAATGTACCGACAACCACCAGAGCCGAGGCACCTGCGCCGAAAACGCCGAGCGCTACGACGGAGCAGAACGGCAGCCAGCTGGCCCACACCAGCCTGTCGCCGACGCTCCCGAGTGGACCCGCAAGCGCGCTCCGAAAACGTTCGATTCTCGCTGGATCAACGCCTTCGAGCTCAGCCCGGGTCAGCGCCCCGATGGCGACTCCGGTCAAGTAAGGGTGAGCATTGAAATAGCGCGATTCCCGCGCCAGCGCGGAACGGTATTGGGCGCCATCGACGCCGCCGGGGAGATACCTGAGAGCAGGCTCCATCGCGAACCCGATACCGGTTCCAAGGAGAGTCTCGTAGTTCCAGGACCCCTGCACGGCCAGCATGCGCACGAACATCGCCAGTTTGACCCGGACCGGGAGAGAAATCTGCGTGTCGGTTCCCGCAATCATGTCAGGCGAAGCAGCGCAGCGGACACGACCAGCCCTCCAACGAAAAACCAGATCACGTGACGCACGGAATGGAAAACCTTCCATAGCGCACCGCCGGCAACCGTCGCAGCGACGACGACGACGACGGCGCGCGAATAATCCGATTCACTTCCCCAGATGGCTACGATCGCCCCGACGATAGGGCTGAAAACCAGCATAGCTATCGTCGTCACGAGAGCGCCGCGCAAAAGATCGAGCGACATCCCCGACAGGTGCAAAGAAAGAAGCGCGTTTCGCGATCCCTCTTCGATCCGGTCGCGCGTCGCTTCCAGGCGTCGGGCGATGATGCGACGATGAACTACCATGCTCCACCCGCTGATGCTGGCGGTGAGCAGCGCGGCGAGAATCGCGGCCGGCAAGGCACCGGGCATACCGTGCGGCTCCGCGGAAAACAGTGCGCCACCAACGACTCCGGCCGAACCCCACTCGGGATAGCGCGATGCTCCGAAGGGCAGCGTGTCGAGAGCGATAAGCTCCAAGACGATGCCGATGAGCAAGCCGGCCTCGCTGTGACCGATGAACGCTCCCGCGAGCGTCGACGCGACGATCGGCCGCGAGACCATTGCCTGCGGAAAGCTCACCACGTCGAGCCCCAGCAATCCGCCAAGTAGAGCAAGGGGCAGCGCCTCGAGCAGCGTCACTTCGATGCTCCCTCGAGAACTTCGGAGAGCGGGACCGCCCGTGCGGACGGGACGTCCTGCGCCGTTACCTCGACACCCGACGCCTCGAGCGCGCGGAGCTGCTCCTCTTCGCCTGGCGTCAGGAAAATGTAGCGTAGCTTCTCGGAGCGTCCGGCACGGTGGTGGATTCCACCGAGGTTCACGCTTCCGATCGCCCTCACGCCTTTCGCCAGCCTGTGCATGCTCTCCGTATCGCCGGCGATGAGAATTCCCGGGCGTGGGTCGGCGGCGTAGCGCGGGTGCTCCTTGATCGCGGTGTCGACATCGGCGAAGTAGATGTCCATCTCTGGAGGGACAGCCATTCGGTACAACTCCTTCTCCCAGTCGCTCGAGGCGACCAGATCATCCACGAGTATCAGAAATCGCGCGTTCAGCGGCTGGCCCCACCCGACCACCACCTGCCCATGAATCAAACGGTCATCGATGCGATAAAGGTGGATCCCCATCAGCTCCGCTCAACTACGATCAGCGAGGCCTTTCCCCTTTCGGCAGCGGATCGCGCGGCCTCGCTCGGAGAAACCTCGGTATTGAAAACGAAATCGAGGAGAGTCGCCAGATTGACGCCGCTGACGAGCACCATGCTGGAATCGCCCTTGACGATTCGCCGGGCAGCGAGTGTGGCGCTTCCAGCCGGAAGGTCGGTGAAGATGACGTGGGCTCCGGTGCGCTCGAGCTCCGCTCGAATCGCCGTCTCGATGTCTTCGGGCGTAAGTCCCATCATCGACAGCCCCACGAGCCTTCCAGCCATCCCGCAGATCTGATCGACGGCTGAAACGAGGCCGGCGGAAAAATCCCCGTGCCCAATGACGATCGCCCGGACCCTTGGGAGCTCCGACTCTCCGGTGTTACTCATGGTCTTCCTGCAGGTATTCGCGAATGTTGGAGGCCGCTGCCGTCTTCATGCGCTTGATGAGCCGTTCATTGAACGCTTCGGGCGCGTGGATCCCCGAGTAGCGAAGCAGGTGATTGAGGGCAATCACTTCGGCAATGACGGTGATGTTTTTTCCGGGATTCAGAAACACTGTGATCTTCGGAAGCTCCACTTCGAGCATCGTCGTCGTCTCGACGTCGAGACCGGTTCGGTCCACTACCGCATCCTGATTCCATTGCTCCAGCTGCACGACGACCTCGATGCGCTTCTGCTGGCGGACGGCGCGAATGCCGAAGATGGCGGGAATGTCGATAAGTCCGACGCCACGAATCTCCATGTAGTGGCGCTGCATCTCGTGGCCGCGCCCGATCAGCACATCGTTGCCCCGCTTGCTGACGATCACCAGATCGTCCGCCACGAGCCGATGCCCCCTCTCGACCAGATCGAGAACGCATTCCGATTTCCCGATTCCGCTCATACCCGTGAAAAAAAGACCGACGCCGAAGACATCGGCCAGCGACCCGTGCAGCGTTGCCGTGGGCGCAAATTCCATCTCCAGCACCGGCTTGATCCGCCGATAGAACTCCGCGGTCTTGAGCTTGGTCCGTATCAACGGAATTCCGGCATCGCTCGCGACCTCCTTGAGGCCGGCCGGCAAACGCTGACCCTTGGTGACGAAGACGGCCGGAATCGGAAAGGAGAAGAACAGGTCGAGGATTCTTTTTCGCTCCGGAGTGTCCAGCGACATGAGATACGTGATCTCCGTCTCGCCAAGCACCTGAAGGCGCTCGGCCGAGAATCGCTCGACGTAGCCTGCCAGCACGAGACCCGGGCTCGAGACTTCGGCGTTTCCGACGGGACGGTCATGGCCGGTCCCCGGCTCGATCTCCTCCAGCTGCAGCGTGCCGCGCAACCGGTCGAGGAGCTGCCCGACAGTTACCTTCGGACTCGGCATCGACACTCCGCTCGAGACAAGGTGCGTGCATTCATTTCGCGAGCACTTCCTCCAGGTGCGACAGAGTGTCGCTCGCCGCGCGATCCCACGTGAACTGCTCCGCGAATCGCCTTCCAGCGGCGCCGAGCACATTCACGAGATCGCGCGATTCGACTATTCCCCTCATGGCAGCTGCCATCGCACTGGGATCGTCAGGCGGTACGAGGAATCCGGTCTCTCCATCGATGACCGACTCGCGGATCCCAGGCGAATTCGCCGCGATTACTGGCGTCGCACACGCTGCCGCTTCGAGATTGCTGATTCCCCACCCTTCCTTTGGAGATGCCAACGTAGACGCCCACGCCCTGCGAAGAAGATGAAGCTTCGCCTCTTCCGAAATGAAGCCGAGGAATTTTACTCTGTCATTGATACCGAGGGAGTTTACCAGTCCCTCGAGCTGAGCGCGATAGTCGCCCGTACCGGCAATCTCGAGACTGGCCTCGGCAACGTTGAGCTCGGCGAAGGCGCGAATGACAACCTCGACCCTCTTGTATTTTTTGAGGCGCCCAAGATAGACGAACAAAGGCTTCTCAGATCGCTCGCTCGGATCCGGAGTAAGCCGCGCTGAATCGACTCCGTT
>DATARP010000116.1:0-4777 GCA_036264075.1 Gemmatimonadaceae bacterium
GCCGAGATTCTCGTGGTGACGCCCGCGATTCGCGCATTGATCCGCGACGATAAGGTCCACCAGATCTACTCGTCGATGCAGGCCGGTAAGAAATGGGGAATGCAGACGCTCAATGACGCATTGTACGTGCTTTACATGAACCGCGAAGTGACGGCGGACGAATGCCTGCGCGTGAGCGGCGACCCAACCGAGTTCCAGCGCATGATCGGCCAGCTGGATCCGGCAGATGAAGGCAAAACGGGCCAGCCGCCCGCCGGAAAGCAGGCTACGAAGCCCGCGCCGGGTTCCCCAGTGAGACGTTAGGAGAGGATTAAATAATGGCCACGTTTACCTATACAGCGAGGGCATTCAACGGCGATCTGCGCACCGCGACGATCGATGCCTCCTCGCGCGATGACGTAATTGCCCAGCTCAGAAAGCAGCGCCTGAGCGTCGTCAAGATCGATCAGGATGCCAGCAAGAAGGTCGGCAAGGGATCGATCAAGACGCGCGACGTCGTCATCTTCACACGCCAGTTCTCGACCATGATCAACTCCGGACTGCCCCTCGTGCAGGCCCTGACGATTCTGGCCGAGCAGACCGACAACAAAGCGCTCGCCGAAGTCACCAAGAAGGTGGTGTTCGACGTCGAGTCCGGTAACACCGTCGCGGATGCGCTCTCGAAGCACCCGCGAGCGTTCACCAACCTGTACGTCAACATGGTCGCCGCCGGTGAAGCCGGCGGTATTCTCGACACGATTCTCATGCGTCTGGCAACGTTCCTTGAAAAGAACGACGCCTTGGTGAGAAAGGTGAAGGGAGCCATGATCTACCCGACGGTCATCATGAGCGTCGCGGCCATCGCAGTCGTCGTCCTTCTGATTTTCGTCATCCCGGTGTTCGCCGGCATGTTCGCATCGGGCGGCATGGCGCTTCCACTTCCGACGCGAATCGTCATCGGCGCCTCCGGCTTCCTCAAGGCATACTGGTGGATTCTCGGCGCCATCATCATCGGCGGCGGATACATGGGCAAGAAGTACTACGCCACGAACAGCGGCAAGCTCGTGATCGATCGGTTCATGTTGCGCGTGCCGGTTCTCGGCGACGTTCTGCGCAAATCGGCTGTGTCGCGCTTCACCCGCACGCTCGGCACGCTCATCAGCTCGGGCGTCAGCATTCTCGAAGGACTCGAGATCACGGCGAAAACGGCCGGCAACCGAGTCATCCAGGATGCGATCATGCAGTCGCGCTCCTCGATCGCCGGCGGTGACACCATTGCGCAGCCGCTTCAGAAGTCTAAGGTCTTCCCGCCCATGGTCATCTCGATGATCGCGGTCGGCGAGCAGACCGGTGGCCTGGACGAGATGTTGTCCAAGATCGCCGACTTCTACGACGAAGAGGTGGACGCGGCCGTGAGCAACTTGCTCTCGCTGCTCGAGCCGATCATGATCGTATTCCTCGGCGTCGTGGTCGGAGGCATGGTCGTGGCCATGTATCTACCGATCTTCGACATGGTCAACGCAGTTCAATAGAAGAGCGACGAAATGAAAAAAGGCCAGTCCGGTTGGACTGGCCTTTTTTTCGTTCGTGGCCTGACGACCCTAGAACATCACTCCGACTGTGACCGGAATGAAGCTGAAGCTGCCGCCGTTGATCGACACGCGATTGTATCGGGCTTCGACGAACGTCTCGAAGCTCGTGCTCAGCGGAATCTTTATTCCGCCGCCGATGTTGAAGCCGAAGTGGTTCTCCGCGGCGTTGCCGCCCCCATTCACAGCGATGCTGGTGCGGTAGAGGCCTGCTCCACCGATCGCGTAGGGTGACAACGTTCCCATCGGCAGTCCGAACACCAGATTGCCCGTGAACGCTGGAATGTTCACATTCCCGTTGAAAACCTTGGATCCAAACTCGTTGTAGGCAGCTTCCGCCCTGATTCCGATCGGTGTGAGCTGTGGCTGGTACCCGGCCATCACGGAGACGTTGTAGCCGGTGTTGGTAACGTTACCGAGATCGCCCGTCGGAAATGCTATCCCGCCCGAGGCTCCAATCTGAAACGGGTTATAGCCCTGAGCGCCGGCAGGCGAAGCCGCCACAATAACGGCCGATGCGAGAAGAGTTGAAAGAACGAAACGATTCACTGTTGCTCCACGGTTGAGTTGTTGATTGGAATTACACGCGAGCGTGGCGCAAGTTGCGAACCCCGGAGCACCGTTACAGCCGCGCTTTGTCCCCTCAATCATTTACGCCCCAACGCCTTATAACGCTGCGCCGAGCTGTGAATCGATCGCGTCGAGATCGGTGGCGTGGCCGCTGCGGCTAGTGATTCTCTCTCGGCGGAGCGGGTGCGACCCCCGCGCCCTGCACGCACGCGGAAAAGTCGTCTGCGTTCTCTGTCTGGCACGCCCGGCGGCGCGACGTGAGGTCCGCAAAGAATCCTCCGACCTGCAACCCCACGCCATCCCAGCATTTCGATCTCGTGTCGCCGGACGGCAGGGATTTGCAGAACGCGACTCCGCGTGGCAGCTCGCTCGGAGCGTATGCGAGATGCCGCACCGCTCCCTCGTAGCAGAACGCGATGCCATTCGCTGACGACCTGTCGCAGCGTTTTCTTATTCCCGAGTATTGAAACGCGGATGCACCCGAGGCGTTTCTCCCGAGGCCAAGGTAGCAGGAGCGCATGAGATCAGGCGTGCCGGCGGAGTCGCATACCTCCGCTGCTTTTTGATAATCCTGCTGCACCGCGGGAAGAATCAGGTCTGCCTGCAGGTCATAGCACTCGCGCCGATACCGGACCGGTGTGGCGTCGCAGGGATAGTGAAGGTCTTTGGGTTTGAACAAAACGACCGATGGCGCCGGCATGGAATGGCGGTGCATCCCGAATTCACCGTCGCCGAACGACTGCATCCGCGCGCCCATGTTGTGTTCCATGAAGACACCGCCGTAGCAGCTCCGCTGATCCCAGTCTCCGACGAGCCGATCGCAATCCTTGAGGGACGCGTTCACGTCGTAGCGGTGATACATCATCAGCCCATGCCCGGTCCCATGAAGACAGTCGAACAGGCGAAACTGCTCGCGCGTTCCACGCAGTCCGTCGCACGGCGCAACCAGCACCTTCTGGGCAATTGGCATCCCGACCCGGGCGTCGAAGTATCGCTGCAGAATCCCGTGGTAGCACCCTGACTGATAACGGTCATCGCACTCGGACAGAAGTCGCGTGGCTGTCGCCGGAGTCGATCGTACAGCGTAGCCGAGGGCGTGCGCGAGGGGATGACCGAGCAGCACCAGGGATGGATCGGCATGGACGATCTTGTCGAGCGTTCCCATGGCCAGTGCGATATTGCCAGCCGAGGAGAGCGACGCAATCCCATCACCGATGCACGTCGAATACGCGTCGATCGAATGGGCCACCTGCGGATGGCACAGCTTCAAGAGCGAGTCGGCCACGAGCGCGGAATCGCGAACGAAGCGAGTCGGAGATGTCGGCGCCGTAATGAGCGTGTCGCTCGACATCCCGCTCATTGCATGTGCGTCGTGCTGGGCTATCGCTGGAGATGTTGCGATCGCAAGTGCCGCCGCGAGGAAGTGCGCCGTCCGAAAGGCGCCTGGCGTTAGAAATCTCATTCCCGGATTATCACAGCGTGCAGGCTGCGATTCAACCGGTAGAATGTGAGCAGTGTCTCAATCTCGAGACGCCGCGGCGACCTTACTCGAGGCTCAGGCTTCGATTGAGCGCGGTTGCGACGTAGACCATGTCGATGCTCTTGAAGAACTCGTGCCATGGCGGGGGAGCGCGGAAGGCCATTCTTCCGGAAGCATCTTCCCACACCGGCACAACGACGCCCGGCATTTCAACCGCCGCAGCGCTGCGCTGAAACGCCTCCTGTATCCGCGCCTGTTCGGCGGGCGAGCGCTTGCCGAACGAGCGATCGACCGGAACGATTATCACGTCCTGACCGTCGCGTCGAAGATGGGCCACCTGAAAAGTGGGCATCGCTCCCGTGGGCTTCGTAGCGGCTTCTGCCATGTATCATTGATGTTTTCACCGGCACGCAAGATGGGCAATGTCAATTCTGTTTCATGGACTGTCAGTTTTCTATCACTGGGTGTTTTAACGCCTTCCACGCGCGGCCGGCGTCGCTACCTTTGTTCGCCATGAAGAAAACCGCCGCTGTTCTGAGCGTGGTGTGTGCTCTCGCGTGCTCTGAAAAGTCCGGCACCGCCGGGGCCGGGGAGAACGGCGGGACTCTTATCATCTCCACGACAGGTGATCCGGGCACGCTCTTTCCGCCGCTGATTCGCACAACGCAGGGGAAACAGATCTCCGAGCAGATCTACGACTATCTGGCTGACGTCGGTCCCGATATGAACACCCGCGGCGAAAAAAGTTTTCGCCCGCAGCTGACCGACGGTTGGCGGTGGGCATCCGATTCGATGTCGCTCGCCTTTCACCTCAATCCGCGCGCTCGGTGGCACGACGGAAAACCGGTAACCGCGCACGATGTGCAATTCACATTCGCACTCAATCGGAATCCGGAACTCGGGGGTTCGTTCCTCTCCGAGCTCGCGAACATCGATTCGGTAAGCGTGCGCGATTCTCTTACTGCTGTCTTCTGGTTCCGGAAAAAACTCCCGACGCAGTTTCTCGACGCCGCTGCCCAACTGCTCATACTTCCCGCGCACCAGTTGGAAAAAATCGACGTCACGAAACTCAGAGAGTCCCCGCCCCCACCAATTGGAACTGGTCGCTTTCGCCTGCAGCGATGGGACAAAGGATCCTCTGTCGAGATTGTGGCGGACT
>DATARP010000276.1:0-4454 GCA_036264075.1 Gemmatimonadaceae bacterium
ACGGCGTGCTTTTGGGAGGTATTTCGGCCAGCTCAACATTGCGTCAGGATTACAAAATCGGAACGAGCACGTGACGGCACCATGACACTGCCTCCGCAGGATTCGGGCGGATACTAAGCAGAGAAAAGTCCTGCACCGGGGTGACAGCGAAATGGAGCTACTCACGAGCCTCAAACGGGCCTACTACAGAGTATGCAATCTGTTCTCGTTCACGATTGGATGCGTCGGTCTGTTTGTTGGCTGAATCTGGCGTCCGGATCGCGCGGCGACCTGTGGTCAATGCGGAAGCCGACGGAAAAGCTCAGAGCTTGACCTGCAGGCTCCAAAGCTCCCCGCGACAGTATTCCTCGAAATACGAACGGGACGACCACTGCTCGTCCCGTCGTATCTCGCTCGCTGGTCCCAACGCCGAGGAACTTAGAAGCCGTACCTCACGCCCAGCTGAATCTGTCGCGGATCTCCGAGGCCATTCCTAATCGTTCCGTCGAAATTGAAGAGGAGCGACGCCGACGACGGATCGCGGAAATTGTCGCGGTTGAGAACGTTGAACACCTCCAGCATCGCTTCGAGCTGCTGGTTGTGGGCCGTGCGGAACGGACGCGACACCCTGATGTCCCAGCTGGCGAACGCGTTATCGCGCCGAATGGTATTGCGCAGCAGGATCGTTCCATTCGCACAGATCCTGTCGGCCGGAGAGGTCGCGCGCTGTCCGCTCGGCGCGTTGTTGATGCACTTCTCGGAGGTCGGTTGCGCCGAGTACCAGCTGAAGCGGGTGTTGGCGTAGAGATCCCACGGGAAATGGTAGAGCGCCCACAGATTCAATCTGTGTCTCTGGTCGCGATCGCTGTAGTTGTACTCGCGATCGAGGCGGTTCGCCTGCGCGTAGCGGAAACTGAACGGATCGCGCTCGTTGTCGTCGTCCGACTTGTCGACCGATAGCGTATAGTTCGCCTGGAACTGGAAATCCGGATCGGCCATTCTGCCGAGGCCGAACGTGACCCCGTTGTATCGCGACTTGGCCGAGCTCTCGATAACGGTCAGGACCCCAACTCCGTTGGGGCCGCCGTTGAGTCCGCTCTGCCACGGAGAGCCGAACACCGCGTCGTTGCGGTTGATGAATCGGGTGAGGTTGTCTGTTGCCGCGTAGGTATAGGCAATCGACGCAGCGAGCTGCGCGAGGACTTCCTTCTCGTAGCCGATCGACGCGCTCATCGTGCGTGGATTCTTGAAATCCTTGTCGTAGACGAAGATGTCGGGGCGGAACGGGGCGCCGGCGGGTGCCGGCAGCAGGGAGTTGTACGGTGGTGGAGGTCCCAGAATCCCTGTGAGAGCGCTGTTGCGGAAAATCGTTTGACCGATGGAACCGTTGGTGCTGCGTGCACTGGCGAGATTGAGTCCGGGGATCCGCGCGTAGTACAGGCCGGCGCTCGCGCGCACGACATCCTTGCCGTCGCCCTTCGCGTCCCACGCCAATCCAAGTCGCGGTTGGAACATCTTCATGTCGGAAGGAATTTTTCCATCCGATGGAAATGTGAACGTGCCCTGCGCGTTCGTCACCGACTTACCGATGAACGGGCCGAAGAAAACCTGCGAAGGCGGCGTGATCGGATCCGGCTCCTTCTGGCCTTCCCACCTCAGCCCGTAGTTGACGGTGAGATTAGGAGTTGCCTTCCAGTTGTCCTGAATGAAAACGCCGATGTCCTGCTGCGGAATCACTTGCGTTCCCGCCTGTTCGACCGAAAGTCCGTTCACCCCAGCCTGTTGAAGGTACAGCTGCACGGGGCCGGTAATCGTGGCAAGAGGATTCGCACAGGCGCCGGTGATCGACGTGGTTCCGTCACTGCATTCGACGTACAGATTTCCCAACCTTACGTAGTTCTCGAATGATGTGACCGAATTGAAGATGAACCGCCCGTTCGCAAAACCGACGAACGTCTGGTGCTCCGCGGTCCTGTTGTACTCGAACCCGGTTTTGAACAGGTGGTTTCCCTGGACCCACGAAATGTTGTCGAGCGCCTGAATGCGGGTGTCGTACGACTTGACGGGTATGAAAAACGGCTCGCCAAATCTGAATCCGTTGGTGAAATCCATCCCCGTGTCGGAGAATGGCCGGTTCTGCCCCGGAATGATCGGGCCCGAGTAGGGCCGCGGCCTGTCTTCGCGCGCCAGCTGGAAGCGAAATTCGTTGTCGACAAAGTTCGTCAGGTGCGAGACGAGGCTGCCATTGATTGCATTCGAGTAGTCTCTTTCGATCGCGTTGGAGCTTCGCCCCCACGTGTCGACGTCGAAAGTGCCGTTCTCCTGGCGGGAATTGGTGTAATTGTATTTGAGTGAGGCGTTGTGCGTGGGGTTGATCTGCCAATCGAGCTTCACGAGGCCGACTTGAGCGTCGTTGGTTCGCTGAATTGGGCCGAAATCACCCGCGAGCGCTCCGCCGAATGCGGTGCCGAGGTAACTCGTGAGTGAATCGAGCTCGGCGGTCGCTGGGCGCGTCTTCTGCTTTGTCTCGGTGTACAGCTGCTGGTCGTACGCCACGAAGTAGAAGAACTTGTCCTTTACGATCGGGCCGCCGAGCGTAAGGCCGAACTGGTGCTGCGCAAAGTCGGGCTTCAGAACAAGGCCCGCGTGGGCAGCATCAGACGACAGCGCGCCGTTCTTGCCGAAATAGTGCAGCGTCCCGTGCACATTGTTGGTGCCGCTCTTTGTGATCACGTTGACGAATCCACCACCCGACCGGCCAAACTCGGCGTTCGCTCCCTGGGACACGACGACCATCTCGCGGACCGCATCGAGATTGAAGGTGAACGGCGGACGCTGGCCCCCGCGCTGTTCGCCGAAGAATGGATTGTTGAAATCGGCTCCATCGACGGAGACGTTGTTGTGAATACCGCGCTGTCCTCCAACGCTGAGAACGTCGCCGTCCGGCCCCTGCGTCACCGCTACGTTCGGAGTGAGCAGTGTGAGATTCAGATAGTTGCGTCCGTTGTTAGGTAGCGCGCTCACGACTTCGGCAGGCAGGTGCGTAGCTTCCGCGGAAAGCGTTGGATCCACTGTGGGCACTGCCGCCACAACGGTGACTCCCGCCAGCTGAGTCGTCGATCGCGCGAGGACCAGCGGAAGATCGACGGTCTGACCAAGTGTGACGATGATGTTCGACCTGGTGGTCGGAGAGTAACCGACGGCCCGCGCCGATACCTGGTATTCGCCGAGCGGGAGCAGCGTCGTCACGAAGACGCCCCTGTCGCTCGCTTTTACGGTGCGCGTGAAGTTGGTCTCGGTATTCCGCACAGTAACAAAGGCGGCGACAGCGTTGCCGCTGGAATCGGTTGCTGTGCCGCGAATAACGCCTGTGGTAGCCTGCGCCTGCGCGTGGAGCGAGAGAGGAGCGAATGAGACCGCCGCGAGAAGGAAAGAAAGCTGCAGCGATGTTGAGAGAACGCGCCATTTCATAGAGGAATCCCCAGAATGAGTTAGGCCGCTGATCTCGAAAGAGAGTCGAACATCTCTTTGAAGTCGCACCAACGTAACTCTCGAAGGCATCGGTGTCGAATGTTCGTTACACGCCCAGTGTTGCGAGGCAAATGTTTGGAACAGATGTTGGCCCCGGCACGGTCCATCCCTACATTAGAGCGCCCCCGCATAGCGCCCCCGCCCAGGAACCCTTGACCGATCTCCTCGATCAGCTGCAACGCTCGCTCGGCAGCAACTACAAGGTTGAGCAGGAGCTGGAGCCCGGTGGCATGTCACGCGTATTCCACGCCCGGGACGAATCGCTCGGCCGCGATGTGGCCGTGAAGGTGTTCTCGCCAGAGCTCA
Source organism: Gemmatimonadaceae bacterium (assembly GCA_036264075.1). Lineage (GTDB taxonomy): Bacteria > Gemmatimonadota > Gemmatimonadetes > Gemmatimonadales > Gemmatimonadaceae > UBA4720. The sequence continues at coordinate 3,817 of DATARP010000276.1, forward strand.
CTTACTGGGTCTCCGCAGAGAGATTCACGCGCGAGATCAAGCTCGTCGCCGCGCTTCAGGAGCCGCACATCGTGCCGGTCCTCAGCGCGGGCCAGACGGAAGACGGACTTCCCTACTACACAATGCCGTTCGTGCGCGGTGAATCTCTGCGCAAACGCATTCTGAAGGGCCGCATTCCGATCGACGAAGGACTGAGCATCCTGCGCGATGTCGCCTTTGCACTCGCCTACGCGCATAGACAGGGGATCGTGCACCGCGACATAAAGCCAGAGAACATTCTGCTCAGCGAAGGGACTGCGGTCGTCACCGATTTCGGGATTGCCAAAGCGCTTCAGGACGCGCGGGCGACTCCGCGCCAGGGAATGCTCACAATCACCGGCGCTTCGATGGGAACGCCGATGTACATGGCTCCGGAACAGGCAGCGGCCGATCCGTCGACGGATCAGCGCGCTGACATCTACGCGTGGGGCGCCGTCGCCTACGAGGTCATCTCCGGAAAGCATCCCTTTGCGGACAAGACATCCCCCCAGGATTTGCTGGCGGCGCAGATGTCGGATACTCCGCGGCCACTGGTGGCCAACCGCGGACTTCCAAGGTTTGTGGCCAATCTCGTGAGCCGCTGTCTCTCCAAGAACCGA
>DATARP010000046.1:0-6851 GCA_036264075.1 Gemmatimonadaceae bacterium
ACCCCTCACCCTCCTTCCCAACTGGCTCTTAACTGCGCGCGTCAGTTCGCGCGGTTGCGCGATGATCGGGCCGCAGCTGTCCGAGACTTACGAGTTCGTTTGGGGCTCGGGCGTCGCGGCTCCGCCGCGTCCGCGCGCTTAGGCGCGCGGAGGATTGGTTAGAACTTCCAGCCCTTCAGTGTTTTGATTGCTTTTTCCAGCGCGCTCCGTTGGTCGGCGTGCTGTGCTCTTGTTAGAAGATCCTCGTACGTCTCGATCGCCAGGTCCACCGACTCGTAGTCGTGCTCGGCACCGGCCAGGCTCGCGGCGTTGTCGGCCAGGTTTGCTTTCGCGAGGTCGTCGGTTGGGAAACGCTTCGACACCTGCTGCCACCGCGCCACGCGCTCCCTTGGGTTCGACTCGGCCAGCGCCCACAGGTGCCAGGCGGCGCGGTTCTCGGCGTCAGACGCGATTGCGCGCGAGGCCAGGTCGCCCACGACTTCGGGGCCAGCGCCGAGGAGCCAGTAGTGGTTCGCAAGCGCGACCAGCGCCTTCGCGTCCTCTGGACGCTCGGCTACCGCGCGCTCGAGCGCGGGCGTCGGATCAACTGGTTCCTCATTCACCTGCGGTGCCTGTGGTTCCGTCATGCGTGTCAAATTGTTAACTGAGTATTAGGTCCGGGATGCGACTCGAAAAGCTCCAGGCTATAGCTGCAAAGCCGACTGCTCCCTGCTTTGGTATCGAGAAACCAAAGGTAACTGGGACTCAAGAATCGGAGGCAATTCAAGCTGGACAAGCCCCGTACCGAGCCGTACCATTCAACCTATTGCTGGACAATTGCAACGGCCGATAGTACCATTCTTGCACGAGCGCAGCTCCCGTAGCGCGCCATTCCAAACAGAATGAAGGTTCCGGATTTCGCGTGAGTTATGTCCGCGGTCCCCGTGAGCCATTCGAGTAGCACTTTTCTTCTCAGCCACACCACAACCGCATGAGCGAACCCCGACGTCCTTTTCGTCGCGGCCGGCGCAACCGTCCGTCCGGCAATCAACCACTCTCTCCCGAATCCTACGGTGATGCCGATCCGTATCTGGAGCCAATGGATCCTTCAACACCTTCACCCGACGCCGCGCAGATTCCCGATGCGCGCGACAATATGACCTCACCCGTACTTCCGTCACCCGCACCTTCCGCCCCCGCCCCTGCTCCCTCTGCTCCAGTCGCTCCTGAGTCTTCGGGCGCACAGAGCTCCGAATCAAACTCCGCTCCTCCAGCTGCTCCGCCCGCAAACGGGTCGGGCAATTCAGGCGGACAGCAACAGCAATACAATCCGCAGACGATGGGAGGCGGCCAGCAGCGCGATGGCAGCCAGCAGCAGCGTCATCCCGGCGACCGCGATCATCGCCACAACGGACGTCGAGGGCGCAACCAGCGCGGACGCGGAAGACAACGGCAGCAGCAGGGTCAACAGCCGAATGCGCCGCGCGGAGAGCAGGTTTCGCGCGCGCCGGCAGCTCCGGTCGTTCCCGATGGCGAGACCACCGGCTGGTTCGATCCGCAGCGCGAGGGCGGCTTCATCCGCCGCGCCGCCAATAGTTACTTGGCCGAGCCGGGCGACGCGTACGTGCCGACAAACGTGATGCGGCAGTTCATGCTGCGGCGCGGCGACCAGGTGCTCGCGACGACCGGACACGATCACCGCAATCGCATCGTCGTCGTCGACGTCAAGGAGATCAACGGCTCCAGTCCTGACGAAGCAGCGCGGCGTCCGGATTTCGGATCGCTCATCGCGTCGTATCCCGAGCGCAAGCTCAAGCTCGAGACAGGCCGGCCCGCCAAAGGCGGACCCGAGCTGACGCGCAGGGCGATCGATCTCATCGCGCCAATCGGCTACGGCCAGCGCGCGCTGATCGTGGCCCCGGCCCGCGCCGGAAAAACCATGCTCCTCCAGGCCATCGTCGAGGGCGTGGCGATCAATCATCCGCAGGCGGTTCTGCTGGTTCTGCTCGTCGACGAGCGCCCCGAGGAAGTCAGCGAAATGATCACCTGGGGCTATGGCGAGGTTGTTGCCTCCAGCTTCGACATGCCCGCGGTTCGCCATACGGACGTAACCGAGATGGTACTCGAGCGGGCCCGCCGACTAGTGGAGCTGGGTAAGGATGTCGTCATCGTCCTGGATTCGATCACACGCATGGCACGCGCTTACAACACCGTCGAGCGCGGCACTGGCCGCACTTTGTCCGGGGGACTCGACTCCTCGGCCATGGCCAAGCCGAAAGCATTTTTCGGATCCGCGCGCTCGGTCGCTCCCGAACACGGCGGCGGATCGCTCACGATCATCGCAACCGCGCTCGTCGAGACCGGATCGCGCATGGACGACGTCATCTTCGAGGAGTTCAAGGGCACCGGCAACTGCGAGATCAAACTCGATCGCTCTCTTTCCGAGAAACGCATCTTCCCCGCTATCGACGTTTCGACCAGCGGCACGCGTCGTGAAGACAAGCTCTTCCGTCCCGATCAGCTAGAGCATGTCTACACACTCAGACGCGGTCTTCAGCAAATGCCATCCAGCTCGGCGATGGAATGGCTCATCAAGCGCATCGCTGCCACGCCAGGCAACGACGCGCTGCTGGAAGGGCTATAGACCTTCTCGCTCGGTGCGGACGCACGTCTGGGCACTATTTGCCGGTACGCTCCTGTTCGTTCCGGCAGGGCTCACTTCCCAGCAATCGGTAATCAAGGGACCCACCCATCCCGAGGTGGTGAACCTCACGCTCAAGGGCGTGAAGGCGATGAAGACGGCTGATATCCTCCCCAGCATTTACACCACGCAGTCGTACTGCAACAGCTTCATCCTCAAGCCGTTCTGCTGGATCAGCAAGTCGAAGTACTTCTACACGAAAAAATATCTCGACCACAAGGAGCTCGAGAGGGACGTCCTTCGGATCCGCATCTTCTACTGGAAGCGCGGCTACCGTGAGACCGAGGTCGACACCGCCGTAGTCGCGCGCGGATCCAACAAGGTGGGCGTCACCTTCTTCATCAAGGAAGGACCACCCATTCTGATCTCGAACGTCACCGTGAATCAGGCGAATCCGCTGCTGTCTCGACGTGAGCTCGACAAGAGCGTCGTGATCGGAAAAGGCGGGCCGCTCAATCTGATCAGGGTTGATTCGTCGCGATACTTTCTGCAGGGAAACCTGTTCGACAAGGGGTACGCCGACGCCGAAGTGGATACAACCATCGTCATCGACAGCGTAGCGCACACCGCTGACGTGACCTTCACGCTCAACCCGAAGTACAAGACGACGGTCGAAGACATCGTCATCAGCGGCAACGAAGGCGTGAGCGACCGCACGATCAAGAAATCTCTCACCTTCCATGTCGGCGACATCTTCCAGCGCTCGGAGATGCTGCGCAGCCAGCGAGCGTTGTACGAGTCGAATCTCTTCCGGCGCGCGGCCATCGAGCCCAGACCTCCCATCGACATCGCGACGCCTGACTCTGCGAAAGTCGTCGTCGTGACTGTCCAGGAAGCGCCACCGCGCGAAGCGCGACTCAGCGCGGGATTCAATACCGTCGATTTCTTCCAGGTCGAAGGACGCTACACACACTACAACTTCCTGGGCGCGGCGCGCCGGCTGGACATCCAGGGCGTGATTGGAAACTTGCTCGCGAGCTCGCTCAACGGGCGCGGCATTTTCCACAACGCCTCACTGGCGCCGACGAGCGATCTTGGGCGTTACTTCGCTCCCACCTACAACGCCAGCATCGACCTGCGCGAGCCGTGGTTCGGCTCTCCGCACAACGAGCTCGCCCTCAGCCTTTTCTCCCACCGGCGCAGCGCTCCGGGGATCTACATCGACCGCGGTTACGGAACCAGCCTCACGTTCACGCGCGAGCTGGCGGAGCGCGCGCCGACCAGCCTCAACTACCGGTTCGAGATCAGCAAGGTCGACGCGGGCGACGTCTACTTCTGCATCAACTACGGCGTCTGTGATCTCCCGACACTCGAGGCGTTGCGCGGGAATCAGAAGCTCTCTCCGTTCGCGATCACGTCGACGATCGACCGCACCAACGACCCGTTCTCGCCGACAACCGGGTTCCGCGCGAATGGAAGCGTTGAACACGCATCGTCGTTCACTCTCTCCGACTTCCGCTACAATCGGGCGACGATAGACGGCGCTGCGTTCATGCCGGTGAGAAAGCGCGCGTCGATCGGCGCGCACGCGCGAATTGGCTGGGTGAGCTCACTTGGCAGCACGACACAGGCTGTGGGAATTGCCAGCTCGGTCGGTGGCGGCGTCCTGCACCCCAGAAAGAGATTTTACGCCGGCGGGTCGCACTCTGTCCGCGGCTTCGGCGAGAACCAGCTCGGCCCGCGCGTGCTCACGATTCCCATTGCCACCCTTCAATCGCACGACACGCTGAACGCTGCGTGCAGGTCGGGAACCGATGTCACAGCCTGCGATCCAAACGCAGGCAACCTCAAGGACCGTGACTTCGAGCCGCGCCCGCTGGGTGGGAATTTCGTCGTCGAAGGCAGCGTGGAGGGCCGTTTTCCGGTCTGGCAGCAGCTGATCGGCGCTGTCTTCGTAGACGGGGGAATGGTGAGCCAGAGGACCAATCCCGCCCTTGCCCGGAAGAAGACAGCCATAACCCCCGGTTTTGGATTCCGATACAAGTCGCCTGTAGGCCCCATTCGTGCCGATATAGGGTTCAATCCCGGGTCCACTGAGTCCCTGCCGGTTGTAACCGAGAACATCGTGAATGGCCAGAAGACGCTCGTCACCCTGCAAAAGCGCCGCATCTACGCACCCACCAATGGGCACGGCATCCTCGGCAGGATGGTCCTTCACCTCTCCATCGGCGAAGCTTTCTAATGCCTAGGTGGGTGGCGCGCCTCCTCGCAGGAATCGCGGTGGTGGCACTGCTGCTGATCGCGGCAACCTTTCTGATCACGAACACCGACTGGGGCCGCGAGCGCGTGCGCCGCTACGTCGTCGGGATCATCCAGCGGAACAGCCACGGCATTGTCCACGTCGGCAGCGTGAGCGGAAATCTTCTGAGCGGATTCACGCTTCACGACGTGGTGATCACCGACAGCGCCAAGGCGCCATTCCTCAAGGCCGACGAGATCTGGGCCAAGTACAGTCTCGGAACTCTGCGCGGAAAGAAAATCGACTTCTCCGAGGTGCGTCTGGTCCGGCCGGTGATAGTCATCGACGAGCAGCCCGGCGGGAAGTGGAACTACGAGAGAATTTTTCCTCGCGACACGACGACACCGACGGGTCCCAAGACGACCGGCTGGGGAACGTGGATCCGATTCACCGATGTCACGATGCAGGACGGCGATGTCAAGATTCGCTCGCCGTGGCATCCGGATCCGAGCCTCTCGCCGGCGCAGCAGAATGACGCCGTGCGCCGCGCGTTCGGACCTTCGGGAAGACTTGCGCTGGTCAGGGTACCTGGTGGATACCAGAAGATCTCGAGCTTCCACAAGATCAACGGACTGTTTCCACTCGTGCGACTCGAGGATCCCGCCTACAAGACGCGGCTCGTCGACGTCTCAGCTCTGAAGATGATCGCCGAGCCGTTCCGCCCGCCGCTGGCGGACGTTCGCGGGTTGACGGGCACATTCGAGTTCACCGGCGATTCAGTGTGGTGGAAAGGCGCGCGCGCAGCATTCCCGGCGACGAAGGTCTCGGGCGACGGCCGCTATTACTTCGGCAATGGAGATCTCCAGCTCCATCTGCACGGTGATCCCGTAAATCCCGCCGACCTGCGCTGGGCGATGATCCAGCTCCCGGAACAGGGTTCCGGCAAGCTCGACTTCGGTCTCGACTGGACCGCAAAGAAGAGTGTGTACATCGCCAGGAACATGGACGTGACGCTCGTGAAGTCGCACGTCACGGGTCAGATCGAAGTGGCGGTGACGGACACTCTCGCCTACAAGAATTCCGATCTGCACTTCACGAACCTCGACACCCAGCTGCTCACGCAGTTGTTCCCGGCGATGAAGTTTCCGCGGCCGCTCATCCTCACCGGTCAGGCGAAATTCGACGGCGGAGAGCATTCACTCAACATCGACGGCGACGTCACCGTCGACGACAGACTCTCCGGCCGCAGCCGGCTGATAGGAAAGGGCTTGATGGGATTGGCCCTCGGGATCTTCAACGCTCGCGATCTCCGCCTGAGAATGGCGCCGCTGCAAATGGGTCTCGCCAAGGCGATTGCGCCATCGATCAAGATCGGAGGCACTCTCACCGGGCTCGTGACTCTGAATGGAACGACAGCGGGCATCATGATGGCTCAGGGCGACGTGACGCACGTCGAGCGCGGCTCGATTTCCCGCGCGACCGGACGCTTTGCCATGCGGGCAAAGGGGCTTCCCTGGTACGACGTTGACGCACGGATGCACCCCCTCTCCCTCGTAACGCTCGGCAGATTCATGCCGACGGTGGGGTTGAGAGGCAGCGCCAGCGGCCCGATGAAGCTCAAGGGCCCGATCAACGATCTCGCGATAAATACTCAGCTCACTTTCCCCGACGGCGGATTTCTCGACCTGCGCGGCAAGCTGGATCTGGCCAGCAAGACGACCGGCTACAACCTGGATTTCGTCACCAAGTTGTTCAACGCCAACGCCGTCGTCGCCAAGGCACCGACGACTTCGCTCAACGCGGTTGGATCAGCGCGCGGCCGCGGTTTCGATCCGGCGACGATGCAGGCGCAGCTGACCGCAAACGTGAGCACATCGACCATCGACACGCTGCTGGTCGATCGCGCGAACGTAAAGCTGGCGGCGGCGAATGGCATGGCGCGCATCGATACCCTGGCGGTGGAGCTGCCGCAGGGAATCGTCGAAGCGAAGG
>DATARP010000153.1:0-5088 GCA_036264075.1 Gemmatimonadaceae bacterium
TTCGCTCCTTCCTGCCCGAGAACGGGCACCCGAGGTGGATACACCAGAACCACTCCGAGTCGGCAGAGCTGACGGGGAGAATCGAACTCCCAACCTGCTGATTACAAATCAGCTGCTCTGCCAATTGAGCTACGTCAGCAATAAACAGCGATTTTTCATCGCAAGCCAAGTAGAATAGCCAACTTAGCCCGATGAGTCAACCCGATCATAGCCTCGAAACTTATCGCACTGCCGGGGCGTAACCTCGTCTACTACATGCAGCCGAATGACGTAAAGCTCGACCCCACCGCCACCAAACGCGCCTGGATTTTCATGTTCGGCGCGCTGGCACTCTACTCGTGGCCGTTTTCCTTTCTTCCCAGAGGAAAACAAGGCTGGGCCGGCATCGCGCACCTGCTCGGATTTGGCGGCGTGAGGCCAGCGCCGCTTCAAGGGTGGATTCTCGCCGCACTCGTCACCGCCATGTTCTGCTGGTACACGATGCGCGCGTTTCCACTCGTCCGGGAACGGGTTTTCGACTGGTCGACAATCAAGGCGGTCGCCCTCGTTTTCGCGTTTTTCTCTGGGACGATGGAAGAGATCTGGTTCCGCATGTTGGCGATGGACTGGAGTCGCGATCACGGAGCGGGCCCCCTAGTCCAGATTCTCTTTTCGGCCGCGCTGTTCGGTTTGGCGCACGGCGTCTGGGGAATCTTTGCGGGAAAATTTCGCGTCGCCCTTGGGTCGATCATCGCCACCGGAGCGCTCGGCGCCATGCTCGCCGTCGTCTACCTGACGAGCGCCCGTGCCGTTGGTCCCTGCATTTGGTCGCATATCATGATCAACGTGATCATAGAGCCATGGCTCCTCATCGCCGCGATGTCCCCGCGCGCAACTCCATCTATAGGGTCGAGCTCGGCGACAGCCTAATCGCCAAGCCGAGGAGAGGGTAGGGCGTCGGACCACACTACCGGAGCTTCTTCCACTTAGTCCCCTGAGCACTGTCTTCGATCGCGATTCCACGCGCTTCGATCTCGGCTCTGATCGCGTCTGCCTGCGCGAATTCTCTGCGTGAGCGGGCGTTTTTTCGCGCGGCGAGCTTTTCCTCGATCCACTGCGATAGCTCGGGATCGGAATCGGCGGCCTCCGGAATCACATCCAGGACGGAATTGATCCGCGCGAATACCTCACGCGCTCTCTCCAACGCGCGATGATCGACGCCGTTCCGATCCAGCTCGGCGTTCGCCCGCCGTATGAACGTGAACAGAGCGCCCAGCGCGATCGGCGCGTTCAGATCATCATAGAGCGCGGCAATAGCCTCGGCTTCTGCTTCATCGGCGATCTTCTCCAGCTCCGGCGTCGCCGCCTTCGCATTCGCCAGTCGATCGGCAAAATCCCCGATGCGGCGCACGCCTTCCATCGATGCCTCCAGCGCATCGCCCGACATGTTAAGCTGCTTCCGGTAGTGAGTTGAGAAAACGAAATGACGAAACGCCGCGGCAGGAACGCCCTGCTCACGTAGATCCTGAACCGTCGCGACGTTGCCCAGTCGCTTCGCCATCTTGCTGCCATCCGTGAGAAGAAATTCTCCGTGACACCAGAAACGAGAGAACGGCTTGCCGGTTGCACCTTCCGACTGCGCGATTTCGTCCTCGTGGTGCGGGAAGATGAGATCGATCCCACCGCAGTGGATGTCGAGGGTCTCGCCGAGGAATTTCATGGCCATCGCGGAGCACTCGAGATGCCAGCCGGGACGTCCCCTCCCCCAGGGAGAATCCCACGCCGCGCCCGTCGCTTCATCTTCCGGCTTCGCGGCCTTCCACAGCGCAAAGTCCTGAGCGTTTTCCTTGGAGTAATCGTCCTGGAGCACGCGCGCACCCGCCTTTACCTCGCGGGTGTCCAGGCGAGACAGCTTGCCATATCCCTTGAACTTGTCGATCGCGTAGTAGACGGTCCCATCGTCGGCGAGATAGGCGAGCTTTCGCTCGACGAGCCGTTCGACGATGCCGATCATCTCCGGAATCGAATCGGTGGCCCGCGGATAGAACTCTGCGTCCTGGATTCGCAGGAACGCGCGATCGTCGTTGAAGGCGCGCACCACCGGCGCCGTCACTTCGGCGATAGTTATCCCCTGCTCGCTCGCCGCCTTGATGATCTTGTCATCGACGTCCGTGAGGTTCATCACCTGCACCACTTTCCACCCGCGGAGTGCGATTACCCTGCGGAGAAGATCCTCGAAGAGAAACGTCCTGAAGTTTCCGAGGTGGGCGGGCCGATAGACAGTCGGACCACACGTGTAGATGCGAACGGTTTTTCCATCCTCGGGAGCGAACGTCTCGATCTGCCGCGTGAGGGTATTGTACAAGCGAAGGTCAGACATTCGCGGAAGCTAGACCCGCCGGTGTAGAGGGTCAACACGACTTCTCCAGCTGAAGCTCCAGTCCGCGGCGAAAACCGGGATCAGGGCGGCGCAGGCTCACCACGCGTCCCTCGGCCATCATGACGATGCGGCCGGCGACGCGATGCAGCTCGACGGGATTGGGCGCGGAGATGAGGATCGTGACGCCTCGCCTCGAGAGACGGGTGAGCAATCCAATGATGTCCTTGTCGAACAACAGTCCTTCGCCCCAGAGCGTCTCGTCGAGAAGGATTGCTCGCGGCGATCCGATGAGCGCCTGCGCCAACCCGAGCCGTTGCAGCAGGCTCGGCGATAGCTGGCTCACCCGGCGCCCGGCGTGGATCTGCAGCGAAACCTCCCGCAGCGCGGCATCGACCTGGGAGGCGCGGTGCGCCGACGAGAGATCGTGCAGCGTCGCGTAGTACTCGAGCGCCTCGCGGACCGTGAGAAAAGAGTAGTAGCCCGTGCGCTGCGGAACGTACGCGAGTCCGGGCGGCACGTGGTGTCCGGTGATCTGCTCGCCGAACCAGGTGATCGTCCCATCGTCGCCGCGGAGCAGTCCCGCCAGGCAAAGAAGCAGCGTGGATTTTCCTGCGCCCGGCCGCCCGACCAGACCGATGATCTCGCCGCGATCGACATCGAGATTCACTTCGCGCAGGGCGGGGATGGTAGTCGCGCGACCTCGTGGGCCAGCGAGATAAGTCTTGGTGAGGCTTCGGACGCACAACGCGCGCATGACGACACTCCGCGATGGTGAGCGCGAAGTCTGACGCTAGAACTGCGAAGTGCTGGAACCGTTAAGTCGCCGCTGAAAGCGATAACACGCTGTGGCGCATTTCTTCCATCGATTTCTCTTCTCGAATTCCGCAGAGCTCGGTAAGGGAGGACGCGATCGAGATGAGACAATCGTGGAGAAAACTGCGCCCGACTATCCTCGCGGCAATCCCGATAGCGCTGATGGCGTGCGGGAGCTCGACGACAGCGCCGTCCAATTCCGTAGCGGGCAGCTACGCTCCGCTCGTCTGGGTGACCGTCGGCGGCAGTGGCCAGACTAGCGAATTACAGGTGGGAAGCACGTTGACCCTGAACCTGCACTCCAACGGGCTGGTATCCGGCAGCCTGCATCTCGGCGCAACTGGATCGAGGCCCGCCTCTGACGCCGACATGTCCGGATCGTGGACTCTGACCGGGTCCACCATAACGATCTCGCAAAGCGCCGACACGTTCGTCCGGAACACATCGTTCGAGATATCGCCCGATCCAGTCCGCGGCTGGGATCTCGCGGGCGATGTGAATTATGCGAACACCCACATTCAGATAATTCTGATACCGGCCTGACCCTACGCTGTTTTCTTGACCGGCCTTTCGCTGACGCCGATAAGATCAGGCAACGGCTCGGAAGCAACGATGACGCCACCGTCCGGAACAGGCACACGCAGCACGAAGATCCTGTCGCGCGTGCTCTTCCGGAATCCTTTCCCCTCGTAGATGCGGTTGATCAGGATTCGGCGGACGATCACCATCACGGTCACGAGTGTGGGCAGCGCGACCACGAGACCGAGTGGGCCGAGCAACTTGCCGACGATCAGCACGGAGGTAATGGTGAGCACGGGAGGCATGTCGATCTTCTTCGACATCACCAGCGGCGACACGAGATTGCCTTCGATCAGGTGAATCACCACGCCCAGGAACAGCACGTAAAGCGCACGCGTTCCGCCACCCGGCCCGCCCAGCACGAAGAGCGCCGGAAGAGTAGTCGACAACAGCGTTCCGAAGAACGGAACGACCGCGACGAGACCAGTGAAGATTCCGAACGTCAGCCAGTACGGGACTCCTAGTATGTAGAGTCCCAGCGCCGTAAGGGCAGCGAGGAATGTCATCGTGAGAAGCTGCCCGACGATGTACGCCCGAAGCGCATCGGCGAGGTCGCGCAAAACGTCGCGCACGAGATCCCGATGAATCGGCGGGAAAAGCGCGATCAACCACTCTCTGTACACGCCTGGCTGCAGCGCCAGGTAGATGGCCATCACGGACACCGCGAAGCAATCGACCATCACGTGCACAAGCGACAACACTCTCGGGACGACCAGCATCGCCTGGCCGCTGACCTGGTCGTACACGGCGCTGATAAGTGGATGCTCGCCTGGCTTCCACACGTCGCGCATTGCAGGAAAGCGGGCGACGAAGTGATCGATGCCCGTCTCCCAGGTCTCGATGTACTTGGGCATCACCACGATCAGCGACCTTGTCTGCTCCACGACAGGCGGAAGCAGAATGGCGAACAATCCGAACAGCGCAGTGGCTGAACCGACTACGGAAATGAAGAACGCCAGCTTCGGCGGCACGTGAGCGTGCTCGACGAGGAGGTCTCTCACCGCGCCCAGGTAGAGCGAGAGGATGATCGCGATGAACAGGAGCAGGAAGACGTCTGCCGTCGCTCCGAACATCCAGAGCAGCAGCAACGTCAGAATTACGCCGGCTAGAATCGGCGCAACTTTCACCCTGCCTGCTGGCACTACCGCGCTGGCCAACTACTTCTTCTCGTCGTGAATCTCTTCCACTTCGATGGGCTCTTCTTCGCGTCTGCCCGCACCGAGCGCCTTGTTGTTGACCTGAGCACCGGCGGGTAGCACGCCCATCTTCTGCTTCAGCGCGACGAGCTGCATTTCGGCTGAGATGTTCGCGCCGCCGGCCTCGAGCTTCTTGAAGTC
>DATARP010000144.1:0-1904 GCA_036264075.1 Gemmatimonadaceae bacterium
GCGCGAGGATCAGTCGCAGCCAACGCCTCGGCTTTCGATCTCGACCGGCTGCAGATACGGATTGAACCGATGTCCCGAACGAGCGGGATCGCTTCGAGATGCGACTTCGCCTGGACGCCGGCACCGAGAATCGCAAGGGTGAAGGCGTTGTCGCGGGCGAGCAGCTTCGTCGCCACGGCCGAGACCGCCGCAGTGCGGATTGCTGTGATCGCCGATGCGTTCGCGGCCGCGAGAAGCTCGCCGGTCTCGCCGCTATGCAGGAGCACCGCGCCGAGGTGGGTATCGAGCCCGCGCGCAGGGTTGCCGGGAAAGAGACAGATCTCCTTGAGCGAGTAGTACGGCTTCGCGCCGGCGGTACCGTAAGCCGGCATCAGGCCGAGAAAACCGCTCGCTCCCGGCGCGCGCACGATGGACCGCAGAGGGTTATGTCCTTCGCCCCGCGCGAGATTCGTCAGCGCCTCTTCCATCACCGAGATGCACTCGCGCATGGTGAGCAACTCGCTCACCTCGTGTTCATTCAGGATCAGGAGCCGGCTCATGCGTCGCGGTGGACGATATCAGGAGCAAACGCCGGAAGGCAGACGGCGATGTATTCGGCACCGTCCGTATACGGCGTCGAGTACTGCACCCACTCTCCCTTCGGCGCGATGATCGCCTGGCCGGCCGTCACATCGGTGGATCCCTCGGGCGTCGTGACGCGGAGGACACCCCGCAGAACGACAGTGTACTCGTCGAACTCCGGCGTCTGGCCCGGCTCGACCCAGCCGCTCGGGCTTTTCATCCGAGCCACGCTGACGGTTGCCGTGGCAGAGTTCACGCGACCGACGTACTCCTCGATGATCTTTGGTTTGTTCCCCGCCGCCGCAACGATCGACGGCCGTTCGATGTGCTTCATGAGCCGGAAGTGTACTGCGCGAGCAGGTACCTCGAACCCCGTCACGTATGATGTGTTCCAGGAGCGCATGGCAGCATCACTGGAGAAAAAAAGGGCGCTGGCGATGGCGTCGGTGGCCGTTGCGCTAGTCGCCCTCTTCGTTTTTTCCGAATACCTCTCGATCCACCGCATCTACCAGGTCGACGAAGTAGAAACGGTGTTCACCGCGCGGATTCTCGCGCTCCATCGGACGGCAGACTTCACGGCCTCCGCGAATCTATTCATCCTCGGCCCGATGGAGAGGGTCGCCCGCGCGACGGATCACGCCGCCACGATGTTCCGCGCCGATCGGCTGATGTTCTTCGTGGTGTTCTGGGTCAATCTGTGCCTCATCGTTCGCTGTACGGGTGTCCGGTTGCGGTCGCAAAAGGGACTCGTCTACCTGCTGCTGGCTGCCGCGATCGCGCCGCTGTGGGACTACGGATTCGAGATCCGTCACGACAATGTGCTGCTCACCTGCCTGCTGCTCGCCTGGAGCTACGCGCGGCCGTTGTTCGATGAGAAGCGCGTCAACTTGTTCGCGGTCGCAGCGCTTTCCGTGATCGCGCAATTCTTCGCGTTCAAAGCATTCGTCTACACGATTCCCGTCATCGTTTTCGCGCTTTTCAACGCCTTCTGGACGGAACGCCGGCCACCAGTTCGCGCTTTCGCGACACTCATCGCCGGAGCGATGACCGCATTCGCGGTTTGCGGTGCGATCCATGTCGCGGAGGGAACGTGGAGTTTTTACTCCTCCGATACGAAATCGCTGAGCCACGCCGTCGCCGAAGCCACGCACTTCTCCCCTGGTTTTCTGTTCGAGCGTTTCGAGTTTTACGGAGCGCCGCTCATCATCGTCGCGGTCAGTGCGGTCGTCATCGCGGTCATCAATTTTCGCCGCTTTGTCTCTCGTGACTCGCTGCTACCGGAAGCGGCCTTCATTCTGGGGGCGCTGATCGCGCTCTACGCGAATCCGACGCCCTTTCCGTAC
>DATARP010000193.1:0-6783 GCA_036264075.1 Gemmatimonadaceae bacterium
AGCATCTCCTCGAGACCGCCGGCCGCGACCTCGTCGTCCACAATCAGGATCTTCCGCTTGGCCATGGTTGAATCTATCCGGATGGTTTCTACCCAGATACCCTGGTGCATCTTACACCCTCCGATATAGCGTTGCAGCAGGCAAAACGTCGACTTTCCACGCTTTCCGAGCCCCTCTTCCCATGCCCCGCTTCCTCTGGTCGTCGGCCGTATCGCTCCTGATTGCCTCGACGCTCTCCGCGCAGACCAAAACAATCGCCGAGCGACTCGGCCACCCCGCCGACTCCAAACTGCTCATTCTCCACGCGGACGATCTCGGCGCCGCACACTCCATCGACGTAGCGAGCTTCGCCGGCCTCGAGAGCGGCGCCGTTACGTCGGCGAGCATCATGGTGCCGACGCCGTGGATCGGCGAAGTCGCCGCCTACGCCAGAGCGCATCCGAATGCGGACCTCGGCCTGCACCTCACTCTCACGAGCGAGTGGGAGACGTACCGCTGGGGCAGCGTCGAGTCAGCGGACAAGGTTCCGAGCCTGCTCGATTCGGCGGGTACATTCCCGAACGACGAGTCACTGGTGGCGAAGAATGCCAAGCCTGCGGAAGCCGAGCGCGAGATCCGCGCGCAGATCACCCGCGCTTTGTCGATGGGCATACATCCGACGCACCTCGACAGCCACATGGGCTCTCTTTTTACGACGCCGGAGCTTATCGCGATGTACGTCAAGGTGGCCCACGAGTATCACCTGCCGTTTCTCGCGATCAAAGGCAGTGCTCTCGCGTCGCCCCAGGCCGGCGTCACGCCTCGCGATGTGATACTCGACGCGCTGATCATCGCCGACCGCGAAGTGAAGCGCGACCAGTGGAAGCAGTTCTATCTGAACGCCATCAACAACCTCAAGCCCGGCCTCACGGAGATCATCGTCCACCTCGGCTACGACGACAGCGAGCTGCAGGCGGTGATGGTGAACCACGAGCCTTATGGGGCCACGTGGCGTCAGCACGACTACGATGTGATGACGAGCCCCGAGTTCAAGAAGGCGCTGGCGGACAACCACGTGATTCTCGTGACGTGGAGAGAGCTGCAGAAGCTGGTGCAGTAGGCTGAATTGCGGGTGTGCGGCGCATGACGCGAAGGAAAACTGTCGCCGAGCGGCGTTTCGCCGAGCGAGCCGAGGAGTTGGTGAAGCTCGGGCTCAAGGAACGGTTCGAGCGCATCTATTCGACGAATCTCTGGTCCGATCCCGAGTCGCGATCGGGGGTGGGTTCCGCGGTCGACTCGACGCGAGCACTGCGCGCAGAGCTGCCGGGCGTGCTGCGCACGCTGAACGCGCGGGTGCTACTCGATGTGCCGTGCGGTGATTTCACGTGGATGCAGCACGTCGACCTGAAGGGCATCGATTACATCGGCGGCGACATAGTTCCGGCGATCGTCGAGCAGAACCAGCGGCTTCACGCGGGTAAAGGCCGCCGCTTCGCGCTCGTCGATCTCACGCGGGACAAACTTCCGGATGCGGACGTGCTCCTGTGCCGAGACTGTCTGGTGCATCTGTCGTATGCAAACATTCGAGCCGTGTTGTCGAACATCGCGCGCTCGAACATTCGTTACGTGCTCATGACGTCGTTTCCGGGGCGCGGCGGCAACCGCGACGTGCAGGACGGAGACTGGCGCACGCTGGATTTCCAGGCGCCGCCGTTTTCGTTTCCGGACCCGTTGCTGACGATAGTCGAGCAGTGCGAGGAGGAGGACGGATCGTACGCGGACAAGTCGCTTCTGGCCTGGCCGGTTGCTTCCCTACGCGTCTGATCGCGCATGGCGACCTGACACTCGCCGCTCGCCATTGCCTGACGCAAATTAGGGCATGAGCGCGCCCAACCCTTCGGCGAGCAGCACCTCCCCGGCCGGTCAGCCGCACCTCGAACGACGCTTCACTATGCTGAGCGCGACGGCGCTCAACATGACCAACATGATGGGCGCGGGTCCGTTCATAACCATCCCCCTGCTCATGACGGCGCTGGGTGGACCGCAGGCGATGCTGGGTTGGCTCGTCGCGCTGGTGATCGTGATCTGCGACGGCATGGTATGGAGCGAGCTCGGCGCCGCAATGCCCGGCTCCGGCGGATCGTTCCACTATCTCCGCGAATCGTTCGGGCGGGAGAAGTTCGGACGGCTGATGGGATTCCTGTTCGTCTGGCAATTTGTGTTGAGCGGGCCGCTCGAGATTGCCTCGGGATATATCGGGTTCGCGCAGTACGCGAGCTTCCTCTGGAGCGGACTCACCCGCCCGTGGGTGATCGCTCTCGTCACCGTTGTGGGAGTCATCAACATTGCGCTGCTGTACCGCCGCATCCAGTCGATCGCCAGGATCACGATCTCGCTGTGGATCGGAACGCTGGTTACGGTGTTCGCCGTGATTCTTACAGGCGCGTTGAACTTCAATTCACACCTGGCCTTCGATTTCCCGCCGGGCGCCTTCAACTTCTCGCTTGGATTCTTCCTCGGACTCGGTGCCGCGACTCGCATCGGCATCTACGACTACCTCGGCTACTACGACGTCTGTTACATCGGTGAGGAGGTGCAGAATCCCGGACGTGTGATTCCGCGGTCGATTCTCATTAGTACGGTGGCAGTGGCGCTGATTTATATCGGCGTCAACTTCTCGATTATCGGAGTGGTGCCGTGGCGTGAGTTCGTGCCCGCCGACAAATTCCCGGCGTCGAATTTCATCGTTTCGGTGTTCATGCAGAAGATCTACGGCGGCGCCGTCGCGACGATCTTCACGCTGCTGGTCCTGTGGACGGCGTTCGGGTCGGTGTTTGCGCTGCTGCTGGGATACTCGAGAATTCCGTTCGCTGCGGCGGAGAGTGGGTACTTCTTTCGCGTGTTCGCCAAGCTGCACCCGACGAAGGAATTCCCGTACGTCTCGCTCATCGTCCTGGGCGTCCTGTCCATCGTCGCCGGCTTCTTCTCGCTCGGCACTGTGATCGATGCGCTGATCGTAACGCGCATCCTGGTGCAGTTCATGGGACAGATCGTGGGCTTGATCCTGCTGCGCCGCAACGCGCCGGACATGGAGCGGCCTTATCGCATGTGGCTCTATCCCATCCCCGCGGTCGTCGCGCTGCTGGGTTGGATCTTCGTGTTCGCGACGACGCAGATCGACGTGATTTTCTTCGGCGTTGGCGTGCTCGCGCTGGGCTTCGCCGCGTTTCTGCTGTGGAGCTGGAATACCAAACGCTGGCCATTCGGACTAGTGGAGGCTGCATCGTGAGGCGGATTTCGCGAATTGTGCTGGTCCTTTGTCTTGTCGTGGCAGGTGCGGCTCACGGGCAGGAGCAGCTGATGCTGCACAACGGGTGGCAGCTTCAGTCCTCTGCCAAGGTCGGTACCGATGGCACGACAATCTCGTCGACGACGTATCGGCCGGCGGATTGGTACAAGGCGACGGTTCCTTCCACCGTTGTCGGTACGCTGGTAGATGACAGCCTCTATGGGGATCCGTTTTTCGGGATGAGTCTCCGCAAGATTCCGGGGACTACGTTCACGATCGGCGCGAACTTCGTGCACATGCCGATGGATTCGACAAGTCCGTTCAACGTGCCGTGGTGGTACCGCACGACTTTTAGGATGCGGGCCGGGATGCACGGGAAACGCATCTCGCTCAACTTCGACGGGATCAACTATCGGGCGAATGTCTGGTTGAACGGGCGACGTCTCGCCGACTCGACGCAGGTCGCCGGGACGTATCGTCGCTACGAGTTCGACATCACGGACGCGGTTAACGCGAATGGCCCGAACGCCGTTGCGGTCGAAGTCTTTGCTCCTACGCCACCCGATCTGCAAACGACGTGGGTCGACTGGAGTCCGTCGCCGCCCGACAAGAACATGGGATTGTGGCAGCCGGCATACTTGAGCGCGAGCGGTAGTGTCGTTCTGCGGTATCCGGAGGTAGTGAGTCGCGTCGACACCGCGACGTTGCGCAGCGCCGAGCTCACAGTGGTCACTGACGTCAGGAATCTCACTGGCAATCCGGTGAGCGGCACTCTGCGCGGTCACATTGGCAATGTCGCGTTCAGCAAGCCGGTTACGATCGGCGCGCACGACAGCGCGCTCGTCCAATTCTCGCCCGATAGTTTTCCGCAGCTGCGAATCAGGAATCCGCGCCTGTGGTGGCCGCTCGAGCTCGGCAAACCAGAGCTGTACGATCTCACCCTCGAGTTTATCGCGAACCGACGCGTCTCCGATCGGCAGCAGCTGCGCTTCGGCATTCGGCAGGTCACGTCTGAATCGACACCGAAGGGCGGGCGGCTGTTCCGGGTCAACGGAAAGCGCATCCTGATCCGCGGCGGGGGCTGGGCGCCCGATATGTTCTTCCGGGCGCAACCTCAGCGGCAGGACGATCAAATGCGGTACGCGCTCGACATGCATCTCAACACGCTGCGTCTCGAGGGCAACTACGAGAACGATCGCTTCTTCCACCAGACCGACAGCCTCGGCATTCTCGTCATGACCGGTTGGGTCTGCTGCGACGCCTGGGAGGAGTGGAACAAGTGGGGGCCGGAGCAGCACGCGGTTGCCGCGGCATCGCTGCGCGCGCAGATCCGTCGCCTGCGCGGACATCCGAGCGTGTTCGTCTGGCTGAACGGAAGCGACGGTCCTCCGCCAGCGGATGTCGAGCAGATGTACCTCGACATCGAGAAACGTGAAGCGTGGCCGAATCCGACGGTATCATCCGCGAGCGCAAAGCCCACGACGGTGTCGGGGGCGAGCGGAGTCAAGATGACCGGCCCGTACGATTGGGTGCCGCCCGGATACTGGATGCAGGACAGCACGCACGGCGGCGCATGGGCGTACAACACGGAGACGAGTCCCGGTGCGGCGGTGCCGCCGATCGAGAGCATGCGTCGCATGATTCCCGCTCAGGACATCAAGTGGCCGCTGGACACCGTATGGTTCTACCACGCTGCCGGCGGACAGTTCACACATCTGCTCGACCAATTCAACACCGCGCTGTCCACGCGCTACGGCTCGCCAACGACCGCGGAGGATTATACGATCACGTCGCAGCTGATGACGTACGAGGGCGAGCGCGCGATGTACGAGGCGTACCGTCGCAACAAGTATGTGTCGACCGGCGTGATCCAGTGGATGTTCAACAACGCGTGGCCGTCGATCTATTGGCACCTGTTCGACTGGTATCTGCGCCCGGCGGGCGGATACTTCGGAGCAAAGAAGGCTAACGAGCCGGTGCACGTGATCTATTCGTACGATGACAGGTCGGTCGCGGTCGTGAACGCCAACAAGACGCGCAGCGCGGTTCCAGGAGTGCACTTGCGTGCGCGAATCCTGGGACTCGACGGCTCGGAGAAATTTTCGCGTGATACCACGATCGATGTTCCCGCGGACACGAGCATGCGGGTGTTCTCGTTGCCAGATCCGGCGGGGGTGACGGGAGCGTACTTCGTCGATCTGCGTCTGACCGGGCGCGACGGAAAACCGATCAGCACCAATTTCTACTGGTTGTCGACCCGGATGGATGTGCTGTCTGATTCATCGACGTGGTACGTCACGCCCGTGAAGCAGTATGCGGATTTCACTTCGCTGCGCAGCATGCCGCAGACGTCGGTGACGGCATCGGCGCGGTTCGCCTCCAGCGGGGGAACGGGCACTGCGCGCGTGACTTTGAAAAACCCGAGTAAGGATATCGCGTTCTTTCTGCGTCTACGCGTGACGGGGCGCGATGGTGAGGAAGCGCTGCCCGTGCTCTGGGAGGACAATTACGTCTCATTGTTGCCCGGAGAGACTCGAGCTCTTACGGCGAACTATCGCGTGCGAGACCTGGGCGGTGGCACACCGCACGTCGTCGTAACCGGATGGAACGTCCGGCGTGTGGTCGCTCGATAGGAATTCGGCGATGCCACTCGGACAGTACGAAGTGCGTGAGACTATCGTCGCCGCTCGACCTGTGGCCGGCGTGCGCGCACAGGTGTCACGGGGTCGCGTCGCACAGGAATTTGGACGGCACCTGGATCAGGTCTACGCTGCCGCACGCGCGGGGGCGGTGACCCTCGATGGACAGAACATCTTCATCTATCGCTCTGCGACCGACGACCAGCTCACCGTTGATTTCTGTGTGGGGGTGAAAGCACCGTTCGCGCCGCTGGGCGTAGTCGTGCCGCTTGAGACGCCGCGCGGCCTCGCAGCGATGACGACGCACCGCGGCGACTACGGAAAGCTCAGTCGGGCGAATGCCGCAATCCTCGCCTGGTGCCGCGAAAACAATCGAGCGCTCGCGGGTCCCTCATGGGAAGTGTACGGCCATTGGAACGCCGATCCGGCGCAGCTGCGCACGGATGTGTACTATCTGTTGGAAGGAACTGGCGCAGATGCGTAGCCTCGAGGGAGTACCATTCTCGCACTCCGGTCTGACAAACAATCGACGAGTTGAGGTCCGATGCGAATCCTATTGAACGTCCTCGGCGTCTTGTGTCTCCTCGCGGGATGTGTCTGGGTTCTTCAGGGAATCAACATCCTTCCCGGCAGCTTCATGACTGGGCAGACGAAGTGGGCCATCTACGGTGCCGTCCTGGTAGTCGTAGGCATCGCCATGCTCACCTCCGCCAACCGTCGCCGAGTCTGAGTTGAACTGCAGCGCGGCATCGCGTAGGAAGCCGACGTGAGCGCGGTCAGATCACCGATTCGCGTGGGACTGATCGGCTTCGGTTTCGTATCGAAGACATTTCACGTTCCACTGCTCAAGGCGACGGACGGTTACAAGATCACTGC
>DATARP010000242.1:0-6647 GCA_036264075.1 Gemmatimonadaceae bacterium
GTCGCGATCCACGAGCGGAAGGGTCTCGCCAACGGGACGAGCAACACGAACAGCATGCCTTCGCTGAGGGTTGCACTGCGCATGGGATTCGGGTCACACACGATCACGCGATAGCACGCCCCACGATGGAATGGTCTTGAACAACAGAACTCAGTTCGCCGGCATAGCAATCTGTGTGGTGACCGGACTCGGCGCGGCGATGCCGGGCGTTCGCTCGTTGCAGGCGCCGGCCATTCCGGCACGGATACCCGCAACTTTCCCAGTCACGTGGACCTATCATGCGGGGGCGCACGCCACCTTTGCGCCGCATGCGATGGTTGCCAGCAACAATGGGCTCGCGGCAGAAGTCGGCGCGGAGATCATGAAGGAAGGTGGCAATGCGATAGACGCTGCCGTCGCAACCGGATTCGCGCTGGCCGTCACCTTCCCCGAGGCGGGGAATCTCGGCGGCGGTGGCTACATGGTGATCCGCCTCGCCGACGGCCGCGTCGCGGCGCTGGACTACAGGGAGACAGCGCCACTCCCGTCGACGCGCAACATGTTCGTTGGGGCAAATGGAAAGCTGACGGGTGAGAGCGTAATCGGGCCGCGAGCGTCCGGCGTGCCCGGCGCAGTCGCGGGAATGCTCGAGGCCCACCGGAAGTACGGCGCGTTACCTCTGGCGAAGGTGCTCGCGCCGGCAATCCACCTCGCGTCGGACGGCTTCGTCGTCGACAGCACCTTGTTCCACTCACTGTCCGGGGAACGGTATCGGATCGAGGGCTTCGCGGGGAAATCAGTATTTTTTCCGAACGGCGCGCCACCTCCAATCGGATCGAGATTTCGCCAACCGCAGCTGGCGCGCACGATCCGCCTGATCGCTGACAGCGGAGCGGCGGCGTTTTATCGCGGGAGCATTGCCGATTCGATCGCCGCACAGATGATGCGCGATGGCGGTCTCATCACCAAAGCGGACCTGGCGCGATACCGCCCGGTGTGGCGTGAGCCCATTCGCAGCTCTTATCGCGGCTACTCACTGATCTCGATGCCGCCATCGTCGTCCGGCGGGACCACCGTGTCGGAGATGCTGAACATTCTCGAAGCGTACGGGCCACCGGCGCCATTCGGGACAGTCGAGCGAATCCACGCGGTGGCGTCGGCCTCACAGCGCGCGTTTGTGGATCGCAACTCGAAGCTCGGCGATCCCGCATTCGTGGCCGTGCCGCTCTCGATTCTGATCAGCAAGACGTACGCGCGGAAGGTAGCCACATCCATCTCCCGGAATCACGCCGACGCAACGGCGCGAGTCGCAGCTGGAATTCGCGAGGGTAATGAGACGACCCACTGGTCGGTTGTCGACCAGCTTGGCAACGCGGTTGCAACCACGAGCACGCTGAACGATCTATACGGATCGGGCGTGTACGTCAGCGGAGCCGGTTTCTTTCTCAACGACGAGATGGACGACTTCACCACGCAGCCCGGAACGGCGAACATGTACGGCCTGATTCAGGGCGAGGCGAACTCAATAGCGCCGGGCAAGCGGATGTTGAGCGCGATGTCTCCGACGATTGTGCTCGACCCCAAGGGCAATCTGCTGCTCGTCACAGGCGCCCGCGGCGGGCCCAGGATCATTTCCGCGACGTCGCAGATAATACTGAACGTCATCGACCACCGGATGTCGCTCTCGGATGCGATGAGCGCGCCGCGCCTCCACCATCAGGCGCTGCCCGATTCGATCAGACTCGAAGCAGGCGGGTTCGCACCGCCAGTCATCGCCAGGCTTCGGGCCATGGGGCACTTCGTATACGAGCTGAACAGCGGAATCGCAGCCGCGGCGTCCGTCATGCGCGTGAGCGGCGGTTACGAGGGAATGGACGACCCGCGCTCGCACGGCGGCGCGGCGGGCTTCTAGCCGGCGACGCTCAGTCCCGGCAACCGCACAAAAAAGTCCGGCGCGATGAGCTCGCGCCGGACTTTTTAACTCCTGCAGCAACGCGTGATTAGATATTGACCTGAGTAGCCGAGTTGAGAGTCGCGCTGATCTTTCCACCCGGGTTGACGCAGCCTTCGTAGTTAGCTGTCGCTGCGGCGGCACCTGCACCGGCAGCGCCACCTACGGCGGCGCCTATCACAGTCGCCTTCGTGCTATGGCCGAGGATCTGGCCAGCGATCGCACCGATAGCGGCGCCCCCGACGACCTTCTGCACGTCCTTGCTCTTCGGCTGATTCCTGACCTTGGCAACGTCAGCGGTCGTGGTCGTAGCGCTCACGGGGTAGGTGTGTCCACCAAACCTGACGGAAGTCACGCGGAAGCCCATCACCACGTTGTCGTTCGAATTCTCGCTGCGCTTCAGCTCGGTCACTTCGACTTCGGCGGTTGCGCCCGCGGGAATCACGGCGCCGTTGGAGCCAGTGATCGCGTTGGTCACCGTGGCAGTGAAGTGATCACCGACTTTGTTGGTGTTGGTGCAGATCTTCGAGTTCGACGTCAGGCTGAGCGTCGAGCCGGCGGCGATGGTTCCCACTCTGGTGCTGCCTGCAGCGGTTCCCGTCGTACGCGTGACGGTGTTTCCACTTGCCGTGACTGCGGTCGTCGGCCTGCGCGTCGTCGTGGTCGGCGTGCGAGTGGTCGTCGTCGTGCGAGTCGTGGTCGTACGCGCGGCAGTGCTGGTGCTCGGCGCCGGATTCGTCGTCGTTCCAGCGGGAACGTCGGTCAGCGCCGGTTGCGCAGCCGTGTCGCGGTTCGCGAGCTGGATGTCCTTATTGAGGGCAGAGTCTGCCGCGGCGGTGTTGTCACTCTTGGCGCAGGCGCCTACGAGCAGCGCGAGCGAAAGTGCCAGCGATGCATTAAAGCGGGGAATATATTGAACCATTAAGCCTCCTCGATCATGTGACGAGCGCTTGGGTATGCCCAAGCTCATGAGTAACTGATGTGTGCAATCGACGTACCCAAATATGAAGAATCTCAGGACCGCTGCGCCATATTACAAACCGTACTGGATCCCCTTCACAATCGGCCTGCTGCTTGTTGTCGCGTCATCTGCAATCACCAGTGTTATCCCTTGGTTATTGCGACGAGCTGTCGACGCCATTGGGGCAGGCGTCCCTCTAGGGACGATCTGGAGGCTGAGCGGTCTCATAGTGCTCGCCGCAATCGTCGGCGGTGCCTTCAGGTATGGCATGCGCGAGCTGATCAATGGCGTCAGCCGCTGGATCGAATACGATCTGCGAAATGATCTCTTCATACATCTGGAGACGCTCGACTCCGCGTACTTTGCAC
This sequence comes from Gemmatimonadaceae bacterium, assembly GCA_036264075.1. Taxonomy (GTDB): domain Bacteria; phylum Gemmatimonadota; class Gemmatimonadetes; order Gemmatimonadales; family Gemmatimonadaceae; genus UBA4720. The sequence continues at coordinate 3,260 of DATARP010000242.1, forward strand.
AGACACGGACAGGCGACATCATGGCGCGCCTCACGAACGACCTGAGCGCGGTGCGGATGGCAGTTGGTCCCGCAGTGATGTACCTCGCCAATACCATCACGGGAGCCCTGTTCGCGCTCGTTTTCATGCTGCGGATCGATGTCAAGCTGACTCTTCTTGCGCTTGTGCCTCTTCTGGTGCTGCCGGTGCTCACGATCCGGATGGGCAAGGCGATCCATGATCGCTTTGAGGCTGTGCAGGAGCATTTTTCGACGCTGACCACGCGGGCGCAGGAGAACCTGAGCGGGGCGAGAATCGTTCGCGCTTACCGGCAGGAAGCGGCTGAGATTGCCCGCTTTGGTGCGATCAACGAACAATACCTCACGCTCAACATGTCCCTCGTCCGCCTGTGGGGAACACTCAATCCGTTGTTCGCCTTCTTCGGGGGTCTGGGCGCCGTCATCGTGCTGGGAATCGGCGGGGGGCTTGCGATCAGGGGCACGATTTCCATAGGGGCGTTCGTCGCCTTCGGGATGTATCTCACGATGCTGACATGGCCGATGATCGCGCTCGGGTGGGTCGTGAATCTGTTTCAGCGCGGCGATGCGTCGATGGGGCGACTCGTGGAAATTCTGGATGTCCGTCCAGCGATCGTCGGCGAAGAGCCAGCTCTCCACCTTCCGCCTGCGAGCACCGGACGCACGATCGAATTCAGGAACGTCGGATTTCACTATCCGTCTGACCCGTTGGGCGAGCCGCGCTGGGTCCTGCGCAACGTGAGCTTCACCGTCCCCGCCGGCGCGACATTCGGCGTCGTCGGTGCCACCGGCAGCGGCAAGAGCGCGCTTATCGATCTCATACCGCGAATGTATGACCCGCAGGAAGGCGAGATACTCATCGATGGCGTGCCAACCCGCCGAATCGCACCCGAGGAGCTGCGGCGCGAAATCGGATTCGTTCCCCAGGAGAGTCTGCTGTTCAGCGACACTGTCGGGTCGAATCTCTCCTACGGCACACCCGATTCCGAGTCGGCGGAATGGGCGGCTGGAGTGGCGCAGCTGGATCAGACGATCAATGAGTTTCCCGGCAAGTACGAGACTATACTGGGTGAGCGTGGCATCAACCTCTCGGGAGGCCAGAAACAGCGCGCATCGCTCGCCCGCGCCCTGGCGAGAAAGCCGAGCATAGTGCTCCTCGACGACGCATTGTCGGCTGTAGACACCCACACGGAAGCCGAGATCCTGCGCGCGCTTCGCGAAGCGATGGCGGGAAGGACGGCGATAATCGCGTCGCACCGAATAAGTGCCATACGTGACGCATCATGGATCATCGTGCTCGAGAAGGGAAATCTCGTCGAGCAGGGGCGGCACGGCGAACTGATGGCGCTGCGGGGACGTTACTGGTCGCTGCTGCGGCGCCAGCAGCTACTCGACGCAGTGGAGTCGGATACGTTGGCAACCGATGTCCCAGCAACTACAATATGAGCATGTCCGACCGGCTCGATCCCGCCGCCCTGAAAAAGCGGCTCAAAGCGCTTGAGACCCAGGCGAAAGAAGCGCAAGGCACGATCGACGACCTGAAGTCGCGCGACTCTCTCAAGACGCAGTTTCTCTCGAACATTTCGCACGATCTCCGCACTCCACTCGCCGCGATCATCACGCACGCCGAGATATTGCGCGACGGAATGCTGGGCGATCTCAACACAAAGCAGCGCGAGAGCGTGCGCGGAATCGTGAATGGCGGGCAGCAGCTTCTCGACATGATCGACGAGATTCTCACCTATGTGCGCAGCGAGGGTGATCAGATCAAGCTGACGCGGTCTGAATTCTCCATTCCGGAAGTGGTCGATCAGGTCCGAATGCTCAACCAGCCCCTCGCCGCAAAGAAGCATCTGACCATCGAGCGGCTGAACGGCGACGACCTGCCGCCGGTTTACGCCGATCGTGACAAGCTCCGCCACGTGCTCGGCAATCTGATCGGAAACGCTATCAAGTTCACGCAGGATGGAGGGCGAATATGGATAGCGCTCTCGCGTCGCGGCGCAAACGGCGAAGAGCTGCTGGTGGAAGTCGGGGACACCGGGCGCGGGATCGCGCGCGACCACCACGAGCTGGTGTTCCGTGAGTTCGCACAGGTAGACGCCTCCCCGTCGCGCCCGCATCACGGGACGGGACTGGGATTGGCGATCGCGCGCAAGCTCGTCGAGCTGCACGATGGAAGGATCTGGGTCGACAGCGAGCTCGGAAAGGGAAGCCGGTTCTACTTTACCGTGCCCCTCGACGCACCCCGGGAATAGTGGCCCGCATTCTCATCGTCGAGGACAGCTCACTCGTGACCGACGCGTTCCGAATCCTGTTCACAGAAACCGGGTATGACGTCGACGTGGCGGCGACGGTCGCTGAGGCCATCGAGCGCGGCACGGAAAACATCGCCGACATAATGCTCCTCGATCTTTCGCTACCCGATGGCGACGGGCTGGAAGTACTCGAGGCCTTGCGCGACCGGGGCGCTTCTCCTGGAGCGACACTCGCGATGACCGGTCACGTCGATGCAAAGACGCGCAGTGCGTGCCTCGACGCCGGCTGCGCGGATGTCCTGGTCAAGCCACTCCCAATCGGCGACCTCCTACGCCACATACAGCGCCACCTGTCGTAACGGAGCGACGCGCGCGGCCGCGCGCCGGTCCGTTCCTCCGCTGGTACTATCGGACAAAGTATCGGCCGTTCGCCCGAGAGAGGCGCGCGCGCCCGCCCCAGCGCGGGCTCATCATGCTCCAGATCGATGCGCTCGCGTACTCTGATCTGCGTCGGGCGCTCGAGCTCGGCTTGTGCCCGACCATAGCGCGGCTCCTGCGCGAAGGATTTGCGCTCCGTCGCTGGTTCTGCGGTTTACCGTCGGCCACGCCGTATTGCCAGGCGGGAATGTTTCACGGTGAGAACAGCGGGATTCCCGCGTTTCGGTTCTACGACAAGGCGGCGCACAAGGTGATCACGTGCAACGCGCCACACGGAGTGCAGTACATCCGCGATCGCATCCATTCTCCCGGCGCTCTCGCGGGCGGCTCGAGCTACGTGAATCTCCTTGACGGAGATGCCCAGACTGTTGCGTTCACCGTCGCCACCCGGGAGAAGATCTCAGTCTACCGCCGTCTCGGTGGTAGCCGGATGGCGCTTCTCATGCTCCTGCACCCGATTCGCATGGCCCGGATGGTGTTCCAGGGAGCGTTCGAGTGGCTGCTGGAGGAATGGGAACGGACGCGGGGGGAGCTCGCGGGAAGGGTGACCCATGCAGAGGGGATTTTTCCATTCATCCGGATTCTGAGCAACGTGGTCGTCCGCGAGCTTCAGACGATGGCCATACTGCTCGATGTCTACCTCGGGGTTCCGATCATCTACAGCACGTTCATGCA
>DATARP010000244.1:0-6145 GCA_036264075.1 Gemmatimonadaceae bacterium
ACCGGCACCTCAGGTGCGCGGTACGCCGGAGTCGAGCATCCCGCCAGCAATCCGGCGAACGCTATGAGAATCTTACGCATGACTGCCGCCCTCTTTCTCCACCGCCAGCGACGGCCGCCACGCGTGGAGAGGTTGTATGCCTTCTGGCGCTGGTGTTGGTTCCTGCTTGCGTCGATCGACGACGCCGCGGACGAGCACGTAGAAGAGTGGTGTGAAGAGAAGTCCAAGGAAGGTGACGCCGAGCATTCCGGAGAATACGGCGATGCCCATCACGCGCCGCATCTCCGCGCCTGCCCCACTCGCCACAATGAGTGGAATGACGCCAGCGATGAACGCAAAGGAGGTCATCAAAATCGGACGCAGTCTGATCCGCGCCGCTTCGAGAGCAGCACTGAACCGATCGCGTCCCTGTCGCTCGAGGTCCCGTGCGAACTCGACGATAAGAATCGCGTTCTTGCACGCGAGTCCCACGAGCACGAGCAGCCCGATCTGGGTGAAGACGTTGTTGTCGCCGCGAGTCAGCCACACGCCGGCGATCGCGGAAACCAGCGACATCGGCACGATCAAGATGATCACCAGCGGCAACGACCAGCTCTCGTACTGGGCGGCGAGAACCAGGAACACAAGCAGAATGCAGAGCGGGAAGACCAGGATCGCTGTGTTGCCCGCCAGCTTCTGCTGATAGGTGAGCTCAGTCCACTCGTAGCCGATTCCGTTCGGCAATGTTTCGGTGGCGAGACGTTCCATTATCTGCACCGCTGATCCGGCACTCGTTCCTGGAGCCGCGCTGCCACTGATGTCAGCCGCTGGGTACCCGTTGTAGTGGGTGACCTGGTCGGGTCCGTACGACTGCTTCATAGTCAGCACCGAGCCGAGCGGGACCATCTCGCCGCGGACATTTCGAACCTTGAGCTGGGCGATGTTGTCGGCGTTCGCCCGATACGGCGCGTCCGCCTGCGCGATCACCTGATAGGTTCGACCGAACTTGTTGAAGTCGTTGACATACTGGGAGCCGAGATATATCTGGAGCGTCGAGAAGAGATCATTCAACGGGATGCCGAGCTGTTTCACCTTGTCGCGATCGACATCCGCGAAGAGTTGGGGCACGTTGATCTGGAAGCTCGAGAAGCCGCCTGCGAGTCCCGGCGTCTGGTAAGAGCGCCCGAGCAGAGCCTGTGTCGTCGCATAAAGCGTCGAATCGCCGAGGCCTGCCTTATCCTCGATCATCAATTTGAAACCGCCGATCGATCCCAGCCCGTTCACGGCTGGAGGAGGAAAGACAGCGACGAAGCCCTCCTGGATCGAAGAGAACTTCTGATTGAGCGCCATCAGGATGGCGTTGCTCTTGAGGTCCTTCGATTTTCTCTCTTCGAACGGCTTGAGGCCGAAGAAGATTACGCCCGCGTTCGGCTTGGGTCCGAAGCTGGTAATTGACAGCCCCGGGAATTCGACGGCGTGCTCGACGCCCGGTGTCTTGAGCGCCAGGTCCGTCATCCTTCTGATGACGGCTTCGGTCCTATCCAGCGACGCGGCGTCGGGCAGCTGCGCTATCGCCACGAGGTACCGCTTGTCCTGGCTCGGCACAAATCCCTTCGGGACTCTCGTGAATCCGAGGATGCCGATCAGAACCAGTACGCCGTACACCGTGAGCGCGAGAATGGAGCGATGCGTCACCCGCTGTACGACAGTGCCGTAGCGATTGGAAGCGCGTCCAAAGACGCGGTTGAACGGATCGAACAGCCAGCCCAGCCAACGGTGCATGAAGCGAGTCGGCGCATCTTCAGCCGCACCACGCGGCTTGAGGAGAACTGCGGCAAGCGCGGGCGACAACGTCAGCGAGTTGAACGCCGAGATCAGCGTCGAAAACGCTATGGTGAGTGCGAACTGCCGGTAGAACTGACCGTCCAGCCCGCTAATGAACGCCACTGGAACGAACACCGCGGACAACACGAGCGCGATCGCGATGATCGGTCCGCTGACTTCCTCCATCGCGCGGTGGCTCGCGTCGAGCGGCGATAACCCCTCTTCGATGTGCCGCTCGACGTTTTCGACAACCACGATAGCGTCGTCGACTACTATACCGATCGCCAGGACCAGTCCGAACAGAGACAGCGTGTTGATCGAGAATCCCGTCGCAAGCATCACAGCGAAAGTGCCGACGATGGAGATTGGAACCGCGACGAGCGGAATGATCGAAGCCCGCCACGTTTGCAGGAACAGAACAACGACGATCACGACCATCAGCGTAGCGAGGAGCAGCGTGTAGATCACCTCGCGGATCGAATCGCGGACGAACAGTGTCGGGTCGTACACTGAGGACCATTCGATACCCTGCGGGAACCGCGTCTTCAGGTCGGCCATCTTCGCGCGAATGGCGCTGGAGAGAGCCAGCGCGTTGGATCCGGGCGACTGGAACACGACGATGGCGACGGCGGCCTTGTTGTCGAGCAATGCGCGCAAGCCGTAGGTGCCGGGGCCGAGCTCGATACGCGCAACATCGCGGAGCCGAGTAACCGCTCCATCCGCGCCCGACTTGACGATGATGTTACCGAACTCTTTTTCGTCCGTGAGTCGACCGCGCGCGACGACCGTCAGCTGGTAAGCGACCGGGTTGTTCATCGGCGGAGCACCGACAGTACCGGCCGCGACCTGGAGATTCTGCTCGCGAATTGCGTTGACGACGTCGCCTGCCGACAATCCGTACGATGCTACACGGTTGGGATCGAGCCAGACGCGCATTGCGTAGTCGCCCGCGCCGAACACGATCACCTGACCCGCGCCGGGAATTCTGGAGAGGTCGTTGCGGACGTTCAGCAGCGCATAGTTGCGCAGATAAACCGGGTCATAGCGGCCGTCGGGAGAGAACAGGTGCACGACCATCGTGATGTCCGGCGAGCGCTTCTGCGTGACTACGCCGAGTGCGCGCACCTCTTCGGGCAATCGTGCGAGCGCCTGAGCCACGCGATTCTGCACCTGGACCTGCGCGAGGTCGACATCCGTGCCGATCTTGAAGGTGACGGTGAGATTGAACGTCCCGTCGGCCGAAGCTGACGATGTCATGTAGAGCATCCGCTCGACGCCGTTGATCGCGTCCTCCAGCGGCGTGCCCACCGTCTGCGCCAGCACGGTCGGATTTGCGCCGGGATAGATCGCGCTGACCGTGATGGTCGGCGGCGTGACTTCCGGATACTCGCTGATCGGCAGCTGGGTGACTGCAATCACACCGCCGACAAGAATGACGAACGACAGTACGACCGCGAAGATCGGACGGTCGATGAAAAAGCGTGAGAAGCGCACTTGATGGACTCCGGTTAAGTCGTGCTACTTTGGAGCCGATGCCGGTGCGGCCGACTCTGCGATAACCATTGAAGCATTCGTGGCAGCGACCTTCATTCCGGGACGAACCCGCATCAGGCCGTTGATGACTACGCGCTCTCCAGGCTTGAGCCCGGATTCAACGGTGCGCAGACCATCTATGACGCGGCCGGTTACAACGGGACGGTATTCCACGGAATTGTCGCTCTTCAGAACGAGCACGAACTTGCGATCCTGATCGGTGCCGATCGCCTGATCCTGAACGAGGACCGCTGGGTGGCTCTGACTGCCGAGGAGTCGCACGCGCGCGAACAATCCCGGTGTGAAGAGTCCATTAGGATTCGACAGCAGCGCCCGGGCGTTGATCGTTCCTGAGGCGCCGTTGACGCGGTTGTCGACGAAATTGAGTCTGCCCTCATGCGGGAATCCTGTCTCGTTGGCGAGACCGATCAGCACCTGCCGTCCCTTCGGACCAGCGGACTGCGCGCCCATGTATTTCAGGTACGCCTGCTCGTCGGTGTCGAAGTACACGTAGATCGGATCGATCGAGACGATAGTGGTCAACAACGACGGTGACGGTGGCCCCGCCTGGACAACATTGCCCGGCGTCACCTCGGCGCGGCCAACGCGCCCGGAAATTGGAGCCCGCACGACAGTCCATTCCAGATTCAGTCGCGCGACTTGCACTGCAGCTTCGGCGGCCCGAATGGCAGCGTTGCCCTCCGCCTGACCACTGGTGCGCGAGTCGAGCTCCTCGCGCGAGATCGCCTGCGAGCTGACGAGCTTCTGCGCGCGCTCGACTTCCATACCGGCAAGCTGATTGCGCGTTTTCGCCTGAGCGAGCACCGCTTCCGCACGCGCGACTTCGGCTTCGTATGGGCGCTGATCGATCACGAACAGGATGTCGCCCTGATGGACGATCGCGCCTTCCGTGAATCCGACGCGCTGGAGGAATCCGCCGACGCGCGGCCGGACCTCGACCGAATTGACTGCTTCGAAGTGCCCCGTGAATTCGTCCCAGTCTGCGACGACGCGTTCGATAGCGGGGGCGACGGTAACCTGGGGAGCCTGCATCGGGGGCGGGTCCTTGCGGCACCCGGACGCGGTAACGACAAAGATCGCAGCGGCGGTCCATCCGCCCGCGTGAGATCTGAAGGAGACCGACTGAGGGCGAGAGAATGTGGAACTCATGTTGCAAGACTCCGTGACAGAAGACCGCTACGAACCATGGTGGCAATACGCATCGACATATAGTATGTTACCGGTCGGTAACATTTAGTAAGCTTCCCAATGTTACCGGTCAGTAACATTTTAGTCAAGGAGGGGTACAAGCTACTGTGAAAACAGATATTTCCGGCAACGGTCTGAAAACGAGAAGGAGTCCTCGTTCCACCATCCCCGTTCGCGCCCGAATTTTGGTGGCGGCCGGCGACCTGTTTCATAAACAGGGTATTCGCGGCGTCGGGGTCGAAGCGATCGCCGAAGCCGCCCAGACGAACAAGATGACGCTGTACCGCTACTTCGAGTCGAAGGACGAGCTGATAACCGAATGGGTGCGCGGCATCATCGCGCACAAGGAAGAGGAGTGGAAGGATCTCAACGCCAAACACCGCGGAGATCCGGAGGGCCAGCTCCGGGATTGGAGCCAGCGCACGGCCGCCCACCTTCGCGAGATGGAAGAGCGCGGCTCCGCCCTCGGCAACGCCTTCGCCGAGTTGCCGGACCCCAACCATCCCGCGCGGCGCGTCATGAAGGAGCACAAGCTTCGAGCACACAAGCGCGTCGTCCGCCTCTGCAAGGCGGCCGGCTTTCAGGATCCCCATTTCTCGGCGAACTTGTTTATGATGATGCTCGAGGGCGCCCACTCGTGTGGACAGTGCGTGGGGATGAGTCAGATAGGCGAGCATCTGGTGCAGGTCGTCGATCGAATGGTGGAGAACAACCGGCAACAGCGGGCCGGGCGCTGACCGGTTTCGCTGCGCGTGCTTCCACCTATTAGTCGATTGAGACCCGCCTGAATCGACAGCTGGGCGGCTTAGATCTCCCGCTCAGACGTTGAAAATCTGGAATAGTCCGAAGACATTGCTCGCGGGATCGCGGAATCGTCCGATCTCAGGCGTCTCTTCGTCGATCGATCGCACGACTTCGCCGAAATGTAGAACCTGCCCGTCGAGTGGCCGCACAAGCCAACCGACTAGCGTTGAGCTATCGACCCTGCTGTCGTGGGTGATTTGCCAGCGTCCACTTTTCCAGTGACTTCACTGTCATGTATCATTGCGGAGTCCGACGCGCTATGCGCCTGACAAGGGCAGCTGGACCGCGAACGCGACAACTTGAAACAACGCTTCAAGCGTTCATCCTAAGTACTCTTTTCCAAGAAAACACTGTGCAGGACCAAACCCGCACCACAGCCGAGAAGCAAAGGAAAGAAGAATAAGTAGATCCCGTCCACCAGCGCCCACTTGAATCCACTAAGCATTAGCTTGGTTCCGACAGCCAACGGAAGTGCGCTAAAAAAACCTACAATCGCAGCTCCGAGCCGATGATAGGCAAATGGGCGCAGCATTCCCACAATCGCGCCCGCAAACGAGCCACCTACCAAGTAAAGCCCAATAACTTCGACAAAGCTCGTGCCTTGCCGCGAAAACGTCTCGGGCCCTCCCACAAATAACTCCACAACCGCCCAAGCGGAAAAGATCAGACCGAAGAGAGCGCCGTTGCGTAATCCCCACAAGACATTTCGGCCGAGCGTTTCAAGAAACCTCACGAATCCCGTCTCCTATTGCGAAGGGAGGCACGCTTGCAGCGCGTGATAGAAATGTGAACCGAA
>DATARP010000264.1:0-1818 GCA_036264075.1 Gemmatimonadaceae bacterium
GGCGACGTCGTCACCAGCACGCGGTTCTTGTCGGTCATCCATTCGCCCGCGAGTCTGTTCACTTCCTGCAAAGTGATCGTGGGCAGAAACTTCCTCAGCGCTGCGAGGTCGTAACCGATGCTGGTCGACGGCTCGGACTCGAGGAACGACGACACGTACGATTCCGCGTAGACGCTCGAGTTCGTCTTCTCGCGCTCGGCGTACGCCTGCTCTGTTCCGCGCAGATAATCTTTCTTGGTGCGGTCGAGCTCAGATTGGAGGAATCCAAAACGTCTGACCCTTTCGCCTTCGGCGAGCAGAGCGTTCAGCCCGCGTGGAATTCCATTGTCTGCAACTATCGCCGTCAGTGAGAACGATTCGGCTGAGCGCACCAGATCTCCCTGCGCGGCAAATGCATTAATGAATGGCGGATTCGGCTTCTGGATGATTTCGGAGAAGCGATCGTTGAACATGCCCGCGAACAGGCCTTCGACCAGATGCTGTCTGTAACTCGAGACGGTCGTGTTTGATCTCTTCGGCTCCTTGTACAGGAGCCTGATCACCGACCGAGTGGCCTCCTTGTCGTTGTTGATCGAGACGAGGGTGCTGTCGTGGGACGGGACGGGCGAAAGCGGGCGAGGACGAGGGTTTGTCGCACTCGGAATTGCGCCGAGGTAGCGCCGGATAAGGCCTTCGACCTGCGTCTTGTCGAAATCACCCACTGCAACCACCGCCATCAAATCGGGGCGGTACCAGTCGGTGTAGAACCGTCGCAGCGTCGCCGGCGTGTAGGTCTCGAGTGTCTTCTTGTCACCGATCGGAATTCGCTCGCCGTACTTGGAGCCCGTGAAAAGCACCGGGAACCACTTGTTCTGCATGCGATTTTCGGCGCCCTGACCCAGGCGCCACTCCTCGATGACAACTGGCCGCTCCTTGGCGATCTGCGACGGCTCGAGGGCGAGGTTGTGCGCCCACTCGGAAAGAATCTGGAATCCCTTGTCCACGATCGCCGCTGTGTCGGTCGGGATCGTGAGCATGTACACGGTTTCGTCGAAGCTGGTGAAGGCGTTGATGTCGGGACCATACCGCATCCCGACCGATTCCAGATAGCTGGAGACCTGATTTCCGGGGAACTTCTTCGTTCCGCGAAACGCCATGTGCTCGAGCATGTGCGCGAGGCCGCGCTGATCGTTGTCCTCGAGCACCGAGCCGGCGTTGACCACCAATCGCAGCTCAGCGCGTTTTTCAGGCCTGTGATTCTCACGGATGTAGTAGCGCAATCCATTTGGGAGTGTGCCGACGGTCACGGCCGGATCGAATGGAAGCGGACTGCTCGGCGAGCCAATCGCGGGGTCCTGCGCGGAAGCGAGACTCGTCAGCAGGCACAGGCCGGTGACGACGGATGTCCTGCACAATGCAGCAAGGGCAAATCGATTTGTTGATTTCATTCGAATCGTGACGTCGGTTGCGGGACAGCTCTCAAGCCGCCTCGGTTTCATCCAGCTCGGCGATCGCAGCCAGGAAACGCGCGCCGTATCGCTCCAGTTTCATTGGACCTACTCCGCGAACATCCTGCAATGCGCTGAGCGACCGTGGTCGCCGCACCGCCAGCTCCGCGAGAGTACGATCAGAGAATACAATATACGCCGGCACTTGTTCCTCGCGGGCGATCCTGCTGCGGACCGTCTTGAGCGCCGTCAAAGCACGCTCCTCCGCCGGACCAAGGGCGACGTCATCGTCGGCAACCTGCGCTCGCGAACCATGCCGAGGCGTTTTCTTCGAGCGACGTTGGCGTGGCTCTTCCTCCGCCTCGCTCGCAACGGCAGTGATCCCAAGACA
>DATARP010000126.1:0-6057 GCA_036264075.1 Gemmatimonadaceae bacterium
CCTCCCTACTACTTCTACTATTACAGCGTCTACCACCGCGGGACGCCGTTTGTGGTCGAGAGTCTCGACGACAAAGTCGTGGAACGCCCTCGCTGGGTGAGCTCCAAGGCGGCATTCGGGTGGAATGCCGTACTGCCTAGCGCGTATACTCAGCTCGTGTTGAGAACCGTGAGGCCGGCTGCTACTCCTGACGGGTGGGGCTCGGGAGTCTACGAAGACACGCTTCTGCCGACGGGTGTGCCCAGTCTGAACACCGCAGCGCTTATAATGGAGTCGGCGCTGTACAAGACTCGCGGGCGTCCAATTCTGGCCAACTAGATCATCGTCACAGGTCGACCATAAAAAATGGAAGTTTGTTTCAATAGGAAGCGCTCGCGCTGGCTCGTCGCGCTCACCGTACTCGTGGTGGCCGGCTGCGGCAAAAGCGCTGACAGCGCGAAGACGCCCGCGGCGGCCGTCGCTGCGTACCGCACGACTACGGGCGCGGTCAACATCTATGCGGAAGACGGCGCGAACAATCTCGCGCCGGAGGCGGCGCGCGCCAAGCCGCTCGTCTATGTGCCCAACTCGCGCTCGGGCACCGTCACGATCATCGATCCCAAGACCTATGAGGTCGTGCGCACATTCCCCACCGGCAAGGTTCCTCAGCACGTGGTGCCGTCGTACGATCTCTCGACGCTGTGGGTTGCCAACAACTCGTCGAACACCCTGACGCCGATCGATCCACTCACCGGCGATGAAGGACCGCCGGTGCGCGTCGACGATCCGTACAACATGTACTACACGCCGGACGGGAAGTACGCGATGGTGATCGCCGAGGCGAGGCACCGGGTCGATTTCCGCGATCCGAAGGACATGAGCATCGTGCAGTCGCTGCCGGTGAAGTGCAAAGGGCTGGATCACGTCGAGTTCACTTCCGACAATCGGTACGCGATCGCGACCTGTGAATTCTCCGGGCAGCTGGTGAAAATCGACCTCGCCACAAGAAAGGCAGTCGGATACCTCACGCTCGATCCCGACAAGTTCACGAACTACATCCCACGTCAGATCAAGCGAATTCTGGGTCGTCGTAGCGCGAGAAACGCGGCGATGGCGGCGCTGATGAACGTCCCGTCGATGCCGCAGGACATTCGCTCGTCAGCCAACGGGAGCAAATTCTACGTCGCCGATATGAAGGAGGATGGAGTCTTCATCGTGGATCCGTGGAAATTCGAGCGCATCGGCTTCATTCACACGGGCGTCGGCACGCACGGGATTTATCCGAGCCGCGACGGGACGAAGCTGTACGTGACGAATCGCGGCTCGAACAGCATCGCCGGTCGTCCGCACGGGCCGGGTTCGATCAGCGTGCTGGATCCGCTGACGGACAAGATTGTCGCCAATTGGCCAATTCCGGGCGGTGGAAGTCCAGACATGGGCGACGTCTCCGCTGACGGAAAAGAGCTGTGGGTATCGGGCCGCTACGACGATGAGGTTTACGTCTTCGACACTGCGACTGGCCAGCTCACGCATAGGATTCCGGTTGGCCACGAACCGCATGGGCTGTGCGTGTGGCCACAGCCGGGACGTTATTCGCTCGGTCATACCGGTAACATGAGATAACGAGTCACTGATCGTGTCCGTGCGACGATGATCAGAGCCATCAATGGAGTCTTCCGATGAGTTTCCGAGCTGCAGGAGTTCTGATCACGAGCATGGCGATGATTGCGCCCGCGGTTGGAGCGCAGCGATCAGTGTACATCGAAGACCTCACCTGGCCAGAAGTCCAGGCGGCAATCCAGTCCGGCAAAACGAGCGCAATCATCTACACCGGCAGCACCGAGCAGAACGGTCCGCACATGGCGATCGGGAAGCACAACTTCATCGCGCGGTACCTGGCCGGCGCCATCGCCATCAAGCTCGGCGATGCTCTGGTATATCCGACGCTGCCGTTCTCCGTAACTGGTGACGCGGTGAAGAAAACTGCGCACATGCGATTCCCTGGCTCGGTGACTCTCACCCCCCAGACGTACCGCGCGGTTGTGCACGACGTGGCGCTGAGCGCTGCGGACGCCGGGTTCAGGAACGTCTTCATCATGGGTGATCACGGGGACGGTCAGGACATGCTCGGCGCCGTCGCCAAGGAGCTGGACGCGCAGTGGCGTTCGCGGGGCGTTCGCGTTCTCTACGTGCCCGACCTGTACTTCAAGGAGAAGCAGCAGGCGCACGCGTACGAGGCGTCACATGGAATTACGACGCACGACGTGCACGCCGGCACCGACGACACGTCCGAGCTGATGGCGCTCGACGCGCAGCACCGCTGGATCCGCACCGACAAGCTGGCGCCGAGCTCGGGAGCGCAGACTGCGGTGACGGGGGTGGATGGAGATCCGACGAAGGCGACGCCGGGCCTGGGTAATGTCTTTCTTCAGTACAAGATCGACGACGCTGTGGGGCAGATCAGGCACTTCCTCGGCTCCCAGCATTGACCGCTCGGGCTGGTGTTAACCCTTCGTCTTAGATGCCTGCTGGGGCGGCGGATGGTCCACGACGATCGGCGCGATGTCGTATTTCCATTGCACGTAGGCCATGCGGTCGAGGAGACGGTTGAACTCCTCTTCCGAAAGCTTCGTGCAGAATCGAGCGATCCTGCGCGCGATTTCGCGGCGCGCAGCGGCTATTCCTTCAGCTCTTCTCTTGTCGTCCATCGGGGAGTGGGTGAGCCTGGAAAATTTCCGGTCCGCTGCAAGAACCTTTCCCGGCCGACTCGATGGCGCGAATAAAAAATATGTTTGGGAAATTTCGTTCCAGGGATTCCTAGCGATTCCCCTGTGGCGTCGAGCTGTCACGCTCGAGGATCGCATCCCGCTTTTTCCAGCGATGCATCTGTTTGCACGCCGGACACATGATCGGATCCTGCTCTTCGATGGGCAGCATCTCGAACGTCTGCAAGTCCATCGCGAATCCAGTGTAGACGAGTTTGCCCGTCGTCGGACACTTGATGAGTATGCGGTTCACCGTTCTCCGTAACCGAGTGGGACCATTGGTCGTTGCAAATAAGGGTCCGTCATTTCAGGGATTCCCCTAGAGGGCCTGCGGGGCCAACTACTTACCGCACTTCACCATCGCCTTGATCTGAATCGACTTGTCCGCGGGGGACATCGAGTTTGAAATCACGAGATGATAGGTCCCGGCGCCCGGAAGGTCGTAGGCGAGGGTAGTCTCCGAGCCGCGCATCGTGTCCCACGACGAATGCGGAATCGCCGCAGTGTTCGCGTGCCAGAAAATGTACTCGTCGTCGGTGAGGAGGAACGTCTCCAGGTCGCGATCGTAACCGCCGATGCCATGCATTTGCCCCGCAAGCCGACACTTCTGATCCGTCTCGGGCACGACGAAACCGTAATCGAGGGCATCGTGGGGCTGGATGTGCGCGAGCTTGGCGTCGGCGACTTTTATCGTGAGGCCCTTCGCGGGGACCCCGCCAGCGACGGGCACCGTTGCGGCCTCCGTCGGAGTCACGCTTAACGATACCGCCGGACCAACGACCTGCTCACCAACCGGCTCGGCAGTTGTTTCCGTCGGGGCGTAGATGGTCCTCGCGGGTCTGGCGAGGGCAACGTCTGGCGCGCCCTGGATCAGGACCCACATCACTACATAGGCGACGACCAGTCCAGCCGCGACGCCGATTCGAGCCTTGGTATCCGCTGGATCAGATGATGGCGGACCGTCCTGCGATCTGTCCCAACCGCATTGCTCGCATTCCTTCGCCGAATCCTTCAGCGGCGCACCGCAAAAGTTGCAGTATTTCTTCATTTTCTCTTCCCTGAACCTGCTCAGTGCCGGATGGCTGACCGTTGAGATGTCCTATGGTTATGACGAGTCAGTTTCCGGAGCGGATACAAGTTCTGACATGGCCAGGTCAGGGTGCTTTTCCTATCGCCGCCATGCGCACCATCATCGCGCTGTGCGACTTCACAAAAGCGGAAAACGTGCCCTTGACCTTCCCGATTTCGCCGTGTGACCACAGATCGCGCACGCTCGCGGAGTCGCTGTGAATCCCCACGCGCGACAAGTAAGCGTTGATGGTATCCGCCTTCGCGGATCGATTCAGAAGCACTACGGCGTGTGTCCCATTTCGCAGACGCTTTGCCCAGACCTGGAGTTCCGGAACCGGCTCCCACACGAGTATTCCCTGCGCCCCCAGGGAGTCCTGATCGACGGCGAGAACCTCGGGATTGGTGAGGATGACTCGGGTCGCTTCGGACATCGTGCGGAGATCGTTGCCGGCGATCAGCGGCGCCGCCTGGATCGCCCACAGGCTCATGTGCGCGCGGTACTCGTCGTCCGTCATCCCGCCATTGCCGACCTCGAGCATATCCGGATCGTTCCATGCGCCCGGTCTGGCGACGGTCGAGTGTTGTGACGACTGATCGAGGTTGGCGAGCATCGATGTCCACTTGTCCTCGATGTCGTCTGTTGTCCGCCACAAATGGCCGATCCCGGGTGCCCAGTCCCAAGGCTGATTCGAACCCCACTCGCAGATGCTCAGCACGATGGCGCGCCCGCTCTTGTCCAGCGCCTTTCGAAACTTCGCGTACTGCGCAGGCGCGTTGAGACCGCTCGCATTGCACCAGTCTTCCTTGACGTAATCGACGCCCCAGGCGGCGTAGGTTCTCGCGTCCTGGTCCTCGTAGCCGTACGTACCCGGCCGCCCCTGACAGGTCTTGGTTCCGGCGTCGGTGTAAATCCCGAAGCGGAGGCCTTTGCTGTGTACATAGTCGGCGAGCGCTTTGATTCCGCGAGGGAAACGTGAGGAGTCCGCGACAATAGTCCCCTTCAAATCCCTGCTGACCTGCCAGCAGTCGTCGATCACCACGTACTGATAGCCGGCTGCCCGCATCCCGCTCGACACCATCGCGTCGGCCGTACTTCTGATCAGAGCATCGCTGACGTTGCAGCCGAAATGGTTCCAGCTGTTCCAACCCATCGGAGGAGTGAGCGCGATCCTGTTCGAGGCCGGAGGAGTAAGCGCTGCGCCGAACAGGAGCGGAATGAGAGCGAGAGCGACACGGGAATCGATGCGCATGAAATCCTCTTTGCAGGCGGCTAGCGGAGAGTTAGCGGATTCAGGATCGCAGTCAACCGCCTGCAGATGACTCGACGGGCGCGACCATGTAGTATTTGCCAATGCCGACTCGCTCCCTGACGTTGCTGGGAATGACTCTCGTCGCTGCGCCATTCATCCGGGCGCAGAGTCCTCCCCGAGCGACGACCGCTCCGACCATCGAGCTCCGACCGGGTCTCGTGATCACCCGATCGGCGCGGATCACACCGGGCGTCTATCGCCTCACCGCCTCAGCCTCGACAGACTCGGCGGTGATCACCGTCCGGGGCGACGACATCACTCTCGATTTTTCGGGCGCGACAATGGAAGGGTTGCCCCCAGAGTCAAATCCTGACCTCGCGACCGGCGTCGCTATACGCGTCGATGGAGGACGCAATGTCCGCATCCTCAGCGCGCGCATCCGCGGCTACAAAGTGGGGATCCTCGCCCGGAAGACAGAGAATCTCTCCCTCATAGACAACGATTTCAGCTACAACTGGAAGCCCCGCCTCTACAGCGTGGTCGAGCACGAGAGTCTCATCGACTGGCTCTCGTTCCATCACAATGAAAAGGACGAGTGGCTGCGCTACGGCGCCGGGGCCTACCTGAGCGATGTGAATGGCGGCGAAATTCGCGGAAATACAGTCAGTCAAGGCATGAACGGACTGCTGCTGGTGCGAACGAGCGGGCTCCGGGTGTGGAACAACACATTCTCGTTCAATTCCGGAATCGGGATCGGATTGTACAGGTCGAGCGGGAACTCGATCATGCACAATCAGGCCGACTACAACGTTCGTGGATACAGCGAGGGATTCTATCGCCGCGGTCAGGATGCCGCCGACCTGTTGATCTACGAGCAAAGCAACAAGAACATTGTCGCGTTCAACTCGCTGACGCATGGCGGCGACGGAGTATTTCTCTGGGCTGGCCAGAGTACGATGGACACCGGACAGGGCGGAGCCAACGACAATCTG
>DATARP010000134.1:0-2715 GCA_036264075.1 Gemmatimonadaceae bacterium
TGGGATCACAACCGCGATCTCATCTACCAGAGAGCGCAGACAATCCTGAGCGATCCCAAAGCCGCGCAGTACGTGTGGGGCATCGGCTACCACTGGTACGAGCCGTGGAGCGGCGGAGACCAGATGTTCGACAACGTCCAGCTCGTTCACGAGTCGTTTCCGAACAAGAATCTGATCTTCACCGAAGGCTGCAACGATTCATTCAAGGCGGAAGAGCTGAGCAGCTGGAGATTGGGCGAGCAGTACGGAAGATCGATGATCAACGACTTCAACGACGGCGCCGTCGGCTGGACCGACGGGAACGTCCTGCTCGACGAGCAGGGTGGACCGAATCACGTCGGCAACTTCTGCTTTGCGCCGGTGCACGCCAACACGAAGACGGGCGAGCTGATTTACACGAATTCGTATTACTACATCGGGCACTTTTCCAAGTTCGTGCGCCCGGGCGCGAGGAAAATCGCCGCCGCGCCGAGCAGGAGCGCGCTGCTTTCCACCGCCTTCGTCAATCCGGATGGTAAAGTGTCGGTCGTGGTGATGAACAAGACCGATCAGAAGATTTCGTACTTTCTCTGGCTCGACGGCAACGCGGCTGAGGTTAGCAGTTTGCCGCATTCGATTCAGACGTTAGTGTTCTGATTCAGAGGCAGCACCACGGTTTTCGCAGCATAAGCAGCCAGGAGCACGCGATGACGACATCGACGCTAGGCGGCCAGTTTACCTTTCCCGGCACGTCATTGACCGTCAACAGGATAGGCTACGGGGCGATGCAGCTAGCCGGCCCCGGTGTGTATGGCCCGCCCAAAGATCCCGACGCCGCAATCACCATTCTTCGCGAAGCCGTTGCTTCCGGCGTAAACCATATCGACACGTCTGACTACTACGGTCCGCATATCACCAACCAGATCATCCGGATGGCGTTGCATCCGTATCCGACTGGACTGGTGATAGTCACCAAGCTCGGCGGTCGCCGTCCCCCGGACAAATCGTGGCAACGGGCCAACTCTCCCGACGAGCTGATCTCTGCCGTCCACGACAATCTCCGCAACCTCGGCCTCGACGCGCTCGACATCGCCAACTACCGAATCATGGGTTCCGGCCTCGGCCCCGGGGAAGGATCGATCACCGAGCAGGTGACGGTGCTCGCCGATCTCCAGCGAAAGGGATTGATTCGCCACATCGGCTTGAGCAACGCGACCTCCGCCCAGGTGGCCGAGGCTCAGACGATCACCGATGTCGTGTGCGTGCAGAACAACTACAATCTGGCCCACCGCCACGACGACGGTCTGATCGAAGAGCTCGCGCGCCAGAACATCGCGTACGTTCCGTTTTTCCCGCTTGGCGGATTCACGCCATTGCAATCGTCGACGTTGTCCGGCGTCGCGGAGAAACTCGGCGCCACACCGATGCAGGTCGCGCTCGCGTGGCTGCTGCACCGTTCACCCAACATCTTGCTGATCCCTGGAACGTCCTCACTCGCACACCTCCGCGAGAATCTGGCGGCGGGACGGTTGACCCTGTCGTCCGAAGTTTTGGCGGAGCTGGACGGGGTCGTCAGCACCGCAGGAGCGATGAGGCACTGATGCTGACCACCCGCAAACTCGGCAGCCAGGGTCTGACGGTCTCCGCCCTCGGACTCGGCCTGATGGGGATGACTCAATCCTACGGGACACCGGAAGAGCGCGACGAGAACGAATCCATCGCCACGATAAAGCGCGCCCTCGAGCTGGGCGTCACGTTTTTCGATACAGCCGAGGCGTACGGGCCGTACGCAAACGAGGAGTTATTCGCTCGCGCGCTCAAGCAGCTCAAGGTCTCGCGCGACCGCGTCGTCATCGCCACGAAGTTCGGCTTCAAGTTCGGCGAGACAGGCATTGTTGGCGTGGACAGCCGGCCCGCTCACATCCGCGGGGCAGTCGAGGGATCTCTGCGCCGGCTGCAGACCGACTACATCGATCTTCTGTATCAGCACCGCGTCGATCCCGGCGTGCCGATCGAGGACGTCGTCGGCGCGATGGCGGACCTAGTGCGCGCGGGAAAGGTGCGCTTCCTCGGCTTGTCCGAAGCGGGCGAGAAGACGATCCGGCGTGCGCACACGGTGCACCCGATCTCCGCGCTCCAGAGCGAGTACTCGCTGTGGGAGCGCAATCTCGAGTCGGGGATCATTCCACTACTGCGCGAGCTTGGCATCGGGATGGTGCCGTTCGCGCCGCTCGGCCGCGGATTCCTCACGGGCGCCGTGAAGCGCGCCGAGGAATATCCGGCGGACGATTTCCGTCACAACGATCCGCGGTACCAGGGTGAGAATTTCGACGCGAACGTGCGGGCGGCTTCGGCGGTGCGGGAGATCGCGAAGAAGAAGGGCGGGACGCCGGCGCAGATCGCGCTGGCGTGGCTGCTGCACAAAGGTCCGGACGTAGTGCCGATTCCTGGCACCAAGCGACGGAAGTACCTCGAAGAGAACGTCGGCGCAGCGAACATCTCGCTCAGCGCCGATGAGATGCGAACCCTCGACGAGAGCCTTTCGCCCGAAAAGATCTCAGGCCCGCGCTACAACGAGAAGCAAATGTCCATGGTAGACCGCTGACGAGAGGGGGTTCCGCCTCCTCTCGCTTACCGTTTCGCCGGCCTGAGCGACGCCGCATAAGCCGCGACCGCGATCATATCGTCGACTGACAAACCGCCCGCCACGACCTGCATCGGCTGCGAAGCGGAGGT
>DATARP010000217.1:0-2480 GCA_036264075.1 Gemmatimonadaceae bacterium
CGGTCGAGGTTCACCTGATTGGCGGGGCGCTCGCTTCAGTCGAGCTACGGCTGTGATGAGTTCGCGGAGCTCGTTGTCAGCCGCCGGCGCTGCGCAACCTGGAGTCCTGAGATACAGACCGACAGCCACAGCACTCCCACCGCGTATCCGGCGACGACATCACTGAAGTAGTGGACGCCCAAGTACAGTCGGCTGAGCCCGATCGCGATGATGAGCGCTGCCGTCCCGATTACCAGTTGGAAACGACCTCGGTTCGTATCGATCCACATCGACCCGACGACATAGGCGAGCATACCGTACCCCACCAGCGATCCCAACGCGTGACCGCTCGGAAAGCTGAAAGATGTGCCATAGAGAAACTCCGACGCCGCCGGGGGTCTTGGACGTCGGATGAGGTTCTTGAGAACCAGCGTCAACACTCCGGCCCCGCCGAACGCTGCCACCCATGCGGAGAGCACCACCCACTTTCGGCGAACGAACAGCAACAGGGCGCCGCCCCCTCCGACGATGCCCATCGCGATCGGAGAGCCGAGTGCACTGATGATGCTGAATATCCTGTCGCCGAGTGGTGTTGCGTGGGCACGGAACAACGTGGTCACCGTGAGATCGAACCTCGTCAACGGATCGTGATGCACGACGTCCTCGGTCACGCCAGCGAACAGCCACAGAGCCGCCAGGCTGAGGAGGAATCCTATCGTCAGATGCAAGCCGAGGTACTCGCCGCGAACGAAGCGCGCGGCGATGAATCGGGCAAGCTTCGGGTGACGGCCTCGAAAACTTACCCAGTGCGACGAAACACGCTCGGCCAGAAATTCACGATTGGTGTTGAACCATCGCCAGCCGAGCCAGAGCGCGACGACGAGTGCAATCAGCAGCACGAGCGCGAGACTCGCCTGTCCGATGTACCGCTCCAGAAGTGGCAGGCTTCGTCCGAAGACGTAGCCCAGCGTGCCGAACAGACTCGCCCATGTGATACCGCCTGCCACGTTGTAGAGAGTGAAAACGCGGTACGGCATCTCGGCGGTCCCCGCGAGCAGCGCCGCCCACGTTCGAAGCAGGGCGATGAACCGCCCGAAGAACACCGCCTTGGATCCGTGCCTGTCGAAGAACGAGTGCACCTTCTCGAGCTTGTGCTCGTCGAAGTGGACGAAGCGTCCGTAACGCTTGAGGAGCGCCACGCCTCCCAGCCGTCCGATCCAGTAGCCGGCGGCATCCCCCATGATTCCGCCTGCGGCCGCAATGGCGATCACCCACCAGATCGACAGATGACCGAGAGCAGCCAGCGCGGCCGCTGTTACGAGTACCGTTTCACCCGGCAGAGGAATGCCAAGGCTCTCGACGGCAACAAAGAGAAACACGACGGCATAGCCGTAGGATTCGATGAGCCGCGTAACTGAGCTATGCACGGCGGGAATCTACCTACCTGACTTTCTCAGGGAAATCTGGCGGGCTTGAGAACGGCGACCTAGCTTGAAATCGTGAGCGCTCTTTCAAAAGAAGGAAGCACCCTTTTTGCGGGGGCTCCCTACCGTTGCGTTCCCCTTCTCGGTCTGGTTTGGCTCCCCGTACTTGTCGCGTGCGGCGCCGCACCAGCATCGCGCGCGCGTGAGGACACCGCCGCAGCGGTCCCGCCCCAATCGTCGGCGACGCGCATTGCATCGATCCACGACTGGACCCGGTTCGGCTGGGACGTCGGCCGTTCCAGCGCGTCGACGGACGAGACCGGCATCACCGCCGCGAACGTCGCGACTCTGCGCCGTCAACAAGTCACGCTCGATGGAACCGTCGATGCCTCGCCGATCTATCTCCACGGCGTGAGCGTGAATGGTGGCACGCGCGACGTTTTCTTCGTCACGACGACGTACGGAAAGACGCTGGCGATCGACGCCGACAATGGAAGCATCCTTTGGCGCTTCACGCCGAATGGATACGATTCTTGGTCGGGATCGAGGCGAATCACCACCTCGACGCCGGTTGCGGATCCCAATCGCGAATTCATCTACGCCGCGTCACCGGATGGCCGCATCCAGAAGCTTGCGGTTGCCGACGGGCGCGCCGTGTGGAGCACCGCGATCACCACTCTGCCCGAGCGCGAGAAGATTGCGTCGGCGCTCAATTACGATCGCGGTCGCGTGATTGCCACGACGGGCGGATACATAGGCGATGCGCCGCCCTATCAGGGTCACGTCGCGATTCTCGACGCCGCAAGCGGGCGGCTCGTGCACGTCTGGAACTCGCTGTGCAGCGACAGACTTCAGCTGATCGATCCGCACTCGTGCGCCGAGAGTGGGAATGCGATCTGGGGAAGAGCGGGCGCCGTGATCGATTCGGTCACGGGGGACATCTTCGTCGCGACCGGCAACGGACTCTGGGATGGACGCACGAATTGGGGCGACGCTGCGATCGCGATCGACTCGAGCGCGACGAAGATCGTGGACAACTACACACCATCGAACACCGAGCAGCTGAGCGCGCGCGAC
>DATARP010000248.1:0-11332 GCA_036264075.1 Gemmatimonadaceae bacterium
TGCGCGCACTCCTCGAGGTGCTCCTCGATTGATGCGCGCACCCAGGGTTCCAGCGTCTCGTCGAGGTACTCGTGTAAGGTCGTCTCGACGGCTTCGCACGTCAGGTTGAATGTGGTCATCGTCCCAGCGCCTCCTTCAGCAGCACCCGTGCCCGCCGCAGCCGCGCTTTGCTTCCACCCACCGTAATGCCCAGGATTTCCGCGATCTCTTCGTGTTTGAAGCCCTCCACGTCGTGGAGCACGACAACTTTCCGCGCATCCGCCGGGAGCCTATCGAGCCCCTGATCGAGATCGAGTCTTTCGCTCTGCTGCTCGATGCTGGGGGCGATTTCTCCATACGCTTCACCCGCGCTCAGAATGACGTCGGTTGCCAGCCGGTGCAGCCAAGCGGCAAATGGGCTCTCGCCCCGGAACCGGGGCAGCTCCTCCCAAGCTCTGACAAAGACATCTTCTGTGAGTTCTGCCCCTCGCTCGCGGCTTCCCGACAATCGAACGCAGAGCGAGTAAATGCGGCTGAGGTACCTCTCGAATAGCCGCTCGAACGCCGGGTAGTCCCCTTCCGCCGCGAGTGCCGCGTCGGTCGAATCACTCATCGGCTGCGAGACGACCGCAGATTGTTTCGGGCCGTTCGATCATTGTCCTCTATCCGCCAATTCGATGGCGGATGGGGCAAGGTTTGAACCGACGACCTGCGGGCCTTCTACCTTCCGAACATACCAGGCATTGATTGCATGCCCATTCGTCCGCCTCCGGCCATTTTCTTCATCATCTTCTGCATCTCCCGGAACTGGTCGAGCAGGCGGTTTACATCGCTGATCGGCCGTCCGGATCCTCTCGAAATGCGCGCGCGGCGCGAACCGTTGATGATCCCGGGATTCTTGCGTTCTTCCGGCGTCATCGAAAGCACGATCGCCTCTACGTGTTTCATGCGATTCGGGTCGGCTTTCATCTGCTTGAGCGCCTTCGTGTTCACCCCGGGCAGCATTTTCAGGATTCCCTCGAGCGGCCCCATCTTCTGGATCTGTCGCATGCTGTTGAGGAAATCATTGAGGTCCATCCCTTCTTTCCGGACCTTCTTCTCGAGGCGCTTCGCTTCGGCTTCGTCGAACGACGCCTGCGCCTTCTCGACGAGAGTGACGATGTCGCCCATCTGGAGGATCCGCCCGGCCATGCGCTCGGGGTGAAACTCCTCGAGGGCATCCGATTTTTCGCCTACACCGATGTACTTGATCGGCTTCCTGGTGACTCCGTAGATGGACAACGCGGCGCCACCGCGCGCGTCGCCGTCCATCTTGGTGAGAATCACGCCGGTCACGTCGAGAGCGCTGTCGAACCCCTGCGCGATCTTGACCGCGTCCTGTCCGGTCATCCCGTCCGCGACGAGAAGAATCTCTGACGGCCGGAGCGCTTCCTTGAGTCGCGACAGCTCCTGCATCATTGCGTCGTCGATCTGCAGCCGCCCGGCGGTATCGATGATCACCACGCGATCGCGCTCTCGCAGAGCCTCAGCGACTCCGGCGCGGGCGATCTTCACCACATCGGTCGTCGTCCTGTCCGCGTAGACGGGAATCGACAGGTCCCGGCCAAGTGTCTCGAGCTGGTCGATGGCTGCGGGACGATATACGTCGGCGGCGACGAGCCTCGTCGAGCGACCTTCCGCCTTGAGCTTGCGGGCCAGCTTGGCGGCCGTCGTGGTCTTTCCCGATCCCTGCAGACCGACCATCATCACCACCGAGGGCGGTACAGTGCTGAGCTTCAGACCTTCCCGTCGCTCTCCCAACATCCCGGTGAGCTCTTCATGAACGATCTTGACTAGCTGCTGCCCGGGAGAGACCGTACTGAGCGCGTTTACGCCGGTCGCTTTTTTCTCGACACGTTCGAGAAACTCACGCGTCAATTGGAAGTTGACATCCGCTTCCAACAGCACCCGGCGGACTTCGCGCAGCCCCTCTTTTATGTCGGCTTCGCTGAGAACACCGCGGCCACGGAGGCGGGCGAACGTGGCTTCGAGCTTTTCGCTCAGGTCTTCGAACATAGCCTTTAAACTTAGGCGCCGTTAACTTCTGAAACAACTGACGCATCATCTGCATCGAGAGAGATTGAATGGCTCCAACGCAGCGTAGAGACGACATACTTCAGGCGGAAATCCCAGCGACGCTGCCGCTCATGGCGCTTCGATCGACGATCGTCTACCCGCTCGGCACCATCGCAGTGCAAATGGGAGCTCCCGAAAACCTGTCGCTGCTGAAGGCCAACGAGCAATCGGGACTCATAGTCGGCCTCGTGGTAGCGACTGGCGATCACGACGACGTGCTCGACCCCGAACGATTCGTAGGAAGAGTCGGAGTCGCCGCGCGCGTGCACGAGCGAATCAATCTGCCCGGCGAAACGGTCCAGATCACGCTCCAGGGGCTGCGGCGAATCGTCGTCGAAGGCGTCGCGCAGACAGAGCCTTTTCCGATCGTTCGGATCAAGCCGGCCAAGGAAATTGCCCCCGACCCGAACGAAGTCGATGACCTTATCTCGAGAATAGTCGCCGGCGCCGAAACGCTGGCGGAGCTGATCGATCGCATTCCCGACGAAGTGCCCGCTATCCTCAAGATGAACATCTCGGATCCGGGACGCTTTGCAGATCTGGCCGCGACGAATCTCAACTTCAAGGTCTCTGACAAGGACGAGATCCTTCAGCGGTTGAACATCGGGCAGCGCCTCAAATTCCTGCTCGGACGCGTCGAGCGCGAAGTCGGCCGCGCGCGCGTCGCCGAAGACGTGAAGCGCCAGACCGAGATCAAGATCGAGCAGCACCAGCGCGAGTTCTACCTGCGGCAGCAGCTGCGCGCGATCCAATCGGAGCTGGGCGAAGGAGATCCGGGCGAGAAGGAAGCCATCGAGACGCTCAAGAAGCTCGAGGAGGCAAATCTCCCCGAGAAAGCAGCGCAGGAAGCCAAGCGCGAGATCGAGCGCATGCGCAACCTCTCTCCCGCGTCGAGCGAGTACCAGGTAATTCGTACCTATCTCGATTGGATGCTGGCGCTTCCCTGGAACGTGAAGTCGTCGAAAGAAGAGATCATTGAGCTGAAAAAGGTCGAAGAGCTGCTGGACAGCCGGCACTACGGCCTGAAAGAGGCGAAAGAGCGCATCACCGAATACCTCGCCGTACGCAAGCTCCGCGGCGGCGACCCCCACGGTCCCATCCTCTGCTTCGTCGGCCCTCCAGGAACCGGCAAGACGTCGCTCGGCGAAGCGATCGCCATGTCGATCAGCCGCGCGTTCTATCGAATTTCAGTCGGCGGCGTGCGCGACGAAGCCGAAATTCGCGGCCATCGCCGCACGTACGTGGGAGCGATGCCGGGATTGATTCTGCAATCGTTGCGTCGTGTGCAGGTTCGGGACGCGGTCCTCATGATCGATGAGATCGACAAGATGACCAGCGGCGGCCCGTCGGGAGATCCCACCGCGGCAATGCTCGAGGTTCTCGACCCGTCGCAGAACTCGAACTTCGTGGATCACTATCTCAATCTCCCGTTCGACCTCTCCAGCATTCTGTTCATCTGCACGGCCAACAACCTGTTCGACATCCCTGCTCCGTTGCGGGACCGAATGGAAGTCATTCGCGTTCTCGGCTACACCGTTGAGGAGAAAGTCGAGATCGCGTGGCGTTATCTCCTGCCCAGGCTGCTCGAGGAGCACGGAATCACGGACAAGGACATTCAGTTCACCGACGAAGTCCTCGGCTTCATATCCAATCGCTACTCGCGCGAGGCCGGTCTCCGCAATTTCGAGCGCAACATCGCTTCGTTGATGCGCAAGCGCGCGCGCAAGAAAGCCGACGGTGAAGAGGGTGCCTGGATCGTCGACAACGCCATGGTCAACGACATCCTGGGAAATCCAACGTACACGCTGGAAGACGCGGAACAGGAGCCGGAGATCGGCGCTGTGACCGGAATGGCGTGGACCGCCACCGGTGGAGACCTGATGGTGATCGAAGCGCTTCGCATGCCGGGATCCGGACGTCTCACCGTCACCGGACAGCTTGGTGACGTGATGCGCGAATCGGTGGACGCCGCCTATTCCTACGTTCGCTCCCGCGCCCACACACTCGGCGTCGAGGACGTTGAGTTCAAGGAATGCGATCTGCACGTGCACTTCCCCGCGGGCGCGATTCCGAAAGATGGGCCGAGCGCTGGAGCCGCTGTTACACTGGCGATTGCGAGCGTGCTGAGCAGGCGTCCGGTGCGTCGAGACATGGCGCTCACCGGGGAGATGACGCTCCGCGGCAAGGTGCTCGAGATCGGCGGCGTCAAGGAAAAGGTGATGGCAGCCTACCGTGCGGGTCTGCGACAGGTGCTGCTGCCCAAGGCGAACGAGAAGGATCTTCGCGGAATTCCGGACGAAGTGGTGAACAGCATGACGTTCACATTCGTCTCGACGATGGACGAGATCATTCACCTCGCGTTGCTCGCCAGAGGGCCGGGCTCCCTCGCCGACGCTGCCGAGCCGCACGGCGATGTCGCGCCGAAGAACGCCGTCTCGGATTCCGCGGGCGCCTCCATCAATCAATCGAGCCCGGTAGGAGCAGCAACGCAGTAGGTGAATGTCGCCAACCCCTGGATCCAGTTCGGCATCCACGTCTTCGTAGGAACCATGGCGGGAGGGTTGTCCGACACCGTCGCGGTGTGGATGCTCTTCAACCCCAAGAAAAAGCGCTTCGGATTCCAGGGAGCGATTCCCAAGAATCAGGCGCGACTCGCGAAGAGTCTCGGACGCACGGTTGGTGAACGACTTCTCACTCCGGGAGATCTGCAGAGCGAGCTGGCGCGACCTGAGCTGCTCGCCGCGTTTCAGTCGCGCGTCGAAGACGTGATCGCCAACATGCTCACCTCGCAGGATCCACTCATCGACAAGGTCCCGCCCGCGGTGGTGACCGCGTTGGAGGGAGCGACTACCGCGTATCTCCCGGTGGCAATGACCAAGCTCGGCGCATTTCTGGGACAGCCCACGACACGCGTCAAGCTGCGCGGAACGTTGCACTCGATGTTCAACCGCTTCGTCGACGACATGCGCTTTCACGAGCGCATCTTCGCCAAACTGATGATGACCGAGAAAAAGTTCGACACCGTACTCGACGCAATCGAGACGGATGGCGTCGAGCAGGTGGTCGCCTTACTCGAGGAGCCCGAGATCAGAGAAGAGATCTCCAAGGCGATTCACGACGCGATCCTCAGCTACCTGCAGAAGCCGATCTCGGACATTCTGGGCAATCTCGAGGCGAAAAAGGATCCTGAAGCTCCGCATCGGCTCGCTGCGTCGGCGGCGCCCGTCATCTGGGAGTGGATACACGACCAGCTCCCGGAGCTGATCAAGAAGCTCGATGTGCAGGCGATGGTCGAACGAAAGGTGATGGCGTTCAGCGTCGAGCGCGTCGAAGAAATCCTGCGCAACGTGATTCAGAACGAGCTGAACCTGATCATCACCACCGGCTACGTACTCGGCGGACTGATCGGCGTCTGTACTTTTGGGCTACAGAAGCTGCTTGGGCTGTAGCCCTACTGAACCAGCTTCACGTTCGCCGGATTGACGATGCTGGGGTTGGCCCCACTGGGCAGATCCTCGTAGATCACTACTGGCCTGCCACCGATCTCCGCGGTCGCCACCTGGAGTGACCGCCCGGCGGCGGAGTATTTCTTGACGAGATTCGACCCTCCGGCGACCGCCTTCGTCGAGAATCTCTTTTCGATCGCCTGACCCGCGAGATCGTAGAATTCGCCAGCGTCGACGGCTGAATCCCAAACCGTGAGCCAGACGATACCCTGTCCCTGCGGAGTATTCACGACGGCATAGCGATCTCCGTCCCAGCCCGACGCGCCTCGAATGGCGTCGTTCTGATCATTCAGGTGCTGGAACAGGAACAGCCTCGTCTCGAATTCTCCCAGGTCGTTCTCGTAGACTTCGCTCGCGTTCGTGAGCGCGCCGAGCGTGACCTTGGTCGGATTGTCGCGGGTGCCGAAATACGCGGACGGATGTATGATCTGCTCGGTTGAAACCGGCATGTCATTGTAGATGACCGATCCCGGCTTGCGCTCTTTGTAATTCCTGTAGAATTCCGCGCCGCTGAGATACGGGAAAATGAGAGTCTCCTGAATGACGCGCGGAGCGGCGGCGAAGATCGGCATCGAAGATTGCGTCTCACGGATCATGTCCCTGATCCGATCCCAACCGCCCGGAAGATTGATCGCGATGTTGGAGCCGCCGAGCATGATCGAGATCTGCTCGTAGACAGCCTGACCTTCGAATACTGATTGGGCGGCCGACGTGCGATCGTTGTCGCCGACCAGCTTCTGCACCGAATCAAGACTGATGTACTGATCCTGCAGGGCGTGAATGAGCTCGTGGGTCACGATCGTCGTCACGAGATCCTTCGGCGATCCGTCCACGATGTACAGGATCTTCGTGTGCGGATCGTAGAAGCCTACTATCTGCTCCACGAGCAGAGTCTCGAGGAAAGAACGCAGCTTGAGCGTATCCGGGATCAGACCGAGCCTCTTGTACGCAGCCTCTTCCCCGGTGATCTCGCGAACCGCCTGCGAATCGCTGACCTGCTTCACGATGTACTGTCTCACCTGCTCTTTCGACCGCGTCTCTACCCTCGGCGGCGTCTTGAACTTGAGACCAACGGCCTTCTCGATCATCGGTACCGCCTCGGCGACTTGGGCGGCGTACGGGCCTTCGTACTTGGGCTTCTGGCTCTCGCAC
This sequence comes from Gemmatimonadaceae bacterium, assembly GCA_036264075.1. Classification (GTDB taxonomy): domain Bacteria; phylum Gemmatimonadota; class Gemmatimonadetes; order Gemmatimonadales; family Gemmatimonadaceae; genus UBA4720. Next base: position 6,753 of record DATARP010000248.1, read on the forward strand.
GCGGAGACGAAAGCGAGCGATCCGATTGCAGCGAGAAGGATGCTTCGATTCAAATAGGCGGTCATGTCATCCAGATGGAGGAACCGTTGCTAGAGCCCCGATATTCGCAGATACCATGCGATGAGGGTATCCCCCCAAAGCAAGGCGATCAGCGCCGCGGGCGCAAGAAAGACGCCGAACGGAAGCTCACGTTTGCGCCAGCTGCCACCGGCTTCGAGCGCTAGCTCGGTCTGGCCAGCGTCGTCAGCCATGCCGCGCGCGGAGAGAGGATAAACGATTCCAAGCAGTACGATGGGTGCGAGCACCGCGCCTATGAATATCGTGAGCAGCGCACGCGTCGGGCCGAGAGCGGCGCCGACGACAGCCATCAGTGTGACGTCTCCGAATCCCATCGCCGGCCTCTTCAACCAGACTTCCCCCAGCCACCCGACGATGGATATCGCACCTGCCCCAACGCACATGCCGAGTACCGCATCCCACGGACCCGCGAACGGGTAGGACTCGCCAAGGTAGAGCGCGACCAGCGACGTCAGCAGCACAAAGAACAGACCGAACACCGTGAAGCCGTCCGGAATGAGAAAGTGCTTTGCGTCGGTGATCGATATACCGAGGAGAACTGTCGCAAGGACCGCCAGGCGAAATGCGGTGAACGACAGCCCGAATTGCAGGAACGCCGCCAGCCAGAGAAGGCCCACGAGGAGCTCGACGATCGGGTACTGGATCGAGATGCGCTCGCCGCATCCGCTGCAGCGCCCGCGCAACATGAGCCAGCTAACGAGCGGGATATTCTCGGTCGCCTTGATCTGGTGTCCGCACTTGGGGCACCTCGACCTCGGCTTCACTACCGAGAGGCCTTCCGGCCACCGGCCGATGCACACGTTGAGGAAGGAGCCCATGCAGGCTCCAACAGCGAACACGTAGATGCCTTCGAGAATATCGATCATGGACGAAGCTCGTGGAGGATGATGCCCGCTGCCACCGCCACGTTCAGAGACTCGACGCTGTCTGCGATGGGCAACGAGATGGTGCGGTCGGCTCTGGCCCGAACATCAGGACTGAGACCGGACCCTTCATTACCTACGACGATTGCCAGGCGCTTAACAGCACGCGTTTTGTCGAGCGGCTCCCCCTGCGCGTCGGCGGCCCAGAGCTCGATTTGCTTCCCGTCGAGCAGCCGCGATAGGTCCGCCCACTCTGCGTGAAATGCGAGGTGGTGGAACTGGGCGCCCATGGAGCTTCTGATGACCTTTGGATTCCACAAGTCCACGGTGCCTGCCAGCGCAATCGTCGCGGTCGCCCCAAGAGCCGCGGCGGTGCGGACAATCGTTCCGACGTTTCCGGGGTCCTGAACCGCGTCGAGCACGAGGATGCGGCACACGAGAGGGATGTCGAGTGTATCCAGGGAGCGGGTTGGAACTTCACCGATAGCAATGACACCTTGTGGTGACTCCGTCTCCGCCGCGCTGCGGAAATCTTTTTCGGAGACCTCCGATATTTCAACACGCGATTGATCGAGCTGGAGGCGCAAAGCTTCGCCGCGCGGAGCTGAAGCCAATTGGGGTGCCACGAGCGCGCCGCGCACGGTCAGGCCGGAGCGAAGCAGCTCCTCGACCGAGCGCACGCCTTCGGCGACGAAAAGAGAGTGCTTCTCGCGGGCTTTTCGTCGGTGCAGATCACGCGCAAGTGTAAGAAGTTTCACAGGGTTCGAGCTAGCCGTTCTTGGAATAGGATTTGCCTTTGCGTCCCGAAAGAATTCTCATCGCCGGAGTATCAATGAAGCGATTCATAATAGGCATCACCGTCGCGTGCTCCCTCACTGCCTGCGGAGTATCGCAGCAGCAGGAAGTGCAGATGGGACAGGAATATGCGCAACAGATCAACGCGCAACTACCGATCATCCAGGATCCCGAGCTGAATCGGTACATCAATGTTCTCGGCGACTCGATCTCCAGGCTCACGAGCCGGAAGGATCTCGATTGGCACTTTTTCATCGTCGACAGCAAGGAAGTCAACGCGTTCGCGGTGCCGGGCGGCTTCGTCTACGTGAACCGTGGCCTCATCGAGCGCGCCGACAAGATGGATGAAGTTGCCGGCGTTCTCGGCCACGAGATCGGTCACGTTCTCCGCCGCCATACGATCAAGCAGATGCAGAAAGAGCAAGGCGCGAACATCGGGATCACTCTGGCTTGTGTACTCACCGGCGTATGTGGCAATCAGGCCGCGAGCGCCGCGATCCAGGTTGGCGGAGGCGCGCTCTTCGCGCGATTCAGTCGGTCGGATGAAGCGGAAGCCGATCAGGAAGGATTCAACAACGTCGTGCGCGCCGGCATCAGTCCCGAAGGCATGGTGAGCATGTTCCAAAAGCTCCTCGAGGAGCGGAAAAGCCGTCCAGCAGGCGTCGAGGCGTGGTTCCTGACCCATCCGCTGGAAGAGGACCGGATCACCGCGATTCAGACGCGTATCAACCAGCTTCCCCCTGGTACGCTAGCGGCCCTCGGGACGGACACACGCAACTTCCACATGTTCAAGGCCAGGCTGCAATCGCTGCCGCCGTCGCCACCGCCACGACAAGGGCAGTAACGAGTCCAGCTTGCTTTAGTTCAGGGTGCGCCGTGACACGTCACGGCGCATCTTTCGTTTCATGCGCATTGCGCTCACCATAGCGGGCTCCGATTCGGGTGGCGGCGCCGGAATTCAGGCCGACCTCAAGACGTTCCAGCGTTTCGGAGTCTTCGGAACCTCCGCGATCACTGCGATAACCGCCCAGAACACGCGCGGAGTCAGCAGGTGGGAGCCCGTATCGGTTGATCTTGTTCGCGCGCAGATCGAGTCCGTGTGCGAGGATCTGCCTCCCTCTGCGTTCAAGACCGGGATGCTCGCCACCGCCGCAATTACATCCGCGGTCGCGGCTGCAATCGAAGCGCATTCGCTGGCGAATTACGTCCTCGACCCGGTGATGGTCGCGACCTCGGGCGATGTGCTTGTCGAGCGGGACGCCATCGATGCGATAAGAACGCAGCTGATGCCCAAGGCTTTTCTCGTCACGCCGAACGTGCCCGAAGCCGAAATTCTGATCGGGGAAAAGATCACCGACGAGGATGGAATGGCGCGGGCCGCCGAAAAGATCGCGAGCGAGCTCGGCGCCCAGGCGGTTCTGCTTAAGGGCGCGCACCTGAGCACGGGCAACCGGGTGATCGACGTCCTCTTCGACGGAGACATTCGCACTTTCCGCGGCCAGCGAATCGAGACCACCAGCACGCACGGAACAGGCTGTACGCTGTCGGCGGCGATCACCGCCCGCCTGGCGAAGGGTGAATCCCTCCACGCCGCCGTACGCAGATCGATTCAATACGTCCAGAACGCGATCGCGACCGCGCCCGGACTCGGGTCAGGCAACGGACCGCTTAATCACCTGGCTGAAGACGGCTGACGAGCGCCCGATCGCGCCAGATACTCGGTGACCAGCGCCTCGAACGCACTGCTGACCCGGCGGGTAGTCTCAAGCACCTCCGCGTGACTCAGCGCGGCCCCTGTCACTCCCGCCGCTGCATTCGTGATGCAGCTGATGCCGGCGACACGGATGCCGAGCGCCCTTGCCATGATTACCTCGGGCACCGTCGACATCCCCACGGCATCGGCGCCCAGCAGCCGTAGCATCTTCACTTCTGCAGGTGTCTCATACGAGGGACCGAGTAATCCCGCGTAGACCCCTTCCCTGACCAGGATGTCCAGCGCCTCCGCCGTCGTGCGCAATATCCTCCGCAGCCCGGGGTCGTAGGCGTCGGTCATGTCGGGAAAACGCGTCTCACCATCCTGGGCCGGCCCAACCAATGGATTGGTGCCCATCAGATTGAGATGATCCGAGATCATCATCAGATCTCCGACGGCGAGCTTGGCCGAAATTCCGCCCGCCGCGTTCGACACGAACAGCTCTCGCACGCCCAGCGCGTGAAAAACGCGAACCGGAAAAGCCGCGAGCGCGGCCGAGTGCCCTTCGTACATGTGGAATCGGCCACTCAGCGCGACGATCTCTCGCCCGCCGAGACTGCCGACGATCGCCGCGCCTTCATGCCCCACCACCGTCACTTCCGGAAAGCCCGGAATGTCGCCGAACGGGATTCGCACGGCGTTCTCGATCGCCGCCGCGAGTCCGCCTAGTCCCGAGCCCAGGATGACGGCGACGGCGGGTTGACGCCCCGACGCGCGCTTGCCTATCGCTTGCGCCGCTTTGCGGGCAGCCTCTGCCGAGTACTCGTTCTTCACCCTTCCGTTCCGATCATCTCGTCGATCTTGTCCGAGACTTCCTCGATCAACATCAGCCGTTCCTCCCACGGAAGAAATGCGCTCTCGAATCCGTTCAGCGCAATCCCCGCGAGCTCGTCCAGCGTAAAGCCCAGGTGTTCGGCCGCGTACACGTACTCGTCGGTGAGAGTAGTAGCGCTCATCAGCCGGTTGTCGGTGTTGAGTGTGACGTTCAGGCCGCGGTCGAAATATTCGCGGAAGGGGTGCGTGGCGTAGGAATCGGCGACCCTCGTCTGGACGTTGCTGGTGAGACAGACCTCGAGCGCGATGCGCCGGTC
>DATARP010000275.1:0-5391 GCA_036264075.1 Gemmatimonadaceae bacterium
TTGGCCAGGTCCGCCACCTCGTTGGGATCCATCCGCAGACATCCGTGCGACGCCGCGGAGCCGAGGCTCTCGACATCACCCGTGCCGTGGATGTAGTAGTCGGGTTCCTGGAAGAAGATCTTCACGACCTTCATCGGGTTACCTGGATCGCCAGGGCCTTTGGCCGTCTTGCCCTTTGCCCAGTCCGCATCCGGCGGCGGCCTCCAGCTCGGGTTCCAGACGATCTTCCGAATCGAAAAAGTGCCGAGCGGGGTCGGATACTTATCCTGTCCCACCGCGACAGCGTAAGACTTGAGAGTGCTGTCCCCACGTGTCACGAAGAGTATCCGCGCACCAAGGTTCGCCTTTAGCACTAACGGCGCCTCCTGTGGTCGTAACTGAGCGATGGTATCTCGCCCAGCCGTCGGCGCAGTCGGTGGCAGCTCGATCTGCGCCTTTGCAATCGCGAGCGGACAGATCAGGGAAACGGCGAGAAAAGAAGCAATCCGACGAATATTGGTCATTGGTTCGTTTCGATTTGTGTTTTTGAGGACGTCATGACTACATGTGATTACAAATGCCGTTCCACGGGGTTTGACCCGTCCGCACCCGTGATGGTCTGCTGACGCACGAATCTCCGAGCTGCGCTGGCCGGTACGGCGTCGCGTCTGCATTTTCCTGATTCGCTGCTCCGCGTCCCCAATCCACCTGATCAGTAATGCGCCCAACTCGTCCGATTCCGATTCTCGTCGCGCTCATCGCGGCCTCCTTCTCAGCACCAGCCGCGGCCCAGAAAGTCGATCCGTCGCTCTACTCGAGCCTTGAGTGGCGAATGATCGGCCCCTTCCGTGGCGGGCGGACAATCGGCGCCACAGGCGTGCGCGGTCAACCCAACGTCTTCTACATCGGCGTCAACAACGGGGGAGTCTGGAAGACGACCGACGCCGGGCGGGTCTGGACTCCAATCTTCGACTCCCAGCCGACGGGATCGATCGGCGATATCGCAGTCGCCCCATCGAATCCAAACGTGATTTATGTCGGAACCGGCGAGGGTGTGCAACGTCCCGATCTCTCGACGGGAGATGGCGTCTACAAATCCACCGACGCCGGCAAAACGTGGCGACACCTCGGCTTGCGCGATGGACAACAGATCGGCGGAGTGATCGTCGATCCACGAGACGAGAATCGAGTTTTTGTCGCAGTGCTCGGGCATCCGTACGGTCCTAATCCGGAACGCGGAGTGTACCGGTCGACAAACGGAGGCGAGTCGTTCGAACGCGTCCTCTACAAAGACGAGAACACAGGCGCCATCCAGGTGAGCTTTGATCCGAGCAATCCGCAGATCGTCTACGCCGCACTCTGGGCCGGTCGTCAGGGACCGTGGGAGAATGCAACCTGGAACGGGCCACTGAGCGGGCTCTTCAGATCAACCGACGGTGGCACGACCTGGCGTCAGTTAACGACCGGACTTCCGACGGCCGTTCAGGGGCTCGGCCGAATCGGCTTCACAATCGCGCCGAGTGATCCGCGCCGCATGTACGCCACGGTCGACGCTCCGACGCTCGGAGGGATCTACCGCTCTGATGACGCGGGCGAGTCGTGGCGGCGCACCAACGACGAAGTGCGAGTGTGGGGTCGCGCATCCGATTTCGCCGAAGTGAAGGTGGATCCGAGAAATCCGGACGTGGTGTATTCGGCGAACACCTCGACGTATCGATCGACAGACGGCGGGAAAACCTTCACAGCGATCAAAGGCGCGCCCGGTGGGGACGATTACCATCGAATCTGGATCAACCCAGACAACCCGGACATCATATTGATCGCGGCGGATCAGGGCGCGACGATCACGGTGAACGGTGGAGCGACGTGGAGCTCCTGGTACAACCAGCCGAGCGCGCAGTTCTACCACGTTATCACCGACAACAGGATTCCGTATTGGGTATACGGCGGCCAGCAGGAGAGCGGCTCTGTCGGCACCGCGAGTCGCGGCGACTACGGCGCGATCACGTTCCGGGAATGGAATCCAGTCGGAGCGGAAGAATACGGGTACATCGCTCCCGATCCGCTCGATCCCAACATCATCTACGGCGGAAAGATCAGTCGGTTCGACCAGCGCTCGCGCGAAGTCCAGAACATCAGTCCCGAAATGGTCCGCTCGGGCAAGTACAGATTTCTCAGAACCGCTCCGATCATTTTCTCGCCCGTTGACCCGCACACACTCTATTATGCCGGGAACGTGCTCTTCAAAACGGAGAACGGGGGGCACAGCTGGGACGTTGTGAGCCCCGACCTCACCCGGCAGACCTACGACGTGCCGTCGAGCTATGGCATGTACACCGACGGCAATCTCGAGCGCGCGAAGAATCGAGGAGTGGTCTACACCATCGCGCCTTCGTTCCGGAACGCGAATACAATCTGGACCGGCTCCGACGATGGATTCATCCAGGTCACTCACGACGGTGGAAAGACCTGGCGCAACGTGACTCCGAGCGCGCTGACTCCGTGGAGCAAGGTCTCGCTGATGGAGGCGTCGCATTTCGACGACCAGTCGGCCTACGCCGCCATCAACCGCTTCAAGCTGGACGATTTGCACCCGCACATCTATCGCACCCACGACGGCGGCGCGAGCTGGAAGGAAATCGTCGACGGAATTCCAGCCGATGAAGTGGTCAACTCCGTTCGTGAGGATCCCATACGCGCTGGACTTCTGTTCGCCGGCACGGAGCGCAGCGTCTACTTCTCACTCGACGACGGGGAGCAGTGGCAGCCGTTACGCCTCAACATGCCCGCGACGTCAATTCGGGATCTCGTGATACACGACGACGACATCGTTGTCGGAACCCACGGCCGGTCGTTCTGGATTCTCGACGACATGACGCCAATCCGCCAGCTTGCCGCGAACGCCTCGACGACCGGGACGTTCCTCTTCAAGCCAAAGCTCACTTATCGATTCCGGCGGAACAAGAACACAGACACTCCTCTGCCGCCCGAAGAGCCGGCGGGAAAGAACCCGCCCGACGGCGCGATCATCAACTATCGCCTAGCGTCTGATGCCGGAACGCCAGTGGTTCTGGAGATCGTGAATAGCTCTGGCACAGTAGTGCGCGCCTTCTCGAGCGCCGACTCTGTGGAGCCCATCGAGACGGATCTCAACGTTCCCACTTATTGGGTTCGGCCTCCGCAACGACTCGCAAGCGGCGCCGGCATGCATCGTTTCGTGTGGGATCTGCACTATGCACCCCCAAAGGTCCTCGGGCACGACTACCCGATTTCGGCGATTTACGGCGATACTCCGCGATTTCCGCTCGGGCCTGCTGTTCTCCCCGGCGACTACACTGTCCGGCTCACCGTGAACGGGCGGAGCTATTCGCAGCCGCTTTCGGTGAAGATGGATCCCCGGGCGCCGATCACTGCCGCTGGTCTGAAGCTGCAGCATGACATCGGGGTTCGTATGAACGATGCGATCAGTCGTGATTTCGTCGCTCTCGGCGAAGTGCGTCGCCAGCGGGCGCTGCTGAAAACGCAACGCGAAGGCGCAAAGGCGGGCGAGGTGGCCGATTCTCTCGTCGCTCTGGACACGGCGTTGGGCGCGATCGAGTCCGGCCCGCGCAACGGAACGGCCGAGAATCTCGTCCGGTTGAACGGAGAGCTTGCGGGTATTCTCGACACGGTGGAAGGAGCGGATATGGATCCGACCGCCCAGACCATCGCCGCTGCGGCTGATCTGGAGAGGTCACTCGCGTCGGTGCTTGCCCGATGGTCCGAGATTCAACGCACGCGACTTCGCCGCAATTAGAGGTAGATTAAGGCTGTCCGCGTACTCGCTGCCGACGGAGAGATGAATGACAACGAGCAAGGAAACGGAGTGGATGAACCATCCGCGGCTGCGCAAGCTCGTGACCGCGGTCAACGAGCTCACCCTGGCTGAGCGCATCACACTGGTCAAGGGACTCGTTCCGGCGATCGCCGACGAGCTGTCCGACACGGAGTACGAGAAGTTCGTGGACGCGATCCGTCTCAAGGGCGAACGCTTTCACGAGGCGCAGGCGCACCCGGGCGAAGGCAGGGCAGACCGCAAGATCAAGGGCGATCGCGACGTGGACGGACGGTAACGCGATGCCTAACTACGTGTGGATAATCGGGATTCTCGTAATCGCGGCCCTGGCGTTCGCACTCTACGCCGGCAACACCTCAAAGAAGCCCTGAGCTAAATCCCCAGAGCGAGCTGAAGGGGAGCGTCGTCTGACGCGCGGTAAGATCCGGTCCAAAACGGTCCCACCACCCTATCCTGCGACGACGCCGTCAGTCGTCCCTTGAATCGCGCGCGCCGGAGCGCATCGCCAACTGTGTTGAGCGCTGTGCGCGGGTTGTTGCACTTCTCGCTGAGATGGGCAAGAACGATGTTGTTGAGCCCAGAGTGTATGCTCTGGCTCGCCGCCTGAGCGGCGACGCGATTGCTCAGATGACCGAAGTTCCCTCCGATTCTCCGCTGTAGCGAAGGAGGGTAGGGTCCAGCGCGCAGCATCGCTTCGTCGTGATTCGCTTCGAGCACCAGGATGTCGAGCTTGTCGAGCGCGCGAGACACGCTCTCAGTAACGTGGCCGAGGTCGTAGACGATTCCTGCACGGGCGCCTTCACCGATGGAAGTCACTATCACGGCGATCGGCTCATTCGCGTCGTGGGAAACCGGGACGGTTTCGAGATGGAAGTCACCGATAACGACGCTGCCCTTGCGGGGCGTGAGAATCGCGCGGAGCCCTGCCCAGTTAGGGCACATCATTCGGGTCCCGGCAGTCGATACAATCGTCCAGCCCCATTTCTTCGCGGCTGCAGCAACGCCCTTCATGTGGTCGGTGTGCTCATGCGTTACGACGACTGCTTCGATCGATTCCGGAGCGACCCCAGCCACCGCAAGGCGGTGCTTCAGCACTCTCGGCGCGAACCCGGCGTCGATAAGAATGCGCGACCGCTCGGTCTGCACGAGAATGGCATTGCCACTGCTTCCGCTTCCCAGAACCCACAGATTCATCAGCTACTCCACCGCCTTTTGTGCGCGTCAGCGAGCTGCTTCCGCGCCTTGTCGCCCAGCTTTACGTTGCGGCGCGACATGGCGCGCTCCGTGACGACCAGAAATCTAGTGACGTCGTACGTATCGTACGGCTCTCCGTCTCCCCACGCGAACGGTGGAACGACCCGGGGCGGCATGTTTGCGCCGAACACGTTTGCCCCCGCGCCGATCACCGACCCTGTGCTCAGCATTGTCCCAATTCCCGTCTTGGCGTGATCGCCGAAAAATGTGCCGAGAAACTGCTGCCCGGTATCTCTCATCCCGCTGGGAGTCCAGAGCTGAACAGGCCCGTAGGTATTCTTGAGATTGCTCGTCGTCGTCATGGCGCCGAGGTTGACCCAGCG
>DATARP010000012.1:0-10391 GCA_036264075.1 Gemmatimonadaceae bacterium
CCACTGAACGAAAGACTTCCGCCCGCCGATCGCATTCCTGACAAATCCATCTGGTTTCCTGACCCGACGGATCCGCCCGCGTATGACCAAAGGATCGAGAGTGCGGGCGGCATCGACTTTTTCATTCTCGCTTCCGGTGCGAGCGACGGACACGTCGCATTCAATCCGCCGGGCAGCCCCCGCGACAGCCGGACCAGGATCATTCAGCTATCGGAAGAGACCCGTCGCGACAACCTTCAGACCTTTCCGGTTTTCGGTGCTCTCACCGAGGTGCCGGCACATGGCATAAGTGTGGGCATTGCAACCATCGCGTCGGCGAGAGAAGCGGCGATGGTTGTGTGGGGCGAAGGAAAGCGCCTCACACTTTCGCACATCGTCAACGCCAGCCGGTACGAGCCAGCCTGGCCGGCGACAGTCATACATGAGTGCGCCGTTGGCGAGATCTGGAGCGATACCGCAGCAGCGAACCCGTTGGAGCCAGCACAATCATCATCGAAGCGGCAGTAGAATCCCTCGAATCGGCGCTTGCCGCGGAGGCGAATGGTGCAGACCGTCTCGAGGTCTGCGCGAGTCTCAGGAATGGCGGTACCACTCCTAACCTCAAATTGATTGCCGCGGTTCTCGACAAGACACAGCTGCCGGTGGTTGTGATGATTCGTCCGCACGGCGGCGACTTCGTCTACTCCGACGACGAGCTCGCCGCGATGAAGCACGACATCGCGGACGCCAGGAAGATGGGTGTCGCGGGGATCGCGACCGGTGTCCTGACCTCCGACGCCCGCGTCGACATCGAGCGCACGCGCACACTGGTCAGCGCGGCTGCTGGACTGCCGGTGACATTCCATCGCGCGTTCGACTCCGCTCAAGACCTTCCGCGGGCGCTCGAGCAGCTGGTAGAGCTGGGCGTTAACCGGATCCTGACGTCAGGCGGCGCGGCGACGGCGCTCGAAGGTGCGCCGGCTATCTCGGCGCTAGTCTCTCAGGCGCGCGATCGCATCGCAATCATCACCGGCGGCGGCGTTCGCGACCACAACGTGCGCGAGCTGGTCGCTCGCACAGGAGTCCGCGAAGTCCACGCGCGACAAGTTCGGGGAATCAGGCGCGCCCTCAGCTCTTGATGCTTTTTGAAGTCTCGTCCCAGTGGACGGTTGTCTTTCGGAAGTAGGACTCGTTCGCCATGTGGCACGCGAGCGCGGCGTGGTGGCCGAATACAACGTCCTCGACGACCGGACGCCGAGATCGGACAGCATTGAAGAAATTGGAGAGGTGCGGCGTGGTATCGTCGAAGTCGGGCCCGCGAAAACTCTGTGAGGTCTCTGCCATCGCCTCGCTGGCGAGACGCGCGTCGTTCTCCGCATGCCACCTCTTGAGGTACTCCTCGCGCATCGCGCGCGGGAAGCTGCCCGTGTAATAACTGGGGTACGAATCCTTGCCCGTCTGCGGAGAGAATGTCACGCTCGACCCCGTCACTTCGAGCAGCCCCTTCGAGCCCTGGATCCGGTATGTCTCCGGCATCTCCGTCGCGAGGTTGAGCCTCATGTAAACCGGCAGGTCCCCATAGTAGTAGACCGTGGAATGCACGTCCGGCATGTTCCGCCCGTCCTTCCAGTGACGGATTCCGCCCGCGGCCGACGCCTGTTTTGGCGGCTCGTTGATGCCTAGCATGAACATCATTCCGCTGATCAGATGGACCAGCAAATCGCCCGCGACGCCTGTGCCGTATTCCTTCCAGCAGCGCCACCGCGCGAAGATGATCGGATCGAAAGGGCGCTTGGGGACATCTCCCTGCCACGTGTCCCAATCCAAATTCTGCGGCGACAGGTCGAACGGCGGAGGATACTGCCACGCTCCGGTGGGATCGTTGCGCCCGAGCCAGCCTTCTACCAGCATCAGATCGCCGAGCATTCCCTGAGCGATTATCTCCTTTGCTTTCGCGCAGACGAGCGAGCTGACGCGCTGCGATCCGATCTGCACAATGCGGCCGCTGTTCTTCGCGGCGTCCACCATGGCCACCCCATCGGCCGCCGTGTGGGACATCGGCTTCTCGCAGTAGATGTCCTTCCCCGCGCTCACCGCGTCGATCACCACCTGCCTGTGCCAGTGATCGGGGACAGCCGCCACGATGCAGTCGATGTCCTTGTTGGCGAGAAGCTCTTTGTATCGTCGGGTCACGGGGAGATCCGGACGGACGATCTCACGCGCGAGTGTGTGTCGGCCGTCGTAGAGGTCGGCCGCGGCGGCGCACTCGACACCGGGCAGCGTGATGGATGTACCGAGCAAACCGGAGCCCTGCATTCCGACGCCAATCATCCCGAAGCGCACCCTGTCGCTTGCGGCGACCGGCCGCGATGCTGCCTGAAGCGGCTCGGGGATAAGGAAAATCGTTTTGCTCGCCAGAGTTCCCCCCGCTGCGGCTGCGCTGATACCCAGAAATTCACGGCGCGAGAAGTTATTCTGCTTCACGGCATCTCCTGGTGTCTAAATTGCCCGTTGCCAGCAAGCTCTTCGAACGATTCGACGGGTAGAAGGTGCGCCTTCCCTGCGCGGCGGTCAAATGACCAATCACCGGTGCTGATTCTGATCCGACACCTGCTCGCTATCGCCGCACTACCATTTGTCGTGGCCGTCCTGATCCCGATCTGGATCGCGCGAACGAGCGGAGTGCGCCTGGCGCTTGGCACCACGACGCCGCATCTGTTGACGCAGATCGCCGGAGCCGCCTTGCTGACGGTTGGATTGGCGCTCTTCTTGTCATCGCTCCGGCGATTTGCCACGGACGGCAAGGGCACGCTCGCGCCGTGGGATCCTCCCCGCCACCTCGTGGTTCGCGGCCCATACCGGTATGTTCGCAATCCGATGATTTCCGGAGTGGTGTTCATGCTGTTCGGTGAAGCGTTGACGCTGCTCTCCGGGCCTCATGTGCAATGGGCTCTCGTATTCCTCGTCATCAACCTGATCTACATTCCGCTTCTCGAGGAGCAACAGTTGAAAGCACGTTTTGGAGAGGAGTACATCGAATATTGCCGCCACGTTCCCCGGCTGCTGCCGCGGCTGAGACCGTGGACACCGACCACCTCCGGCGATATCAGATGACGATTCCCGCTACCGAAGCACTCGAGCGTCTGCGCGCAGGAAATCTCAGGTTCGCCGCAAACGTGCGTGGTTCCGACGCTTTCGTCAGTCACACGCGGCGCGCGGAGCTGGCGAGCGGACAACAACCTTTCGCGATCATTCTTGGCTGCTCTGATTCGCGCGTTCCGGCCGAGATCGTCTTCGATCAGGGACTGGGCGACCTTTTCGTCATTCGCGTAGCTGGCAACATCGTCGCACCATCACAGGTCGGCAGCGTCGAATTTTCGGCCGCACGCTACGGTACGCGCCTCGTGGTAGTGCTGGGTCATTCGCAGTGCGGCGCAATTCTGGCCACACTCGAAGAGCTGCGGAGACCGACCGCACAGTCCGCCAACCTGCGGGCCATCGTCGACCGAGTCCGGCCATCCGTCGAGCTGCTGCTCGGCACCAACTTGAAGAACGATCCGGATGCCCTCGTGACGCAGGCGGTTCGGGCCAACATCCGCGCCTCGGTCGATCACCTGAGGCACGGCTCGCAGGTGCTCGAGCAGCTTATACAGGACGAAGGCCTGATGGTCGTCGGCGCCGAGTATTCGCTCGAAACCGGCGTCGTGGAGTTCTTCGAGTCATGAAGGTCCTGCTCTTTGGCGCGACCGGAATGGTTGGCCAGGGGGTGCTGCGCGAATGCCTGCTCGATCCCAACGTCGAGCGAGTCGTCACGGTCGTAAGGAGGCCGACCGGGCAAAAGGACGCGAAGCTGACCGAGCTGGTTCAGCCCGATCTCGCTGCGCTCGGTTCGCTCGAGCCGCAATTGAGGGGCTTCGACGCCTGCTTCTTCTGCGTCGGCGTGTCCGCGCTCGGCATGTCCGAAGAGGAATACGCGCGAATGACGTACGACCTTACAATTGGCGTCGCGAAGACTCTTCTCCACACGAGCCCGGACCTGACCTTCGTCTACGTGTCCGGCGCGGGGACGGACAGTACGGAGAAGGGACGGATGATGTGGGCGCGCGTGAAAGGGCGAGCAGAGAACACACTGCTGTCCATGCCGTTCAGGGCCGCCTACATGTTTCGACCTGGGCTGATAATCCCGCTGCACGGAATTAGATCTTCCACGCGCTGGTACAACGCGGCCTACGCCGTCATCAGGCCGGTGTATCCTCTTCTCAGGCGCCTCGCGCCTTCGTCGATCACGACCACTGAGCAACTGGGCCGGGCAATGCTCGCCGTCGCGCGCAAGGGTTACTCGACACACATCCTGGAGATGGCTGACATAAATCGCCTCGCCACTTGGACCTGACTTCTCCGCAACCATTCTGGCTGCTCCGTAACGGGTTGGGAGAAGTGCCGAAGCCGTTGTCGCGGGATCGCCGGTGCGATGTGGCGGTGATTGGGGCCGGAATCACGGGCGCGCTCGTCTCGGATGCGCTCACCTCAGCGGGGCTCTCTGTCATAGCCCTAGACCGGCGGCATCCGGCACACGGTTCCACCTCGGCGTCGACCGCTCTGCTGCAGTATGAACTCGATCTTTCACTCACGGAGCTGACCGACCGGTTGGGACGCCAGCGAGCGGTCGAGTCCTACCGCGCCGCCCTCGATGGCGTGCGCACAATCGGTCGCATCTCGAGCGCGTTGAAAGAGGATGTTGGGTTCCGGAACCGTCCCAGCCTTTACTACGCTTCGCGCAAGCGCGACGCGGGGAAGTTGCGCAAGGAGTGCGCGACGCGCGGCCGCGCCGGGTTGCCCTGCGAAGTCCTCGATGCAAGGGAGATCGCGAAAATCGTCGACATCAAGTCATCACTCGCGCTTTGGTCCAGCGCGGGAGCCGAAGTCGACCCGTGGCGACTCACGCAGGCGCTCATCTCGCGGTGCATGCGGCGCGATTTCGCAGTCTACGGAAGGACGGAAGTCAGCCGGATCGTCGCCGAAAAGGGCGGCCTGGAGCTGCGAACTAATAGCGGTCGGATTCGATCGAAGACCGTTGTCGTCGCCACGGGATACGAGGCCGAGCGATTCCTGCCCGAGCGCCTCGCGAAGCTCCACAGCAGTTACGCCATCGTCACGGAGCCCGTAAAGAGCTTCGAAGGCTGGAGCAAACGGTGCCTCGTTTGGGAAACGGCCCGGCCTTACACCTACGCGCGCACGACGATCGACAATCGCATCGTCGTCGGTGGCGAGGACGATCCATTCCGGAATCCTGTCCAGCGCGATGCTCGCGTGCCTGGAAAAGCGAAGACTCTTCTCAGAAAGGCGCGGCGTCTCTTTCCTCGCATCGAGATGGAGCTAGCATATTCGTGGGCGGGAACCTTTGGCGAAAGCGAGGACAGCTTGCCATACATCGGTCCCCACCCGGGTGGTGACAGTCGCGTGCTCTACGCGCTGGGGTACGGCGCCAATGGAATTCCTTACAGCGCGATCGCGGCGGAAGTCCTAACGGCTAGACTGCTGGGCAAGCCACATCGCTACGAAAACACATTCGCCTGCGACCGCTGACGCTCAGTAAGTCCTGGTCCCGGGATGGAAAGTTCGCCAACTGTGCCAGAACTCCTGCGAAGCGAACATCGGCTTGAGCGCCCCTGAAGCGCTTCTCCCGCTGATGTCGTACGACCGGCTGCCGCCTACGAGCGAATCGCCGCGAAGTACGAAGCGCGTGTTGACGTCGGGGCGCTCGAATGCGAAGAAGCTCGCATGGTCGCGTGCAAGCGCTAGCACTATCGGCTTTCCACCCACTTCGTCGTTCACCACACCCTCGTGCCGCAGGCGATTCCAGTCGTAAGCCTTGCTTTGTCCGTTCGCTTCGATGCCGACGACCCAGGCCTTGTCGTGCCAGGAGACCGTGTCGGTTCCGGTGAGTTTTTTCTTGCTCGCGCCCGTCTCGTAGTCGAACCCCTTCGCGTATTCGCCCTTCTGGGTTGAATCAGGCTGCATGATCAGACTGTGGGGATGTAGTGACAGCCATTCGGCGAGTGTCACCTGCTGGCTCGGAATCTCCTCCAGCACTCTTCCCTTCATTCGCCCGGCAATCGCCTGACCCGTCGCCTGTCGCCACCAGCTGCCGGTGGTGTTGTCCTCGAACATCGCGTTGAAGTGATCCATCCCAACGAGCCGAAACTTCTCGGGATGTCCGTCCACCATTGGCGAAAATACCCTGCCAGTTCTGCACACGGTGCAGTAACTCACCATCACCGGTTTTCCGCCGATCGTGTCGCGGACCTGGTGGTGATATCCGATGAATCGCAGCGGGTACGCCCTCGCGTCTCCGTTGATCTCGACGCCAACGACGAGTCGGTTGGGCTCCACGCTGTTTCGTCCCACAGGTTGCATCGTGACCGATGCTGGCTCGAGGAACATTCTGTCGGCAGCCATCTTGAAGTTGAGCGCGTAAATCAGCAGCCCCGCAATGACGAGCGCCGAGGGCACTAACCACCTTTCTCGCGTCTGCACGCGCCAGGCAGGCCACAACCCCGCCAGCGCCATCGCGGCGAAGCCAAGTCGGAACCACCAGCGCCAGGTGTAGAGGAAGTACGCGACATCGATGCTGCGCATCCGCTGGCTGAACGGCATCGGCATGATGAAATACACGTTGGCCAATTCGAAAAGAACCAACCCGCAGATGCCGACGTAGAAGAGTTTTTTCATATTGCTGATTCAGGGGCCCGGAAGACGCCCGGGAATGGCAATCGGCGACAATATAGGGCAAGATCGCGGAGCCGCCGAGCTTCGCTGACCTGGAATCGGCGGCGGCCCGCCTTATTTTCAGATAGTCGGACCCATTACCGGAAACGAGGAACCATGCATGTGTAGAAACATAAAAACGCTGGCCAACTTCGAGCCGCCCGCAACCGATGATGAGATTCGAGCATCGGCTCTGCAATTCGTCCGCAAGCTGAGCGGCGCGACGCGGCCATCCCGCGCCAATGAGGCGGCGTTCAATCAGGCAGTGGACGAAGTGGCGGCCGCCGCAAACAAACTCGTCAACTCGCTCCACACCAACGCGCCGCCACGGAATCGCGAAGTGGAAATGCGAAAGGCAAAGGAGCGATCTCTCAAACGCTTCGCCTGATTTCCCCCGCGCGCTCGAGCAGCAGGTCGCGCTCGCGCGCGTTTCTCGTCAGCGAGGCGGCGCGCTTGAACTCGACGCGCGCTTCGTCGTGACGCCCCAGCTTGGCCAGCAGATCTCCGCGCACACTCGGCAGCAGGTGGTAAGACTTGAGAGACGGTTCGGAAATCAGAGTGTCCACCAGCTCCAGACCCGCCGCAGGCCCGAACGCCATTCCGATTGCCACCGCGCGATTGAGCTCGACGACGGGAGACGGGCTGATGTCCGCGAGCGCTTCGTATAGCGACGCAATGCGCGGCCAATCGGTCTCGTCTGCCGTGCGCGCGCGTGCATGGCACGAAGCGATCGCCGCCTGCAACGAGTAAGGGCCGAGCGCGCCACCTTGCTGTTCGGAGCGCTCGAGCGCGGCGAGACCGCGACGTATGAGGATGTGATCCCAGCGCGCTCGATCCTGATCCAGCAGGAGAATTGGCTCCCCGTTCGGGCCCACTCGCGCCCGCGAGCGTGACGCCTGAATCTCCATCAGCGCGACGAGCCCATGAACTTCGGGCTCGTTGGGAACTAGGCCGGCCAGAATTCGTCCAAGCCGCAACGCATCCTCGCAGAGCGCCGGTCGCATCCAGTCGTCACCGGCAGTGGCCGAGTAGCCTTCGTTGAACACCAGGTAAATCACCTGAAGAACCGACGAGAGACGCGCGGTGAACTCGCCGCCGCGAGGAACCTCGAATGGAACGCGCGCATCGGCGAGCGTGCGTTTGGCACGTACGATCCGCTGCGCAATCGTCGGCTCCGGGACGAGAAACGCGCGGGCGATCTCGTCGGTCGTCAGGCCACCTAGCAATCGCAGCGTGAGCGCTACGCGCGCCTCCATGGCCAGTACGGGATGGCACGCAATGAATACCAGTCGCAGCAGGTCATCTCCGACGTGGTCGTCGAGCGCGCTCTCCAGGTCGGGCACCGCTCGCTCCTGCTCGGCCTCGAGCTCGCGAGCGATCTGCTCGTGCTTGCGATCGAGGAGGGCGCCCCGCCGGAGGTAATCGATCGCACGATGCTTTGCTGTTGCCATGAGCCAGGCGCCTGGATTATCCGGCACGCCCGATTTTGGCCACTGCTCGAGTGCCGCGACGAGCGCGTCCTGCGCCAGATCCTCGGCCAGGCCGACGTCGCGCACTATCCGCGTCAGCCCGGCGATGAGCTTGGCGGATTCGATTCGCCAGACCGCGTCGATCGCTTTGTGTGTATCGGTAGCCGTCACGGCTACCAATCAGGTCATGTGGATCCGCCGTTGCAAGGCTGGCGCGAGGTCGCATACGCGATTACGCGAATGGAAGCGACCAGAATCAGGTGCTCACGGAGCTCTCGGACCGACTAGCGCGCGAACACGATTATCGCGCAGGTAAAGGCCCAACCATGCCAACGCGGCGAAGTAGGTCGGAGCGATCGTGTAGGTGAGGAGCGGCATCCCGATGCGAAGTTGGCTCGCTACGGCGCCGCCGAGGTATCCCGTCAGCAGAATCGCTCCGAGGGGAGCCGTCCGCGGAATGACATAGATCACGACGCAGATGAGCAAGATCGTTCCGATTACTGGAGCCAGCGGCAAGGGGTATCCGAGCTGATGCATCCCGTCCACCACCGGCTTGATGACCATCACCTTCGTAACTCCATCGAAGATGAGGAACAGCGCGACGAGGCCGCTGATGATTCTGCCAGCCCAGATTTTTTTCATTTCGCCCTTGCCTTGGCCTGCCGAGCCGCCTCCGCCCGGATCCGATCTTCCTGCGCCCTGAGCTCAGGAGTGAACGCCTCTCCAAAATCGTCACTCTCGAAGACCTGACGAATCTCGACTTCCGTATCCTCGAAGGGCGCGCGCTTCAGCCACTCGATCGCCTCTTCCTTCGACCTCACTTGCCATAGCCAGAACCCGGCGATGAGCTCCTTGGTCTCCGCGAACGGGCCATCGATGACGGTCTTCTTGCCCTTGGAGAATTTCACGCGCGCGCCCTTCGAGCTCGGTTGCAGACCCTCGCCCGCGAGCATCACCCCGGCCTTGACCAGCTCCTCGTTGAACTTGCCCATCTGAGCCAGCATCGTTTCGTCTGGGAGTACCCCTCTTTCCGAAGCCTTGTCGGCTTTGACCAGCACCATGAATCGCATTGTCGTCTCCTGTAGTCGTTTGGGTGTTTGCCGGAGCTCGTAAGCTGGCGGCCGTTGCGCTTCTACATACACGTCGAGCGAGAGGCGGAGGAATCGACATGCGATCGCCCCGTTTACGAACAATATCCGACCGTCAGGCTACGGGACGGTCGTGCCTGCGGAATCTGTCGACCGGGTTACGGCCGGACTGAAGGGGCCGAGCTCCTTCCGCCGCCACCAAGCGCCCGTTGTTCGCTTCGTGTCCAGATCCGTGAACCAGTACTGCCACAACACGGTTCGTACCGTCGTCGGCCGCTTGCCTTCGAACGGATCCGTCCTGAAAAGCCCGAGAACGCTCTGATTCCCCTCTAATAGGCGCTCCTCGGTGAGCACAACCCACGGCGACTCGCCCCAAGGGTCCAGCGATGCGAACCAGAGATTCCAGTCGAATCGCGGCTGATACGGACCATAGAAGCCTGGACGTTCTCTGAGATCCTGGGGCTTGTATCGGAACCTATAAGCGACCCAGGTCTTGCCGTCGTTGCTCCCCTGAAACTCAATCTCGTATCGCGCGGGCGTCATTATGGCAAATAGCCCGTACGCGTTGGCGATGCGAAATGGCTCGAGCAGCCTGTGGGGAAGTGCGAGAATCGACCTCGAAGCTCCGAAGGCAAAGGCAGCGACAGTCGTATATAGCGCTATCCCCAGAATGGCCTGTTCGGCGCGGCGATGGATCTTGAAGCCCATCGTTTCCTCGCGAAGCACGGACGACGCGGTTGGGAAGCCCACTCGCGCGAGCGCGCGATCGTCGAGCAGTAACACTCCCAGGGCGAGCACGATGTAATTGAGAAAGCCGTAATTCGCCGTTGCGATAATTCCGATCTGAAGAGCGGTGACCATCGCAAAGCACGCGATGCGGAATCGGCGTGGAAGAAACACTGCCCAGACGAGGACCAGCTCAACGCCGAGAGTGACGATCACGGTGCCGGCGTGGTACCAATGCGGCAGCTGCTCGACGTACCATCCCATCCACGAGGGCAGCGGGGCGTTCTGGTAGTAGTCGTCCATCGCGGTGAGATTCCGCCAGTGGACGTCGCCGCTGAGAAGCTTGACCACGCCCGACTCG
>DATARP010000045.1:0-4389 GCA_036264075.1 Gemmatimonadaceae bacterium
ACCTTCTCGTGGGGAAGCTGTTGGATCTCCTCTTCATTCCAGGCGAGAATCTCGCCGGGTGTATTGTACGGCGCGTAGGGTCGGTGCTCGCGCTTGAGCAGTACCAGCGAAGGCTTTCGAAATGCCGAGGCTGCGTGCGAAATGCTGGTGTCGGGTGTGAACACGAAATCGGCAGTTCCAACGAGAGCAAAGGCGTCGCGCAATTTCGGCGTCTCCGCCGGGAGGGCACGAACGGCATTCGCGACCTTCTGCACGCTCGCCCATTCACTGGGAAGCCCCATGACGATCATCGGCATGTTGGGATATCGCTCACGCGCAGACTGCAGCGTGACGATGAACTTGCCGTCGGGCCACCTGCGTTTGGGCTCGGATGCAGAGAGATTCACGAGGAGCCTTTTCCCTCCGGCTTCCACCAATGACGCGGCCTCTTTCCACAACTCATCGGCGCGGGCGCGCTCGCTCGACGACAGGAACATTTCCGGCTGCCAGTCTACGCTTTCCGGATTTACACCGAACGGCACTGCCAGTGGTTTCGAGCCGTCGATGTAGTGATCGACTCGGTTCCATTCCGGCACCGACACATTGTAGATGCGGGGTTTTCTGTTTCCGCGTGCCCCCACCCTGAAACGGGCGCGTCCGGCGTACATCAGAAGCGGTGTCGATGTGAATATCGGCGGGTTGTTGATTCTTCCATCGACCATCACGGTATGCCGTGCCTGCCGGAGCTGCTTCATGACGTCCCTGTAGCTGCGGATCGACTTCCGATTGAGGGCGAAGATGTTTCCAACGTAAGGATTGCCCTCAAGCACTGGGGCGGTCGCAGGCGTCGCGAGTACATCCACCTTTCCGCTCGGCAAAGCCTTCGCAATGTTGCGAATGAGCGACGTCGCCATGATCATGTCTCCGATCCGCTCGTAGCGAATCACCAGCACGCGGTAATCAGCGCTCGTCGGCGATGGAAGCGTTGCTTCCCTTGGTCCCGGCAGTAGCGAGCCCAGCAGGCGCATCCAGAGGCCGCGCCACGCAATTTCAATCTTTCTGAGATCCACCGAGTGGCAGCTCCAGGAGCTTCCGTGAAGGTTGTGGATCTCGTGTGTGATAAAGCTGGATTGCGCTTACCACGAACGGTTCCGGTATTCGGGTCTTGAGCAGCTCACCAACTGCCTTCGCATCGAGAGATTGGTAAAGGCTCAACGTCGAATGAGGGCTAAAAGTGTACCGCGCCCGTGTAAACGGCAGTCCGCTTGTAATGATTCTGTCATGGAGGATTCTGAGCGGACCGTGCGGATCGACCGGCAGCACGATGATGTTGGTCTGCATGAATCTCTGTGCGGGCAGAAAAGAGAGGGTTATGGGCGCCGTGTAGCGGGTGATCGGCTCCAGCTTCTCCCGCATCTCGTCAACGCTTACCGACGGAGGAATCGGACCCGCCCCTGAAGACCCGGTGAGGGTCAGGTGGGGAGGCTTGTATCGCGAAAGCTTTGGATCGTAGCGCTCGTTGATCTCCCGCACCCGGCTCGCTATTTCGGGCGGCAGCTCGGCAAGGATGAAGATCCCATTCAGGGGCAAGCACGACTCGCG
Source organism: Gemmatimonadaceae bacterium (assembly GCA_036264075.1). Classification (GTDB taxonomy): domain Bacteria; phylum Gemmatimonadota; class Gemmatimonadetes; order Gemmatimonadales; family Gemmatimonadaceae; genus UBA4720. The sequence goes on from DATARP010000045.1 coordinate 1,582, forward strand.
ATTGAACGGCCGCGCATCAGAACTGAATGGAAAACAGGACCGGATTCGCTTGAATTGCGGACTTCTTCCCCTTTATCAGCGCTTTATCGAGGCGATTTCCCGGATTTGAGTGCGTGTAATTCACCACTTTGAGCCCAACGAGGGTGCCAATTGCGGCCCCGGCCATTACGTCGCTCGCCCAATGCTGGTTGTTGTATATGCGTGATAGGCCTACCAGCGAGGCGCCTCCGTAAAACACCGTCCCCACGTACCAGGTCGCCCTCGGCCACCAGAATTTGGACTCGCGCGTCACCGTCGATGCGAACGCAAAGGCTGTGATCGTATGTCCCGAAGGAAAGGAGCGCCATTGGTCGCCCTTGAAGCCCCGCCAGAGCTGGAAGTTGTCCGGAGTCTTCACATCGACGAACGGACGCTGTCGTCCCACCGTGAGTTTTATCGCGCCGCCAAGAACGTCCGCAAACAGGATTGCCTCGACGCTGTGCAGCCCAACTGACTCGACACGACGGTTCCCCTGGGCGCGGCCAATCAGATACACGACTGTGCCGGTGGCGAACGAGCCGGGATCGCCAAGCAAGCGGAAACCGGTAGCGGCCGTGTGAAGAAACCTGTTTGCCTGGGTTGCCGAATCCTGAAGTCTATTGGCAACCTTCAAGTCGAGTGGCGCGACCAGCGCCGTGCCGACAGTGAATGCTCCCAGCAGGATCAGGTCCTTACCCACAAAGAGCGGCGTCTTCGACCCGATGGTATCCTGAACCTGCGCTTGCGCCGTGACTGCCAGAGTCAGGCAAACCAGCGCAATGCGTAGTGGCTTTACGAACAAGAACGTCTCCCGTTGAACGTTGTTGGATGTCCTGCGCCGTTCCCGGAATGCAAATCTCTTACCCCTTGTAAATCGTGCTTCGAATCGCGATATCACCCAAATGCTGAAAATCGACCTCGCCGGCAAGCGCGCACTCGTTGCCGGCGTCGCGGATGACGCCGGATTCGGGTTCGCTATCGCCAAATCGCTCGCCGAAGCGGGGGCCAGTGTTTCCGTGGGTACCTGGCCGCCCGCCCTGAACATCTTCACGAACCTGATGGAACGCGGCAAGATGGACGAGTCGCGGATGTTATCCAACGGACAGCTTCTCCAGTTCGAAAAAGTTTATCCGCTCGATGCAGCATTCGACACGCTTGCAGACGCCCCTGAAGACATTCGGTCGAACAAGCGCTACAAGGATACCGGTGATTTCAGCATCGACGGCATGGCTCGCCGAATCGAAGCTGATTTCGGCCGTGATTCCCTGGATATTGTTATCCACTCCCTCGCCAACGGGCCGGAGGTGAAGAAGCCGCTCCTCGAGACGAGTCGACCCGGTTATCTCACCGCGCTGAGTGTGAGCGCATACTCGCTGGTGTCGATGGTTTCGCGGCTGGCGCCATTGATGCGGAAAGGCGGCTCGTTCCTCTCACTCACCTACATGGCGAGCGAGCGGGTAATCCCCGGATACGGCGGAGGGATGTCGTCGGCGAAAGCGGCGCTCGAGAGCGACACGCGCACTCTCGCCTACGAAGCCGGGCGCAAGTACGGCATTCGCGTCAACACCATCTCGGCCGGCCCTCTCGCGTCGCGCGCCGCAAGCGCGATTGGAATCATCGAGAAGATGGTGGAGTACTGCGCCCAGAATTCTCCGCTCACTGATCGGCTGGAGGCCGGGGAAGTCGGCAACGCCGCGGCGTTTCTGTCGAGCCCTTTGGCGAGCGGTATCACAGGTACCATTGTCTACGTGGACAAGGGATATCACTCGATGGGGATGTCGCAGGACGCCAACAAGTGAGCAGCTAAGGTTTTTTCTTCGGGGCTGCGGCCGCTCTTTCCCGTTCGATCCTGAGTTTGATTTCCTTGAGCCGCTCCGCGGACATCCGTCCGGACAGGCTGAGCATGGTCCCGGTAATTGCGTCGGGCCAGCTGATCGTCGTCACCCCGTTTTCGACCGCGACCTGCAAGGTCGGTACACCAGGCGATGTTGATGGCAGCCGAGCGGGTGCAACGGTTCCCGATTTCGCCGCCGATCGGCGCGCCAGTGGTTCTCCCCCAGCCGTGCCCGTCGTGACCACTGCGTCGAGCTGAACGTTCGATGCCTCGATGAAAGTGACTGTATCCCCTGGTGCTACTTCGTACAGCGTCACCTTCGCGCCGATCATTCGCGGTGTTCCAACAACCTTGAGCTGCTCCGGTTCCCTCGCTTCCAAGATCGTGGCCGCGCCTGCTGTACGGGAAAATTGCGCAGCCTGCGGTGCCGCGATCGCCACGCCGGCAACCTGCGGAGCCGCAGCCGCGTTCAAGCCGATTATCGTATCAACAGCTTCATCGCGTGCTCGCTCTCGGGGCGCAACGTTGGACGGCGCCGCACCACGAACTGATTTGCCGGAGATACCCGCTTGAGTTGCATTACCACCTCGTGCAGCGCCGGAAACAGCCACATTTCGGTTCGGCGGAGCAGCAGAAGTTGCTACCTGAGGCTTGCTCGTCGTGGCCGATGGTGACGTTGTTGGCGCTGCAGTTTGCGACTGCTGCGCTGCTGCTTCGACAGGCACCCTGCTGCTGTCAGACACGACGGTTGTCGCAGCGACCTTGTCTTGCTCGCTATTTCTGACCACGACCAGACTCCCAACTGCAACAACGAGCACTGCTGCTGCCGCGCGCCACGCCGGCCGATTGTACCAGCTGACCGGTAACGATGCCGGTACGACACCGCTCGGCACGTGATCGAGTGCGGTAAGAATGCGCGAAGACGCCGCGATGAATCCGCGCGCCTCCGCGACAGC
>DATARP010000063.1:0-13895 GCA_036264075.1 Gemmatimonadaceae bacterium
GCGATCGTCAACGCTTTTGGTGGAGTGCCGCCCGCTCCGGCGTCGCCGTGACGGAGTGAATTACCAGCGTCGAGAGACGCCAACTCCCGCGAAATAGTCCCTCGCAGTACGAGCATTGATTCCTACACGCGCGTCGAGTCGAAGCCAGGGACCGAATTTCAATGCCGCACCGGTATTCAGATAGTCCCCTCGCGCGGACCCGAGCGACAGCGGACTGGTGCCGAACCATTCGACGAAGGTCTCGAGGCGTGTCGTGAGATCCGCACCAAACGAAGCACTGGTTGCCCACTGTGAGAATCGGGTTCCGTCTTCGCTCGCGTAGGTGTAGTTGACGTTGGACTGGAGGGACCACATTTCGCTGAGCTGCCAACCCAGGGCCAGCTTTGCCGTCGGCTGCATCACGTTGCTCCCGATCCCGGAATGTCCCGTCGGCAGAGTGGAGAGCAGGAGGATGGAAAGATTTGGAACCAGCGAGCGCTCTTCGTGCTCGATGATGCGGATTTTGGTGCCGACATAGATATCCTCGAAACCGCGCAACACTACACCGGAAGAGCGCTCGATCGAGTACGAGTTCAATCCAAGTCGAAGCTCGGCGTGGTCACTCGCCGGTATGCGCACGAGAAGCTCACCGATCGACTGATTGGTGCGGCTTCCGTCTCGGCTGTAGGTGTAACCGCCTTCGGCCTGGATAGAGCCGGGTGGAACGGTCTCGAAACCCTCGGTGAAATCCGGACGGTCTGCTTCGATAGAAGGAGTGGGAGCTTCTACCTGGCTCACGGTGGCGCACGAGGAAAGAATGACGAGGGCAAACGGCAGACAGCGGGAGACCGTGCGCACTCAGTGACCGGTGCGTTCTACCGTCTTGCCGGTGAAATTCTCTGTACTCAGATCTTTCGACGACAGTGATCGCACATACGCAGTCAGCATCCAGATCTGATCGTTTGTGATCCGCCCGCCCCAGGCAGGCATCCCGTCGGGCCTTCCCTGATAGATGGACTCGAAGACTTCCCCGGGTGCTCCGCCGAAATGCCAGCGACCGTCCTGGAAAGATGGACCCATCGCACCTGACCCATCAGCCCCGTGACAATCCAGGCAGTTGTATGCGACAAAGAGTTTTCCTCCAGTGCTGATGGCGGCCTTGTCGCCCTCGTATGGATTCTTGATCTGCAGCGGCTTTGTCGACGCCGGAAATCCGGCGGGAAGCATCTCGTCGTGCGCGATCAGTTGCAGGCTGTCTCCAGCGACATACACGTGGCTGACAGTGGGTTGCTCCGGCGGAGTGGCGGCCGTCGTGGCTGTGTCGCTGCTACCACCGACGCCACGGCTGCACGCTGATATCGCGACGAGCGCACAAAGCGCCGATACGGCACGCGCTGACGATACTACCAGGCGACGGCTCTCGATTCTCATAGGGAGAACACGAACAGCTCGCCGCCCCAGCTCGTCCAGCGCGCGATGTCGGGCAAGGTGGTTCCTCGCTCGCGAACATCATAAGGGAGATTCGCCGCTACGTCGCCAGCGATGAGGAGTCCCATGTCGCCGCCGATTCCCGCGTAGATCGCGACGTACTGCTTTCCATCCGGTCCAGTGTACGCCACGGGATTACCGACCACCCCGGAGCCAACCTTGAACTGCCACAGCACCTTGCCGCTCCGCGCGTCGGCCGCCTTGAACCAACCGTCGAGCGTCCCGTAAAAGACCACGCCGCCGGCGGTGGCGAGGGCACCGCCCCACACCGGGTATGGCTCCTTGATCCCCCAGATCTTCTTGCCGGTCGTCGCATCCCAGGCAATGAATTCTCCGCGATACCCGCCTGGCCCTCCTTTCTCCGGGGCGTTGCCGCCAATGAACGGAGTGCCTGCGATGTACGTCACTGCTCGCGCCTGGAAATCCATGCAAAGGTTGTTGGTCGGCACGTAGAAGAGTCCCGTCTGCGGAGAAAACGCTGCCGGTTGTTGATTCTTTCCACCTTCCAGGCTGGGGCAGATGTCCTTCACGTTTTTATCCTGCGCGGTCTTCTTCGTCTCGACAACTTTTGGTCTGCCCGTCTTCAGATCGATTCCGGTCGACCAGTTCATCGGCACGAAAGGCTCCGCCAGAATGACCTCGCCGGTTCCGCGGTCAATCGTGTAGGCGAATCCGTTACGATCGAAATGCACGAGTGCTTTCCGCGTCTGACCCTTGATCGGGAGATCGACGAGTATGTTCTCGTTCACGGCGTCGTAGTCCCACATGTCGTGCGGTGTCACCTGAAACGCCCAGACGATTTCGCCGGTGTCGGCGTCGCGCGCGAGGATGGCCGCCGTCCACTTGTTGTCGCCGGTGCGCTGATTCTCGTTCCAGGGACCCGGGTTGCTGGTTCCGTGATAAATGAGATTGAGCGCTGGATCGTAGGAGAGCCATCCCCACACCGCGCCTCCGCCCGTCTTCCAGGTGTCGCCTGGCCACGATGACACGCCCAGGTTCGCTCCGCTGTCCTGAGCGTAGAACGGCTTGAACCTCGGCCCGACCTTGACGTCCTTGTCAGGGCCGATGTTATAGGCGCGCCAGACCTCCTTTCCCGTCGCCTCATCGAGCGCGGCGATCCATCCGCGCACCCCCATTTCGCCGCCGCTAGACCCGACTATCACTTTGCCCTTCACCACAATCGGCGCCATGGTGATAGTCTCGCCCTTCGACAGATCACCCATCTTGGTGCGCCACACCTGCGTGCCAGTCGCGACGTCGACCGCGACGGTGTGCCCGTCGAGAAGATTGTAGAAGATCTTCCCGTTCGCGTATGCCGCGCCGCGATTCACGATATCGCAACATGCTCTGCCTATCGCCTGCTGGGCGTTCTCCGGACGGAACTTCCACTTAAGCGGTTGGCCGGTCTGAGCGAGATCGATTGCGTAGGACACATTCGGATACGGCGTCACGACGTACATCGTGTTACCGATCACGAGCGGCTGTCCTTCGTGCCCGCGCAGCACGCCGGTGGAGAAGGCCCATGCCACGTGGAGACTCGCTACGTTCTGTGGAGTGATGGATGCCAGCTCGCTATAGCGTGAGCTGGCATAATCACCAGCCGGCATTTGCCATTCGCCGGGAGGGCCCGCGTGCGGTACAGCAATTCGCGCCCCCGCTATCGGACCTCCACCAACAGCTGCGGTGGAGGTCACCTTCGGGTCACTGCTCGCAGTCGTGTCAGCCGCTGGAGGCTTGCTCTCCACCTTGCAGGCATAAACCGCCAGGATGAAAACAGCGGACGCTCGTCGGACCACCTGGATCATCTAGTCACTCCTCGCAGTCTCGCGCTATCCGGGGATCACGTAATCCTGCGCGGCAATTATTTGCCATCGTCCATTCCGCCGCTGCCACGTGTCGGTGAACTGATACCGGCGATCGAATGCACCCTTCGTACCCCTTCCCTTGACGTGCAGCACGCCGGTAATCACGTGCACATCGCCGAAATCGTGGAGCTTCATCCCTTCATTCCGCGCCCACTCGACCTTGTCTGGCCCCGTAACGCCCTTGATCACTTCACTGCGGTTCATCACCGACGCGTCTTCTGTGTACACGAATTTCGGAGCAAGCAATCGGTCGAACGTCCGCGTGTCACGTTTGACGAGCGCAGCAGTCCACTGGTCCTCGAGCTGAATCGGAGGAAGGGAAGAAATCGATCTCGCGCCGCGAACAGCTTGGGCGTCCAGAGATACCGCGCAAATCGTTAGTCCCAACAAGGCAATCCAAGAGTGTCTCATCTGCATGCCTCCGTCTGATCCAGTCAGGAAGTGCAACAACTCCCCACAGCGTGCAAGTGCCTGGCCGCGAAGACGTTACTCAACCCGGGCCATATGGTGACACTACCATCACACGCTGCCGCGAGATTGGACGCACACCCTCGCCGAGGTACCTCGTGCCAAGCCGCCGTTTGCTCCTGATGAACACCCGAAAGCGCATCGCCATGATCGCGCACGACAACCGCAAACACGATCTACTCGACTGGGCTCGTTGCAACCGGGGCGTCCTTCTCCACCACGATCTCTTCGCAACAGGCACGACGGGCGCGATCCTCGCGTCCGAGCTTGGCCTCGACATCACCCGATTCGCCAGTGGGCCACTTGGCGGCGATCAGCAGGTCGGAGCGGCAATCGTTGAAGGAAGAATCGACTTCGTGGTGTTTTTCTCGGATCCACTGGAGCCACATCCGCACGACGTGGACGTGAAGGCCCTCCTTCGCATCGCCGTGGTTTACAACATCCCCGTGGCCTGCAACCGTGCGACGGCGGATTTTCTCGTTTCGTCTCCGCTCATGAAGGAAGAATACCGTCGGCTCACGATGGGAGTCGAAGATCAGCTGGTACGCTGGGTTCAGGATCCCCGCCCGGTGGCCTGATCGCTACACGATGTACGGTATGAACCGCTTCCGCTCCTTCATGTAATTGCCATAAGGCTCGCCGATAGTTTCGAGGAGCACCCGCTCTTCGACGGCAACCCTGTAGCCATAAGTCGCGATCGTCGCAATGGTGAGGAGCGCGAAGCTCGCCCAGCTTCCGAGCGCCAAACCGATTCCGATGAACATCATCATCCCGGCGGTATACGAGGGATGTCTCACCCAGCGATACGGGCCTGCGGTGATCACGGGTTGATCCGACCTCGCCTTCACATCTCCCGTGAAATATTCGCCGAGCGTGCGGAAGCAATACCGTCTGAGAAGGCTGCCGAGCACGATCAACAGGACGCCGACGACGAAGAGCGGTAGCTGCCAGCGCTGCGGAAAGGCCCAGGCTCTTACGAAGGCAAGCGGATAAGCAACGAGAAGCGCGATCCACATTCCAGCGAGTATCACCTTGAGCGATCCGCCGTCCTTCGAGTTCCCGGCCTTCACGCTTTCACGGCCACCCTGGACAACTTTCCATTCGGGAAGGAAGGCCCACACATAGATCGCCCAGAAAACCAGCGCGTACGGCCAGACAAAGGGGAGTGGTCTCATTGGCTAAAGGATATAGTGGAAAGGATGATTTCGGCTACATTCGGCCTCTCATGAATCCGATCGAAGCCGTAGCCGTCGTCATGACGCTTGTCGGCATTGTCCTCACGATCAAAGAGAAGATCAGCTGCTGGCCCGTCGCGATCGTCGGAATACTCGCGTATCTGGTCGTTTTCATTCGCGCGCGTCTCTACGCAGACGCTGCACTCCAACCGATTTACGTGGTGCAGAACATCTACGGCTGGTGGTACTGGGCGCACGGCGGGGCGCGTGGGCAGGGAGACGCGCCGATAGTCGTGCTCAGCTGGCGAAGCCGCGCTGCGTGGCTGGCTGGAACCGCCATCACGTCCGTGGTCGTCGGTGCCGCCCTCGCGCGCTGGACCAACGCCGCGGCTCCTTACGCCGACGCAACGCTCTCGACGACAAGCCTCGTTGCCAACTGGCTGCTCGCCAGGAAGGTCCTCGAGAACTGGTGGCTCTGGATCGCCGTCAACATCGGTTACGTAATTTTGTTCTGGAAAAAACACCTGACACTTTCGGCCGGACTCTACGCAATCCTTTTCGCCCTCGCTGCCGCCGGCCTTATTGAATGGCAGCGGTCGAGGGCACGACAGCTGGTAGCGATGGCGGCGTAGTTTCTTTTCGAGGCTGGCGGCAAGCTGAAGAAATTGCGCCCGTTGATTCGTAGATTAAGCCTACGGTCCGGGTATCGGGCCGGCATTATTCGTCGGCATCGAGGACAACTTGGTTCAGGCAAAGACTCAAACCACTCCCACTCCCAGCGCAGCTCCTGTGGTCGCGGGTACTGCCAGGTCGGCGCCGAGTGCGGCGGCTGTCTACGAAGGGCTCAAAGCCCAGCGCGACGAGTTGAACAGCCAGATCGACCAGCTTCAGGGATCGAGACGAGAAATCACCAGTCAGCTCGAAGATATTCCCGCAGGTTCCCCGGATCGGGCGCCGCTCGAGGCCAGGCTCAAGGAAATCGACGCGCGGACTCTAGCGGCTGACCAGATGCTCGCCGGCAATTCTGCACAAATCGCACAGGCTGCGGCGATTCCGGGCGCGGTTGTGCAGCAGCCGCGGCCAATCAGTCAGGGACCACCCGAAGAAGTCTACGTGCTCAGCGGAATATTCATGTTCATCGTGCTCCTCCCCCTGTCCATAGCGCTGGCGCGACGGATATGGAAACGAAGCGCGGCTGCGGTCACTTCTTTCCCGAGAGAGTTTGCCGACCGGCTCTCCAGAATGGAACAGGCTGTAGAAGCAACCGCTGTAGAAGTCGAGAGGATCGGCGAAGGTCAGCGCTTTCTCACTCGGCTATTCACGGAAGGCGAAGGGGCACGGGTACTGGGTACCGGAGCAGCGCAGCCACTCGAGAAGAAACAAGCCAGATCCCCCGAGCGACTGCCCTAGTTCTCTGCCTGCGCGACCGTCAGCGAGCGGAATCTCGATTGGTCAGCCGAGTGGAATCCGCGACTTGTTCGCGCTAAGCCACCGGTCAAAGGTCTGGAGCTCGGGATTCAGACTCTTGGTCTCGCTGATATTCCGCGCGTCACAGCAGTCCTGCTCGAAGTCGCTGTTGAACTGGAACATGTTGCCCAGGTCATCGGCTCCCGGAAATCCGAACGCCCTGTAGGCAGCTGGGGACACGGCGTTGTAGGTGACTGTCTGTCCCAGTGCTTTTGACAGAGATTTCGCCATTTGCTCACCGGTGAGGTGCCCGCCGGCGATGCCGACCGTCTTGCCGATCATCTCGTCCCCGTCCTCGAAGATCGCATAGGCGGTTTTGCCGATGTCCTCAGCTGCAATTCCAGCGAGCTTTCGCCCTCCCAGAGGAAATGTGATGGAGAGCTTGCCATTGGCTCCTTTTTTCGGGCCCATTCCGAAGTGGATGAAGTTGTCCCAGTAAAACGACGTCAGCAGAAATGTGGTCGGGACTCCAAGCTCTCTGAAAATTACGTTGGCTTCGCCTTTTCCATCGGCATGCGGAACCTTGTACTTGCCCATCAGCGTAGGCATCCGGTCGTCGGAGAGCGGAATCGATTCGCGTGTGTCTTCGAGGGTCGACCAGATGACGTGCTTGACGCCCGCGTCTTTCGCGGCCTGCGCCATGTTGCGAGCCTGGGAGATCTCCTTTTCGGGCTTGAAGTGCTCCCAGAAATTGGTGACGCAGAAAGCGCCGTGCGCGCCCTCGAACGCTTTCTTGAGACTCTTTACATCGTCGAGGTCCGCAGCGACAACTTCCGCTCCGGCATCGGCCAAGGCCTTTGCCTTATCGGAATTCACGTTGCGGGTGAGAGCGCGAACTGTGAATGAGCCGTTCTTGTCATCGAGGATGGCGCGGGCAAGTCCGCCTCCCTGAGCGCCGGTGGCACCGACTACCGCGATGATCTTCTTGGCGATACCAGCCTTCTTGCTGTCGGCCTTCTTCGTTCTCCGGGGAGTCTTGCGCATGGCCATGGTGATCTACCCTCTGGCTAGTGTGTCGGATTGGTGATCGGCATGTATGCTCTATCCTGCAGCGAAAGGGGATTTCCGCAAGGCAGCTACCAGTTCCCCTGCTCGCCCATGACATCGATAGCGCGAACGAGTCGGTCGGCTGCGTGTCGCCAATTGGTCTGAACGGCGCGCTGCGCGGCGGCCGCGTTACCGGTCCGGATCGCATCCACGATCGCGTCGTGCTCGGTTCCCGCCGTTGGAACGGTGTCGAGCAACAGTGCGATGTACATCCTGATGTAGCGCTCCGCCTGCGGCTTCACGGCCTCGTGGAGTGACCGAAGCCGCGCGCCCGCGCCGGCTTCCACGTAGCGCCTGTGAAATTTCTCGTCCAGCTCGTAGAGCTTTCCCGGCTGCGCGCCGCGGGCGGATGCCGCACGCCGAAATTCTGAATTCAATACGTCGAGATCCGCCGCCAGACGCTCTCTTTGCGCATCAGTGAGCCGCGCGGCGCTGCGGGCGGCGAGTCCCTCCAGCTCAGCGACGATCTCGAGCAGCTCCTGAACGTCTTCCCTGGTGAGGGGAGCGACCGTCATTCGGGCCTGGTGGGTGGTGGACGCGGTCACGTACCCCTCCCGCTCGAGCCGCTGGAACGCAGCGCGAACCGGCGTTCTGCTCACCCCGAAACGCTCGGCGACTTCCGTCTCCACGATTCTCGCGCCCGGAGCCAGCTGTCCCCGAACGATCATCCCGCGCAGCGAATCGTACAGTCGGTTGGCTCGCTCGGACGCACCAGCTGCGCGTCGTCCCGGCGACGCGGCTTTCGGTTTCGGTGCAGATCGCCTCGGCATTATGCGGCCAATATAACGCCCACTGGGCCTTCCACCGGGCAGTCCTTGCGCCTTCCCAGGGTCGGGAAGTATTCTGGGCCTGTTATTTGTATACAAATCCGCATCCAATTAGGAGGCTGAATGTCGCTCTTCATCAGGAAGGACATGGCGTCGCTGCTAGATGAAGCGGGCTCTGGAACTCTCCGGCGCGAGCTCGGCTCGCTTGCCCTCGTCACCCTCGGCATCGGCGCCGTCATCGGAACCGGAATATTCGTCCTGAGTGGCGTCGTCGCCTCGCAGCACGCAGGACCCGCGCTCATCATCTCGATGGTGCTGGCCGGAATCGCCTGCGCATTCGCCGGACTCTGCTACGCGGAGCTGGCGAGCATGATCCCTGTGGCTGGAAGTGCCTACACGTACGCCTACGCCACCATGGGCGAGCTCATCGCCTGGATCATCGGCTGGGATCTGGTTCTGGAGTACTCCCTCAGCTCCTCCACTGTCGCAGTTGGCTGGTCTGCCTATGCGGTTACGCTGCTCGGAGAGATGGGTATCACGATTCCTGCGCAGCTTACCGGCTCTCCGGGCAGTCAGATCATGCTGGCCGACGGAACTTCAGTAACCGCGCTTTTCAACCTGCCCGCCGTCGTAGTGTGCCTGGCAGTTACCGCGCTTCTCGTCATCGGCATCCGCGAATCCGCGCGCGTGAACACAATCATCGTCATCCTGAAGATTGCTGTTCTCGCGCTCTTCGTCGGTGTGGGAGTGCGATACACCAGCGGCTCGAACTTCCATCCATTCATCCCGCCCAACACTGGCCAGTTCGGATCGTTCGGCTGGAGCGGGATTCTCCGCGGCGCTGGAATCATCTTCTTCGCCTATATCGGCTTCGACGCCGTCTCCACCGCATCACAGGAAGCAAAGAATCCGGGCCGAGACATCCCGATCGGCATTCTCGCCTCGCTCGCGATCTGTACTCTGATTTACATCGCGGTCGGCCTGGTGATGACCGGGCTCGTTCCGTACCCGAAGCTCAACGTGGCGTCCCCGCTCGCTTTCGCCGCACAGGCGACGGGAGTGAGATGGCTTCCACCCATCATCAGTGTTGGCGCGATCTGCGGCCTGTCGAGCGTGATACTGGTGAACATGCTCGCGCAGTCGCGAATCTTCTACTCCATGAGCAGGGACGGCCTGCTGCCCCCGCTTTTCGCGAAGCTGCATCCGCGCTTTCGCACGCCACACGTGACCACCATCATCACTGGAATAGTCGTCGCAATCGCGTCGGGCCTTTTCCCGATTTCAGTCCTCGGGCTTCTCGTGAGCATGGGAACGCTGCTCGCATTCGCCATCGTTTGCACGGGCGTGCTGATCCTGAGGAAGACTGCGCCGGACACGGCACGGCCGTTCAGAACTCCGGGAATGCCGTGGGTCCCGATCGTCGGCACCCTGATCTGCCTTTACCTGATGACAGGATTGCCGCTGCCGACCTGGATCAGGCTCTTCGTTTGGCTCGCCGTTGGGCTGACGATCTACTTCACCTACGGACGATTTCATGCGGCAGCAGTTCGTAGCCAGCCGATGGCGGATGCGGCTTAGCTCAAGAGGTCGGCCGTCAAACAGCTTCATTTGTGATAAACGTGTGGCATAGCGCGGAAGCTGAGCGGGAGCGTGAATGTACGGTGCGCGAGCCGTCGCTCTCTCTTCTTGTGGACGACCGTGAGTGCTCGTATGCTGGAGAAGCTTCTGACTGGATTTATTTGTGGAACTTCAACCGCAGCAATCACGCACCAAATCCTCCAACACCAGGACCTGGCAAGCGGTCCGTCCTGAAGAGAGCGCGCACCTCTCCGACTCGCGTCTGCAGCTGCACCATGCGGCGCAATTTGCAGCCGCCGCGGGAATCTCCTTTCTCGAGCGCCGCCCCGACGACAGTCATACGAATCTTGAATGGGCACCCACTCTCTCGGCGCTTGCTTCCCGAGTGATTCCGGGCCGCAGGCCATTCCGAGTTGGCGTCAAACCGGCCGACCTCACTTTGCTGATCATCGCGGAAAAGGACCAGCCGATCGCGCGCTACCGTTTGCATGGCCGCACCATCGTCGAGGCCACCCAGTGGATCCGGGAACAGATCGCACCACTCGGCATCGATGCCGCCCGATATACGTTGAAGCGTGATTACGAGGTTCCAGCGCATTCGGTTGTGCTGGGCGACTCCTTCGACGCAAGTGAGAGGTCGCAGTTCGAGGAGCTCTCGAAGTGGTTCGCGAACGGTGCATCCATACTCGGCTCCCTCGCTCGATCGATTCACGACGCCAGCGAGGTCAGGTGCTGGCCGCACGCCTTCGACATCGCGACGCTCATACCCGTCGCGCCGGAGCATACGATCGGAGTGGGTTTGGAGCCCGGCGACCACTATTACGCCGAGCCGTACTTCTATGTCAGCATGGATCCGCACCCGTCTGCTGCCCAAGCCAGATCACGACCGCTCTGGGGACGTGGGACATGGCACACTCGAGACTGGATGGGAGCAGTCCTGACCGGATCGCGGCTCGAGGGTGCTTCCAAGCAGGAGTGGCAGGTCCGCGAGTTCATCGACTCCGCGGTTTCAGCCTGTCGAGCGCTGGCGATCCAGAGTTAGACGGAAGTTTGGATTCGCCGCTGCCAGATTCTGACCCGGCGGTGAGCCGGAGCGACGAGTCGTTCCACCACTCCGAGCACGCCGTCGACAGCTAGCGCGAGCGCTGCAGCGGGCAGGGCACCAGAGAGAATCATTCGCGTATCCGCGAGAGCCAGGCCCGCAACGATTGGCTCGCCCAGACCTCCCGCGCCAATGAATGCGGCAAGCGTCGCTGCTCCAACTGTGATGACCGCCGCCGTGCGTATCCCGGCCATTAGCACCGGGGCGGCCAAAGGAAGTCGCACCCACATCAGTCGCTGCACCGGAGTAGTCCCAAGAGCCTCGGCGGCAGAAACTGCTTCGGGGTCCGCATCGCGCACGCCCGTATACGTTCCTCGCGCAATCGGATAGAGCGCATACAGCCAGAGTGCAACCAGAGCCGGAACGATACCCACCCCGAGCAGGGGAATCATGAAGGCGAGAAGTGCGATGCTCGGAATGGTCTGCAGGACTCCGAGCGCGCCGATTGCAGGTTCCGCCAAAGGCCGTGTTCGCTCGAGCGCCAAGCCGAGAGGCACTGCCAGGATCACGGCGGCCAACAGCGCCAGCCCCACGAGGAGAAGATGACGGCCGGTCAACGCCACAATAGTGGCGCGCCGGTCCCACATGTAGCGCGCGAATCCGACGTGCGGTTCTGTTGATGGCCTTCCCGCGACTTCTGTCAGTCCGAGGAGCCCGAGAGCTGTAAGCTCGTCGCCAGCGACGCGTCGCACGTCTTCTCCGTTCACCTCTACCCGCCGATTGAGCTTGCGCATCGTCTGCTCGTCGAGTCGTCCACTCAACAGCGTGAGCGTCGCAACAGCGTTCGGCAATCGCTGCTCCAGGCGACCGGAGACTAGTGCGGCCGCTTCGTAGGGCGGAAAGAAATGGCGGTCGTCGACGAGAGTGACGAGATCGTATTTCGAGAGCAGCCCGTCGGTTGAGTATCCATCGATCACATCCACGGCTCCCGACGCGAGCGCCTGATATTTCACCGCGGGAGCGAGTGGCCGAACCGCGCGTGGATGAATTCCATAGGCTCGCTCCAGTCCGACAAGCCCATCTCTGCGGCCGATGAAATCCGCGGTCAATCCGGCCGTCAGGTGCTGGCTCTCGCGTGCGAGATCGGTCAGCGTGCGAAGATGATACCGCTCGGCGGTCTGACGGGTGACGGCGACCGCGTACGTGTTCTGGAATCCGAGTGGCGGCAGCCAGCGAACGCGATACACCTCGGCAAATCGTCGGGCGACGTGGGCGAACACTCTGCGCGGATCTGCGGCGATCGAATCCGGAAGAGAGTCGTGGAGGACAGCGACCAGGCCAGTGCCCGTGTATTCGGGATAGACATCGATGGCACCGGCGCGAAGTGCGCCAAAGGCAATCTCGGTAGCGCCAAGTCCGGGACGACGATCCACCGAAAAGCCGTGCGACTCGAGCAGCTGCGCGAACATCTCGCAGAGCAGATACGACTCTCCAAACGGTTTGGACGCCACGACGACGCGCTGGCCGCCTGGTTTTGTCGCAGCTGTCTGCGATTGTGCGATCGCCATTCGCGCGAATATCGCGACGTAGAGGAAAATCCCGAGTCTCAACGTTCTGCTCATGCTCGTAGTGCCTCGAGGCCGGCACGGGCGCGCTCGATTAGCCTCGCAACGTACTCAGTAGCGGGCGCCGAGATGAGAGTCCGCATGGTCCCGCTCTGCTCGACTCGTCCCTTTCTCATCACCACCACTTCGTCGGCAAGGCGACCGGCCTCAGCAAGATCGTGCGTAACGAGCAGAGTCGTCACTGAAAGGTCCAGGCGCAGCGCGTCGAACGTCTCCTGAAGCTCAGCGCGCGAGATTGCATCGAGGGCACCAAACGGCTCGTCGAGCAGCACGACACCAGGTCGCGCTGCGACGGCGCGCGCCAGAGCCACACGTTGGCGCTGGCCTCCCGACAATTCATGCGGAAAGCGCGGGCCGAATTCCGTCGCCGGAAGTCCCACCAGCTCCAGTGCGTTCCGGGCTGCGTCGTCAGCGTCATTCATTCCGCGGAGCGTCGGAACGAGCGCGACATTCCTCAGTACCCGCCAGTGCGGCAGCAAGCCACCGTGTTGCTGCACGTAGCCCATTTCCCTTCGCAGGGAAACGGCGGGCTGAGTGCGAACATCCTTGTCTCCGACTTTCACTTTCCCCCGCTCCGGCTCGACCAGTCGATTGAAGCAGCGAAGCAGTGTGGTTTTTCCCGACCCGCTTTCTCCGACCAGCGCTACCGCCTTCCCCGCCGGAACGTCGATACTGACGTCATCGAGCGCGACGAGATTTCCAAATCGATGGGAGACATTCCGCGCGCCCAGGGAAGTCGGCATACGCATAAGAGTGATAGCAGCGTGACTCAACCGCTATCACCTTGTCGTGGAATAATGGCAGTTCGGATAAAACCGCTTGCATTCGCAACGTTCCGGGCGCATCTGTTCCGGTGACTCTTTATCTGCACGCATTCAGGAATTGTCGATGAATCCCACCACTATTTCGAAGAAACGCCGCCTTGGATCCCAGGGCCTCCAGATCTCTCCGATCGGACTGGGTTGTATGGGGATGTCCGAGTTCTACGGTCCCAGCAACGAGAAGGAATCGATTGCCACCATCCACCGCGCGATCGAGCTGGGCATCGACATGCTCGACACCGCGGACATGTACGGCCCATTCAAAAATGAAGAGCTGGTGGGCCGGGCTATCAAGGGAAAGCGTGATCGCATCATCATCGCCACCAAATTCGGCAACGTGCGTGACGCAAAGGATCCGACCAAGCGAAGCATCAACGGCCGGCCGGAATACGTGAAGCAGGCTTGCGAGGGATCTCTCAAGAGACTGGGCGTCGAAACGATCGACCTTTACTACCAGCACCGCGTCGATCCGAACACGCCGATCGAGGACACCGTTGGCGCAATGGCCGACCTCGTTCGCGCAGGAAAGGTCCGCTATCTCGGACTATCCGAAGCTGCCGTCAACACGATCCG
>DATARP010000074.1:0-3318 GCA_036264075.1 Gemmatimonadaceae bacterium
CTTTTGAAGCTGTCGGCGAAGCGCTTCTGCTCCGCCGCCGGCATCGTCCCCACTGCGTTCAAGATCTTCTCCTGCATGACCGTCGGAGCCCGCTGCACGACGCTGCGGCCGGCGCGCGTGAGCGACAGCTCGAGACGGCGGGCGTCTTCGCCGGCGCGCTCGCGCTGGACGAGCCCGGCATCGACCAGGCGCGCCACGACCACCGAGACCGAGCTCTGGTCGGTGTGCGTCCGCTCGGCGAGCTCGCCGAGGGAGATGGCGGGGGTCTTTCCGAGCTCGCTCAGGACGAAGAGCTGCGCGGCGGAGAGCCCCAGCTCGGTCTGAGCTGCACGATCGGCCACCCGCAAATGACGGACAAGACGCCGGATGGCGTCGAGAACACGCTGGCTATCGGTCATATCGTTCTCGCGTTCGGGCCGGGTACACCGGGCGGAGCAGCACGAGAGAGATGGTCAGGCCCGAACGCACTGCCCCATTCCCGGCACCGAGAGATTACATTGGTACCCATGCTTTGGCAATACCGTGATTTCGAAGATGTAGAATCTTCGCATCGGGAAGCCGGGGTTCGCAATGGGGCGATATCTGCAAAAGATCTCTCTCCGCCCATACAGCGACGCCGAGATCTGGACCGGTTGGGAGCTCGAGGGTCGAACCGACGAGATCGAAGGTTTGCTGCGGGCGGATGGCCTGACGGCCGAAGAACTGTCCACGTACGGTGTGACCGAGTTCCAGATGATCCCCGCCGAGTATTTGGAGCGCGAACGAAGGCCGCGGCGGTAGCGGTATGCGTTACCCGTTATGCGTTACGCGTCGTAGCGGTTGCTCTTCTTCCCCGCATAACGCATAACGCTTAACGCACACCGCCATGAAACGCTACGACCGCGCCTATTTCGACAAGTGGTACCGCGATGAGCGGGTGAACGCGCCGGCGGAAGTGCGCCGGAAGGTCGTCCTCGCGGTCGGGGTGGCAGAGTATTTCCTGCAGCGGAGCATCCGCTCGGTGCTCGACGTCGGATGCGGCGAGGGGCAGTGGCTGCTGCACCTCCGGGCCATGCGTCCGCGCGTCCGTTACCTCGGCCTCGACTCCAGCTCCTATGTCGTGCGGCAGTTCGGGAAAGCGCGCAACATCCGGCGCGCCTCGTTCGGAGAGCTGCCGTCGCTGCATCTGACGCAGAAGTTCGACCTCGTCATCTGCTCCGACGTTCTCCATTACGTCGAAGAAGCGGAGATCAGGGATGGTCTTCGTGAGATCGTCCGGCTCTGCGACGGGATCGCATTCCTCGAGGCCCTCACGAAAGAAGACGACATCATCGGCGATCTGGACGGGCTGATCAGCCGCCCCGCCGCGTGGTATCGCAAGACGTTCGAGCGTGCTGGCCTCGTCCACATCGCGCCGTACACATGGTTGGGCAAAGCGTTACAGCCGATCGCCTCGTCTCTGGAGACGGTATAGGTCCACTTCTCTTCGCCCCCGACCCGCTCTGCGCGGGACGTTCTCGAAAGAGACGGCGGTGCTGCACGCATAGCGTGTATACTGGATCCGCTGACGGGCACTCCTCAGTTACCAGCACGGTCGAACTAAGTCTTCCGATCTGGACCCACCTACCTTAGTCAACCCAAGGTTCGACCACCAAGTACGACCAGCGCTCTGCTCGAGCTGCCTGAACCGTGCTCCCGGCGAACGAGGAGCATTCATGAAACTACACATTGGAAATCTGCCCACGACCGTGACCGACACGGAGCTCAGCGAGATGATCACGCCGATCGCGCCACCGACCTCCCTCGAGATCGTGAAGGATCAGGCCGGCGTTTCGAAGGGTTACGCCTTCGCCGAATTTGCGACCGATGACCAGGCGAACGCCGTCATCACCGGCATGAACGGCCGCGAAGTCTCGGGTAAGGCGCTCAAGCTCGGCGAGGCAAGACCGCGCAAGACCAGCTCCGCCGCACCGACAGCCTAATCACACACTTTGAGGAGCGCGCCAGGCGGCGCGCTCCTCCTTTCAATCAAGGGGTGCTCAGAATGGAGAATGACATGACCGGCGTGCTCAAAATCTCAAAGCGAGAATCGAAGGTGTCTGTCACGGACGCGAACATCCGGAAGGCCTCGACGCGGCTGCTGAAGACGAAGCTCGTCTCGACCGAGATGTCGTACGTACGCCGAGAGCTCGGCGCGTCTGCAACCCAGGACGAGCTCGACGCGAAAATCCTCGCCGTCCGCAAGCTCCCGTGGGCGAGCATCGTGCTGCCCGACTAGGGCACAGTGTTTCCCTTCGCGCAGTAGGAAGCGTTGCTGCCTCTATACTGCGCGTTCATGAACTGCCCGCACGATCACTCTCCTCTCGAGAAGAAGGAGATCCACCGTACGTCCGTCGACACCTGCCCGACCTGCGGCGGCATGTTGCTCGCGCACGGACAGTTGAATCAGGTCGCCGACCCGACTCCCGGCGATCTCGAATACTCGACCGTCGACCTCGATTCAGCGCAACACGCCGACAAATACGGCACGATCCACTGTCCTCGGGACGACAGCGCGATGGTCAAGGTCGACTTCAACGTCGACACTTCGATCATCCTCGACTACTGCCGGAGCTGCCAAAGCTTCTGGGTCGACGGCGGAGAGCTCGCCCGAATTAACGACGAGGTCCAGCAGTTGAATGAAGCGGGTACCTCGGTGCCTGACCCGCTTGCGGTTCGCATCGCGCAGTTCTTCTGGAAGCTTCCCTTCCCGCACTGAGTGCCAAAAAAGGTATCTGATTTGCTGTTCTGGTGGGACAAGTGATCCGGATTCTCATCGCCGAACGCGACGCGGCGGTCGCTTCGCTTCTGGAAGTGGTTGCCCGGCAACTGCCCGACTGCCACATCACGGTGGCCCATGATTCCGACGCCACGGTGGAAGCTTTGAACACCGAGACGTTCGACGTCGTCCTGCTCGACGTTGGCCTTTACTCGGACGGACTCGAGACGCTCCGGTCGGTCCGCGGAAGAAACTCCGGCTGCGAGGTGATCGCGTTGACGACGGGGGCCATCAGCGCGCCGCTGCTCAAGACACTGGCGAAGGCCGACGTTTTCGCCGTCCTCATGAAGCCGTTCGACGCAAAGCAGCTCGAAGGAGTGCTCCGTGAGAGCGTGCGTCCCGAGCGGGTGGCCGATCCGAATCGGCCGCTGGTCTACCGCAACTTCGGACGCGAGCCGACGCACGAATGAACGCGGACGCGGCGCTGTTCGATCGAACATGCGCGTCCGCGTCCGCTCCAAGACAATCGTCTTCTCCTACGCCTTCGTCATCACCGCGATCGTCGTCTCGTTCGCCTGGCA
>DATARP010000106.1:0-3134 GCA_036264075.1 Gemmatimonadaceae bacterium
TCCCAGGATCTGTCGTCGCTGATCGCGTTCCTCGACGACGTTCGCTCGGTCAACCTCTGAGAAGACACTCGTGACGACGTTTCCCCTACGCCGCGCGGCGCCCGCGTCCTAGCGGATCGTGCCGATTCTGCGACCCGCTTCTTCCACCGCCTGGTAGAGCTGGTCGAAGGACTCCGTGACGAAGAGAACGTCCTGGAAGTGGTCGATCTCGAAGTGCTGGTTGAACACCGCGTCGAGCGAGAACGGGCGGCGGTCGCATTTCGGACCCAAGGCATTGGCCGCGTCGCCGTGCGAGGAGATCAGTCCCGAACCGTAGACTTTGATCTGATTGTCCTCGCGGATGAGCCCGAACTCAACCGTGAACCAGAACAGCCGCGCCATCCGCGTCGTGTCTTCCTCGTTGTCCGCGGCAGCGGCGACCTGCCCGTAGTGCTGGAGAAAATCTGCAAACACCGGATCCGCATGGAGCGGGACGTGTCCAAAGACATCGTGGAAGATGTCGGGCTCCGGCAGGTAGTCGAGCTGATCCCGCTTTCTTATCGTCACCGTCGTCGGAAACTTTCGCAGCGACAGGCACTGAAAGAAGCTCTTGGCCGGGATGTAGCCGGACACGGGCACAGCTTCCCAGCCCGTCGGGGGCGCCAGCCGCTTGTTCACCTCCGCAAGATCGGGCACCGTCTCCCGCTTCAGGCCGATCGTGTCGGCACCTTTGAGGAAGATCCGGCTGCCGTTCTTGCGCAGCTCCTTCATCCGGCGCTCGTAGAGAAGGCCCCACACGTCGTGGTCCTCGGCCGTGTAGGAATTCCAATCCTGCTTGATGAAGACGGACGGGTCTTCTACGAGATCGTAGAGCGCCGCGGTTGATTGCTGCAATGTTGGCTCCGAAGTGCGCGGGACTCTCAGGAAACTAACTGCCGATCTTCGGCGCTGAAAGCTTCGACCCGGCGTGTTTCCGAAGGGAGAGGATGAGCGTGAAGACCGACCCGGTTCCGAGAGCGCTCGTGACACGCACGTCTCCGCCCATGGCCCGCGCCAGATCGCGGCTGATCGCCAGGCCCAGACCCGTGCCACCGTTTGGCACGGATCCCGGAGCGCGCAGCTGCACGAACGGCTCGAAGATCTGCTCCGTTTTGTCATGGGGGATACCCGGTCCCGTATCGCGCACGTGCACGAGCAGCTGGTCGTTCTCGATCCGCCAATCGAGATCCACCGATCCGCCGGACGGCGTGAACCTCATCGCGTTCGCAAGAAGGTTGAGAACGATCTGCTGCACCTTCTCCCGGTCGGCGAACACGGTGACGGTTGCGTCGCCAGCATGGTGCGTATACACGATTCCCTTTTTCGCGCACTGCGGCGCAACCAGTGTCTCCGCGGCGCGGAGAGTCTCCTCGACCGGGATCTCCGCCATCGACAGCTCGATAGGTCCGCTCTCGAGCTTGGCGAAATCGAGGATCATGTTCACGAGCGTTATCAGGTGCTCCTGCGCCTGGTGGATTCGCGACACATCTCGACGCTGGTCGGCGGTTAGCACGCCGTGGATGTTCTGCTCGAGAATCTCGAGATAGCCTGATACCGCGTGGAGCGGCGTCCGGAATTCGTGACTCAGCCGCGCAAAAAGTTCGGTCTTGATCCGGTTCGCGGCCTCGGCTTCCTTGCGGGCGGATTGCTCTCCTTCGAGCGCAACCTCGAGCTCGCGTGTGCGCTGCGCCACGCGCGCGTTAAGTGACCGGTTGAGCGCGTGGACGCTGTCTTCCGAAGCGCGCCGCGAGGTCGCATCCCTCAGCAACCAGCAGATCGATGCCTGCCCAGCGCGGGAGGCTGTCGCCTCCATCGGAACCGTTCGCCCGTCGCCTGCCTCGATCGAAAGAGCCCATTTGTCCAAGCGACCGGAGGAGCGCAACCCGTCAAGCTCGTGCTCGAGCTCCGCTCGCGCGCTGGTGTCCAGATATGAGAAAAAGGACTTCCTCACGAGATGCGCGCTCGGAATTCCGAACAGCTCGCCGGCAGCGGCGTTCGCTTCCTCGATGATTCCTTTCTGGTCTGTCACCAGGTAAGGGTCCGGCGCCAGCTGAAAGAGAGTGTGATAGCGCTCGCGTTCTTCAGCCGGTGTCGGCATGTGTCGGCGCGAGTCATCTCGCGCATGCAGCTCACCGGAAAAACGATCGAAATCTGAGCTGCTGGGAAACGGCGCTGTCAAAACGCGATTGTCCGGACGTGAGAGTTCTAGCTACACAGCTTTGCCGTCACAGATGGCTGACTGATAACCCACACTAAAGCACGTTCAAGAATGCGCAATAGCAAAGACGTTGAACATCACAATCTCAAGTCGTAGTACGCGCGAGCTGTGCGGATTGATGCACACCGTTGCAATCACGTTACACGCGCGCTTGATCTGTACAATGTCTGATGGAGTACAAAGTGTCATCTTATCGCTGCAGCAACTCACCGCATTTCGGCGCATCAAAACAACTCCGGCCGTTGCAGCCGGAGTTTTTTCCGTGTTCGCGGACAGACGTCAAGGATCGTTGGGATCTGCGCCACCCCCATCGTCCTGTTCGGGGCCGAAATCGACGTTGATTATGTCGCTAACGCGCTCGACGTGCACCACCTGCCGCATGGTCTGGCCGCCGGCGTTGATCGTCACCATGTAATCTCCCGGGTCGACCAGATTTCCCACCCGGCCGCCACCGAAAAATCCTCCGCCGCCACCACCCCCCTCACCGCCACCACCGCCCCCGCCTCCGATCAGGGCTTCAGCGGGTCGGAGATTTATTTCTCCCGGCGCGCCACCGCCACCGCCACCCCCGCCTTGTCCGCGCCTGCCTCCTCCGGCAAGAACGCCGCGCGCTTGCATTCGCTCCCGCAGCGCACGCATGGCGGCAGTATCGCCGCGGGAACGCATCGCCGCCATGCTGTCGCGCATCGCGCCGATGCCGGCGGTATCGGCACCCTGCGCAAGAACCCGGGCCGCACCGCCGGTCGTGTCTGAACCGCGCGCGGCGCGGAGCGAATCTTCGCGCTGACGTCTCACGCGGGCGGCAACGATACTGTCTCTCACGCCGGCTGGACCCAATGGCTTGGGCCGCCCGCGCAGATCCCAGTACGCGCGGTGAAGACCGACGCCGGCCGGGCCA
>DATARP010000142.1:0-3741 GCA_036264075.1 Gemmatimonadaceae bacterium
ATCAAGTTCCAGTGCATCGTCCGGAGAACCTTCTCGCGCAGGAACGGATCGTAGTAGACGGCCGGGATGTCTTCGTGCGGATTCAGGTTGTAGCGCGGCTTCCAGTCGCTCGGCACGAACTTCCGGGTGAAGCCGTAGACCTTCTCTGTTATCCCGTCGGGATTGATGACCGTCGCGCGCCCGCACATATGGCGAACGCTAAGGGATTGTCACGGGGGCGGCCAGACCTTCTGCTCCCGCTTCGAGTGGCATCAAGGACAAGGAGCATCCGTACCCCCCCCCTTGTCCTAGATGTCGGCCCGTGCGCAGTTCTGAATTAGATAAATGCCAGAGCGAACGGAGCTAGAATCGCCACTCTCTGATCAGGAACGCTCCGAACGCGCTTGTCGTCAGGATGTTCTGATCGCGCGAGAGGGTCGGCTCTCGCAGGAGGTACCGGGTATCGAGGCCGGTCTCGAGGCGATATCCGCGCGTGCCTCCGAAACGGTGCACGACCTGCACGCCCGGGCGGGCCAGGCCCTGCGGATCGAGCGGAGATTTCACCGCCACGAAAGTGTGCGGCTTGACGTACTTCCCGAACTCGAATTGCGTCCCGCGCAGGAAGTTGCCGACGTCGGTCTGCACGTCCGCGGGAGTGATCGTAAACACGTCGGCGCCGAGCGAGCGTGCCGCGCTGCCGGCGATCTGGTCGGCGGCGACACCAAGTGCCACACCCGCGAGCTGACGGCTCGCCAGCGCGGCGCCAGCGCCCACCAGATTGGTTCCACCACCGCCGTTTGTGAGGCCCGAGCCTTCGAGCTGGATGAGTGAGCTCGATGACTGTCCGAACGCGAGATAGCTGAGAAGATCGCTCTGCGGAATCGGCGGCTGCGCGTCGCTCGTGAGAGAGATGTTGGGATTTCTCAGCGTTCCACCGACGGCGATCTGAATATTGATCGCCTCTCGGCTCGGCTGCCTCACCTCGTATCCGCCTGTCGCCTGCAGAATCGGATTCAGCTCCGTCGAATTGATGAACGTCGCCGATCCGCGCTTGACCGTGAATCTGCGCGTCATGAAGACATACTCGCCGCGCTCCGTCAGGATCACGCCGTCCAGGACCAGAGTCTCCTTGGCGCGATTGACATGCACACCAAGTGGCTCGTCGCTGTAGATCTCGATATTCGCCTCGCGCGAGCGGACAAAGACGTCGTGGTCGATGCTCAGATTCACATCCATCATCAAGTTTGCGAGCAGCGGCGATTGCGATGGAAACAGCTCTCGGCTCGCCATGACCGCCGTGTCGAGAACGTTGAACAGGGCAGGGTCGCCGGCTCCAACGAGATTCTTGTTGTCCGACGGAGGGATGTAGATCACTCCCTGACGGAGGCGCACATCTCCGGTGACGTGCGCGCTCTTGAACGGGCCGACCATGGCGAGGTTGGCGCCCACGACGAGTTGCCCACGATCGTTGTTGAGTACCTGCGCCCCCGACGTGAACAGCTTGAGATCGAAGCTGGGAGCGGTGAGCGGCCGCAGTCCGATTCCGCCGGTGAGAAGAATGCGACCCTTGTTGTTGGCAGAGATCGAGTCGATCACGACGGTGTCGCCCAACATCCGGATCGACGCTTCGATCTGATTCAGATTGATGCCCGCCAAAACCACGCGGGCTTGTCCCTTGTGCATCTGGAACTGGCCCGTGAGCTGGGGCTTGTTGATGCTGCCAGCCAGCTTGAACGAACCGCTCGCCTGACCGTGCACGTTCGACACGTAATCGCTGAGCTGCGGCATCATGTCAAGCGGCAAACTGTCGGCGGTGATGTTGAGCGCGATCTGCCTGTCGGCGGGGAAGCGGGATCCCGTAACACCGGAGAGCGCGAGATTTATTGGAACCGTGCCGTCTGCGACGAGGAACGGAGGCTGGCCGGGTCTCATCGCTTCAGCGTGCCCCGTCAAAGTCTGATTGGCGTAATTGACGTTGCCGTGCACCTCGGGCAGCGTCGTGCCGTTGTATAACAAGTTGGTGCCGCCGAACGCGCCCTTGAACTGCGGATTCTCGAGCGTTCCGGTTCCGTGCACGTTGAACGACACGAGTCCCTTCGCGTTGATGCTGCTCTGTGTCAGAGCGATGACGTCGCCGATGTTCAGGTTGTCGACGGCGATGTCCAGATTCGCGTTCCCCTGCTTCGGCAGCTGGCCGTTGACGTAGATCCGGCCATTGGCTCCGTTCCTCAGCTCGAGACTGTCGACGTCGATCCCCGCCTGCCCCCAGTGAAGCGTCGAGGCATGCGTGCTCGCCCAGACGCTGCTGGTGTCGAACTGCATTCTCAGGTTATTGAGATGAAGCTCGTTTCTGATCTTGTTCAGGGTGAACGCGGCTTCAGCGGTATACTGCTGCGAATTCTCCTCGCTGACGAGTATCTGCAGCGTCCCGTTCGGCTTCTGATAGGTGAGCTTGGCGGCGACAGTGTCGAGGTTGAAGCCGGCCGCGTTGAGCTCGATCGCCTTTGCATTGACCGACACCTTCGACTGAGGCGTTCTCGCATTGATCCAGTCATAATCGGCGACGAACGAGCCGACCGTATTGCCGCGGGCGACGATGTTGGATCCCGATGCAGTTCCCTTGAGACTGAAATTCCTTATGTTGCCGGTCGCCACGCCGTCCGCTTTCGCGGACCCGGAGAGCTCGTTCTTGCGCACGGTCTTCGGCGTGTCGACCGCAAATGTCGGGAGCTTCTTCCCAGTCACTGCGCGCTCGACTTCAGTGGCGCGCGCGATTCTCACCGAATCCGCCTTGGCGCGCGCGATTCGACTCTGGAGAATTCCCGGTCGCGGAGCAACCACGCCTGTGTCTTTCGAAATGAGTCCTGCTATGCGCGAGAGCGAATCGATGGCGACGTGATAGCTGAGCGTGCCGGTGCTCCCGGGCGCGAGCCCGAACGTTCCCTTCGCTTCGACGATTCCCTGCGGCAGCTCCACCGCCAGCGTATCGATGCGCGCCATGCCATTGGCCGCCGCCAGCTTTACGTTCGCGCGATCGACGAGCAGCGTGTCGATGGTCGACGTGCTCACGTTTGCGGTCAGCTGCGCCTGCATCGTCGCCGGATCGAAACCGCGGCCACGCGCTGATCCAACCGCGTTGAGCGAAGTCGTCGGTGCCTTGGCGACGACGGCGTTGGCGTTGAACAACTTGGTGACGAAATCCAGGTTGTAGCCGGTCGTCTTGCTGGCCAGATCCAGCGTGCCGCGCAAGTCGAGAAATCCGCCGTCGGGGAAAGTGAGCTGAGTATTTATCGCGAGATCGTTGATCGGACCCTTGAGCTTCATCGGTCCGCTGGCGCTGCCTCTCAACCCCACCGTCGGCATGAATCTGCCGAGCGTTACGAGGGAGAGGGGGTGCATCCGTGCGTCGACGTCGTACCAGGGAAGCCCCTTTGCCCGCATGGCAAAGCGTCCGGTCGCGCGTGAAATCGAGCCGCGCTCGACGTGCGTCACGTCGCCCTGAGCCATCATGATGCCCGCTGTCGTTCCATTCAGAGTCACGAGCCCGGTGAGAGTTCCACCGATCTTGATCGATGGCGCAATCGCCTTGGCGAGACCCATCTGCAGCGGCGCCATTCTGACGCGGAGATCGCGAGCGTTGAAGATCCCGAGCGCCAATCCCATCAAGCCCTTTCCGATCAGCCGGCTGCGGCCGGAGAGTCTGTCGTCGACGGTGACGTCGCCGTCGATGTTGAGTGAATGCTCTCCGCCGTCGAATTTCGC
>DATARP010000211.1:0-5505 GCA_036264075.1 Gemmatimonadaceae bacterium
TGGAACTCGCTGTGCAGCGACAGACTGCAGCTGATCGATCCGCACTCGTGCGCCGAGAGTGGGAATGCGATCTGGGGAAGGGCGGGGGCCGTGATCGATACGGTCACGGGAGACATCTTCGTCGCGACCGGCAACGGCCTCTGGGATGGACGCACGAATTGGGGCGACGCTGCGATCGCGATCGATTCGAGCGCGACGAAGATCGTGGACAACTACACACCATCGAACACCGAGCAGCTGAGCGCGCGCGACGCGGACCTCGGCTCCACTTCGCCGGCGCTTCTGGGCGGTGGTTACGGAGTGCAGGGCGGCAAGGATGGCTCGATTCGACTGCTCCAATTCGGGCGCACGCGCGGACCCGCGCCTCGTCGCGGAGGGGAAGCGCAGGTTGTGTCGACACCCTCCGGTACGGATTTGTTCACCGCGCCGGCGGTCGCCCACGTCGCGGGAAAGACGTGGCTATTCGCGGCCGACAATGGCGGGACGGCTGCGTGGACTTTCAGCGGCGGCAGATTGCAGCAGGTGTGGCACAACGGGAAGGGGGGAACGAGCCCGGTGATGGCTGGTGGACTTCTTTACGTGTACGACCCCGGTGGGTCGCTCCGCGTTTATGAGCCAGCGACCGGGCGTCAGATCACGGAGCTGAATTCTGGCGGCGGCCACTGGAATAGCCCAATCATCGTCGACGGGCGGATCGCCCTTCCGGAGGGCGACTCCAATCGCCACCAGACATCGGGCGTGCTGAATATCTGGCGGCTTCCGTAGCGGACATCTGGGACGAAGGGTTATCGGCGCCGCTGGCTACTTGGGACTACCGAGAAAAACCTGGAACGGACCTTCCCCGTTCAGCTGAATCACGGTGACACCTCTTCCCGCGCCACCGAAGTGCGGGTGCCGCCCCGGCACGTAGAGGAAATCTCCGGGTGAGTACGTGCGAACCGTCGACCAGTCGTTGCTGCTTCCCATGCCGAGGATGAACGTGCCCCACAGCACCGTGAGATGCTCGCCGCCCGGGTGCCAGTGAACCGGGAATTTGTATTCAGCGGGGAATCGCAGTCGCAGCACGTAGTCACCCTTGCCGGCGGGGTTGCCGTGCAGCACTGCGATCTTCACACCCGGGTCGAACCCCGGGATCGAGAAGTCATTCCACACAATGCCCGACGCGGCCACGAATTGATTCTCGGGCGTGTCCATCGGAACATCGCTCGGCGCCGCAGTCGGAAACGGAGTCGAGCTCACAGTGGCATCGGTTGCAACGAGCCACTGTCCGTTGATCTTGTGCCAGACCGTAGAGTAGTTGCCGCGATCGTTGACTTTGCCTTGCGGGCCGTCGAACGACATGGTGTAGGTCCCGTACTCGTTCGCGACGGTGGGACTGACGACGTCGATGCTGGTCGGGACCCAGGCGAGTGAGAGTCCGGGAAGATTGACGAGCCCGGTGTAGGCGCCTCGAATGGCGGTGGCACCAGATGCGGCTGGAGAATTGGACGACATCGTTATTGCGTTCGGCGCGTGCAGTGCGACGATCTTGTCGACATCGCGAGCGGCGATGGCGCGCTGCCAGTCGTTCCCGAGATTCCGGATGGTTTGTGCGTCGGTCGCCTGATTGACGGTCGCCGGCGCGCACGCGCCAAGCGCGATCAGTCCCAGTGCGATGCCGAGCTGCAATTGGGTCGTTCTCATTCCGCACCTCCTCGTCGGGTTGGGCCCTGAGTCCGAAGAAAAAACTGGATCACGCCGGCTCGCGCAGCAAGAGTCGACGATCCTGCATCGAAGACGGAGGGTTATTCGGATTCGGCGGATTAGGCGGCCCGATCCGCCAAACCAGCCAATAATCTTGAACCTAGATGCGTCCCGGTGGCACTGGCCCTACTTTTATTCTCTGAGAACTGAATGAGGATCAAATGACTCCGCAGCAATCCCTGATGACCGAAGCGCTGCGGCGCTGGCGCATCATTCCAGTCATCAGGATCGAAGACCGCAACAACGCCGTGCCGCTCGCGAGCGCGCTGCTGGCCGGTGGGCTGCCGATTGCCGAGATCACTCTGCGCACACCTGCGGCACTGGATGCGCTGAAGCGAATAACGCGCGAGCAACCCGAGATGTTTGCCGGGGCGGGGACTGTGCTCAACGTCGCTCAGGCACAACAGGCCCGGGAAGCGGGTGCGCACTTCGTCGTGTCGCCCGGTTTCAATCGAGCGGTCGTCGACTATTGTCTCGAGCACGACGTGCCCGTCTACCCGGGCGTCGCCACTGCCACTGAGATCGAAGCCGCTCTCGAGGCAGGCCTCAAGCTGCTCAAGCTGTGGCCCATCGAGACGCTCGGCGGCATCAACTATCTCGAGCTGTTGTCGGGACCGTTCAGCGGCGTCGAGTTCAATCCAAGCGGCGGAATTACCGGCGCCAGCTTCGAGAGCTATCTCGCGCTCAAGAACGTCGTGGCCTGCGGCGGATCGTGGATGGCGCCGCCGGACTGGATCGCGGCCAGGCAGTTCGAGAAGATACGAACCTCTGTTCGGGATACCTTGAGGAGAGTCACGCTTCTCTCGTCGTCCAAGCGACGCTCCTTCGAGAACTCCTCTTTCCAGGAATCGGTATCGCCGCGCTGAGTCATCACTACCTGATTCCCAGCGCCTTGTACAGGTCCGCACTCCGGTAGATCACTCCGTCCTTCACGACCAGCTCGACCTTTCGGATGTCGCTGATGCTCGTCGCCGGATCACCGGCCACGAGTATCACGTCCGCAAGTTTGCCCGGCGCGATCGACCCGCGGGTGTCGTCGTGCTTCATTACCTGGGCGGCGCCGAGTGTCGCCCTGCGTAATACTTCCGCCGGCGGGATGCCCGCGCGAACCCACAGCTCCAGCTCGCGATGCAGACCGAACCCTGGCATCGCGTCTGTCCCGGCCACGATCGAAATGCCGGCGCGATAGAGCTCGCCCACCATCTTCACCATCGCGGCGTAAGAATCTCTGTAGCGCTGATCCATTCCCGCGGGGACGGGCAGTCCTCCGGAAAACAAACCACGCCTCACCTGCGACGGAAATCGATCGGCGACCATGCCGAGGCTAGGCGACATCTCTCCAGCGCGTCCGACGAACATGTCTTCAAACGTGCCGACAGTGGGATCGATGACCGTGTGACGCTCCCTCAGCAGCGCGAAAAACGATTTGACCCGGGAGGAGGAGAAATCGAGACCGGCGCCGTCCTTGGCCACCGCCGTGAAGCGCGACATCGACCGCGTGTCCTTCACCGTATCCATGAAATTCAGCATCACGAAATTCACGTGCTGCACTTCGTCGAAGCCGAGCCGGACTACCTGCTCCGCGGTCATGAAGGCCGGGACGTGGCCGCTCACGCGCAGCCCGCGCCGGTGTGCTTCCTCGATGATTGCGGGAACCAGCTCCGGCTTCATCGAGCTGTAAACTTTTATCTGTTCGAATCCCATGTCGGCGTAACGATTGACCGCCTTCCGCACTTCGGCGTCCGTGCTTGCCAGCACGCCCGTGGGAACCTGATACGGACCGGGCGCATCGATCAGTCCGGCGAGCACCAATCGCGGTCCGATCAACGAGCCATCGCCGAATTTCTTCTGGAGGTTGAGAACGTTCGTCGTGTCGTTCCCCATGTCGCGCGCGGTGGTCACACCGGCGGCGATGTGGAGGATCCCATCCGTACCAGGAGAGACATGGACGTGCATGTCCCACAGGCCGGGGAGCAAAGCCTTACCCGCGGCGTCGATGACCTGGGCCCCAGTGGGAATGGATGCCGACTGATCCGGGCTTACGGATTGGATTTTGTTTCCAGAGATCACGACGGTCGTATGCGGAATCATCCGCGCGTTTACGGCGTCGAAAAGGTTCGCGTTTCTGAAGACGAGTGCGCCGGTTGGGCGCCGCGCGAGTGTCTTTGCCAGGGTCTGAAAACGAACTGCGTCGGCGGCTTCCTGGGCCTCAATCATTGCTGGTACTGCTGGTTCCCATCCCTCGCGAATGGTGCTGGACCACGACGATACGTTCGCGAAGAAGTGCTTGTCGGGGTCGAGCCACAGATATACCGGCGCAAAGCTGAGTCCGGAGATGGCGTATAGAGAGACTGTGCGTTTCGCCGATCCGGGCCCGGTGATCTCGAGATCGCGCACTTTATCGATTGTCGCTTCGCCGGTCGGAAAGAGCGGAAGAGGCTTTCCATCGCCCGCGAAAATCGCCTGAAGAAACGGGTCGTTCTCGGCGGGAGTTCCGTCCAGACTCATATAGAACGGCAGAGCGCGTACCGCCGACGATTCTCCCTCGACGTGATTCTTCCACGACGCCCTTCCATTCGCGTAGCTGAAGCGCTCGTCGACCGAATCCTTGAAGTAGCTGTGTCCGCGAATCACGGCGTTGGTGAGATACCCCGACGCATCTGTGGCCATCCGCTCGACGATGTGCGGTCCGCGGCCACGGTCGTTGTACTCGTAGTCGGAGACGATCTCCTGTCCTTCTCGCCAGACCTTGAGATGCCCGGCGGGCCGGTTCGAGAAGAGGATGACGAAGCGAGTGGTGTCGCTCGGGCTCGACGTGGATTGCGCGGTAAGCCCGCGCGAGAAAAGAGCAGCGACAATCGTGATTGCCGCGATTACTCCGCGGCTGGAATGGATGTGCATGGCGGCTCCCCGGGCAAAGGAGGTACGGGACCCTGCAGAATCGGCGCTGACGATCATATCAGCTACGTCGTCGCCAAGCGAGAGCCAACTCGGGCGTGTCACCTTCGCGTCATGTACGAGGGACCAACGCTTGCAGCCTCCAACACCGCGATCGAAATTCGGTTGAACCCAACTACAGAAGACCCAACGACAAATGACACATTACCTGTGGACCGTGTGGAACGACATGTTCGTCCCTGGCGTTCCGTTGCTCGAGAAAACCATCCGCACACTGGCCGTCTATGTGGCCGTGCTCCTGGGTCTCAAGCTTGCGGGCAAGCGGGAGCTTTCGCAGCTCAATCCTTTCGATCTCGTCGTGCTGCTCCTTCTGTCGAATACCGTGCAGAACGCGATAATCGGCAACGACAACTCGATAGTTGGCGGGTTGTGGGGTGCCGCCGTGCTGCTGCTCACCAATCACTTCCTGGTTCGCTACTTGTTCAAGTCGGGAAGACTGGACGCGGTCGAAGGAAGTCCCGACGTTCTCGTCTCCGGCGGCAAAGTCATGCGGGACCGGCTGGACGAAGAGATGATAACAGTGACGGAGCTGGAGGCGGCGGCGCGGCGACAGGGTATCAGGTCGATCGCCGATGTCGAAGAGTGCAGGCTTGAGACGGGAGGAGCGCTGACCTTTGTCCCCAGGCTTCCAACACCCGAGGACACGCAACACGTCGAAGTGATCGAACGCCTCGAGGCGATCGAGCGGAGACTCGAGCTCCTCGCGGCTCGTTAAACCGGCGCGACCTTCTTTTTCTCCTCGCGATCAAGGTATACCACGAGCCCCACGATAATCAGAAGAAAAACGACGCTGACGGGGATCGT
>DATARP010000160.1:0-1666 GCA_036264075.1 Gemmatimonadaceae bacterium
AGGCCACGCTACTTCCTCGAGCATCGCGCGATCGATTCGCCGGTTGAAGCCGCTCCATCTCTGCGGCTGCTCGCGCGTAAGAGTGTGCCTCACCTCGAGCGCAGCATCCATCTCAGTCAAACGCGCCAGCTCGTCGCGATAGATGACTTGGTCCCAGCTGCGCGACGAGTAGAGCAGTCGTGCCGGCAGGCGATGCCGGTCCGCGTCGGCGGTTCCGACCACGGCGTTTCGGTGGCGCAGCATCGCCATCAGCGGCACGATTCCGGACCCTCCAGCGACGAGCAAGAGCGGCCCGCCCAGTGAAGCGTCCCATACGAAGTATCCCCCAATGGGACCGCGCAGCTCGAGCCTGTCTCCGGACCGCAGCTCTTCTGACAGATAGGGCGAAACCTCCCCGTCCTTCAGCTCCTCCACCGTCAGAGACAACCGGGACTCTTCGGGTGCAGATGCGATGGAGTAGCTGCGCTCAGCCTGATAGCCGTCCTCCGCTGTGAGCCGGACGTCCACGTGCTGTCCGGCGCGATGACCGGGCCAGCCAGGCACGTCGAGCACGAGCGTGCGCGTTCTCGGCGTTTCCGGTACAACCTCGACCACCGTGGCGAGCCGCCACATAATCCGTGGCGTGGCGCCATTCGGATTCACTCGTCGCCGGCGTATCGTTGCTCGCGCCACGGATCGCCGTAATTGTGATAACCCAGCGATTCCCAGAATCCGGGCGCATCGTTTTCCATTAGACGCAGCTCGCGCACCCACTTCGCGCTCTTCCAGAAGTACAGGTGCGGCACCAGCAAACGTGCGGGTCCACCGTGCTCCGCCGGCAGCGCCGCGCCGTCGTACATGAATGCGATCCAGGCTTTTCCACCGGTCACGTCGGCAAGCGGAAGATTCGTCGTGTAGCCGCCATCGCATCTTGCGAGCAAGTACGGCGAGGGCTCAACGCCTTTGGCAGCGCCTTCGGCGAGTATCGTGTCGATCGAGATCCCCTCCCAAACCGTTCCGAACTTCGACCACTTGGTAACGCAGTGTATGTCGGTTGTCGTCGTCTGACGGGGCAGCGCGATGAATTCTTCCCAGGTCCAGCGCGCCGCCCGGCCATTGGCGCCTTGCAGCGTGAAATTCCAGGCAGCAAGTGGAGAGCGCGGAGTCGGCCCCGCGGATAGAACCGGGAAGTCTCGCGTTTCGTATTGCCCGGGAGGGAGTCGCGATGCCGTTGCGTCCGGTTGTCTTCTTCCGCGAAATCCCCGAGAGATGGGAGGCACCATTACTCCAGGAGTGCCTGGTGCACGAACGAGATCGCAATCGAGCCTTCTCCGACGGCCGACGCCACGCGCTTGATATTTCCCGCCCGCACATCGCCCACAGCGAACACTCCGGGGCGGCTCGTCTCGAGCAGATGCGGTGCACGGGGGAGCGGCCACTTAGCCGCGGCGAGATCTTCTCGCGAAAGATCGGGTCCTGTCTTGATGAACCCCTGCGTGTCCAGTGTTATGCAGCCGGCGAGCCATTTAGTGCTCGGTTGAGCGCCCGTCATGACGAACACGTGCTGGATGTCGTGTGTTTCACCCGGATTTTTATCCGTCCGCCACTGCACGCGCTCGAGATGACCGTTGCCCTCGAGCGCCGTGATTTCCGTGCACGTCCGCAGAGAGATCGCCGGGTTCTCCTC
>DATARP010000181.1:0-7498 GCA_036264075.1 Gemmatimonadaceae bacterium
TCTCCGGCCAGTACGTCTATCGCCACAAGGCGCAGGATCATTACACCGGAACGTTCACGGTGCCGGCGGCGATAACCGGCTTCGGCGACATCTCGCTCGACGCGTCGACGCTCGATCTGGAAACCGAGACCTGGGAGCATCGCGCGGGAGGCGGCGTTTCGTTCTCCAACCTTTACTCGGTCGAACGGGGGCAGGCGTCGGTTCCCTTCGAAATCACGTACCTGCACTGGCAGACGGTGAGGGGAGCCGGTGGCAATCAGCCGAAGTTCTTCACCGACCAGGTCCAGATGCGTCTGTACATCAGACTGTTCGGCAAGTAGTCACGCTGTCACAAAAAAAAGCGGGCAGCTTGCCGGCTCTCAGGAGGGAGACGTCGCCGTCTCCAGCAGTTCCTTCGCGTGGGCGCGACTGACTTTGCTCTCCGGATCGCCGCCGAGCATGCGGGCTATCTCGTTCACTCTGCTGCTTCCCTCGAGAACGGAGATGTCTGCCGTCGTAACGCCCCCCTTCGCGCCTTTCGCCACGACGATGTGATGGTGCGCCCGAGCGGCGATCTGCGGCAGGTGAGAGATCGCGAACACCTGGTGCTCCTTTGCAACCCGCCGTAAAGTGTCGCCAACCTGCAGCCCAACGCGCCCGCCGATCCCGGCGTCCACCTCGTCGAAGATCAACGTGGGAACGCGATCGACGCGCGCCAGAATTGTCTTGAGCGCCAGCATCACGCGCGATAGCTCCCCGCCGGACGCGACTCTGGCCAACGGCCGCTCTTCGTGGCCGACGTTGAGAGCAACACGAAATTCGACGTCTTCGGCGCCGTTGGCAGTCGGCTCGTCGCGAGATATGAGCGCCACCGAAAAACGGCCGTCGGGCATGCCCAGCTGCGGAAGGAGCACGTCCACCGATTTGGCGATCTTCCTCGCCGCCGTCGCCCGCATCTCGGAAAGTCTCTCGGCTTCAACTATCAGGCGCCGGCGGGTTTCCGTCTCTCGCGCCGTAAGGTTCGCGAGATCGAATTGCGCGGTGTCGATGAGATCGAGCTCCGATCGCGCCGATCGACCGGCTTCGATGACATTCTCCAGAGCGGGGCCGTATTTCTTGAGCAGGCCGAACAACTTGTCGCGGCGCGTTCGCACCTCTTCGAGTCGATCCGGGTCGAGGTCGACCGAGCCCGCGTAGTCTTCGACGCTGCGCGCCAGCTCCTGCAGCGCATAAAAGCCGGCGTCGAACAGCTCCTGCATCCGCGCCGCGGATGGGTCGATTCGTTCGATCGCCGTGAGCGGACGTTGTGCCGCACCGAGCTGCGTAAACACGCTTCCTTCATCGCCCGACAAGAGCTCGTTGAGGCTGCTCGCCAAAGTGCGCAGCTCGTCCGCGTTCTCCAGAACGCGCGCCTCGTCTTCCAGCTTCGCATCCTCGCCGGGCGAAACGCGCGCGTCCTCGATCTCCTTTGCCACGTGCCTCAGGTAGTCTGCCCGCTTTTCCGCGTCGGCTCGCCGCGTGGTGAGCACCGAGATCTCGCGACGCACCGTGCTGAGCTCATTAAAGGCGTTTCGCACCAGCCCGGCCTGCGTCTCTGAGCCTCCGAACGCATCGAGTATTTCGCGCTGCGAGTCGGGGTCGAGCAGCGTTTGGGCGTCGTGCTGCCCGTGCAGGTTCACGAGATGCCGGCCGATCTCTGCCAGAACAGTCGCCGTCACCGGCGCGCCATTGATCCACGCTCGACCCCTGCCGTTCGATGCGATCTCGCGCTTGAGCACGAGCGTGTCGT
Organism: Gemmatimonadaceae bacterium; assembly: GCA_036264075.1. GTDB lineage: Bacteria > Gemmatimonadota > Gemmatimonadetes > Gemmatimonadales > Gemmatimonadaceae > UBA4720. Next base: position 1,769 of record DATARP010000181.1, read on the forward strand.
CTTCTACCTCTATACCGCGCTCGTCGGCAAGAGTCGCGATTCCCTTTACGTCGGCAACGTCGAACACGCCCTCGACTGTCGCCTTCTCCGCACCCGAGCGAATGAGGTCTGCGCTCGCTCGCTCTCCCAGCAGGAGTCCCAGTGCGCCGACAATAATTGATTTTCCCGCGCCCGTTTCTCCGGAGAGGACGTTGAAGCCTTCGCCGAGGGGCAGCGTCACCGACTCGATTATCGCGAAATTCCGTATTCGCAGCTCTGTGAGCATCACGCCAGATCCGCGCCGGGCAAGCCGCCCCAGCCGAGTTTGACTCGCATGCGCTCAAAGAAGGTCGCGCCGGGAAAGCGAACAATGCGCACTGGACTGTCCGCCTTTCTGATCTTGAGCTTCTCGCCTTTGACGAAGCTTGTGCCGACCTGTCCGTCGACGGTCACCAGCATCTCGGTCGGACTTTCGTTGGCCTCGACGGTCACTTCGGCATCCGCGGGAATCACGAGCGATCTGATCGCGAGCGTGTGCGGCGAAATTGGAGTGAGCACGATGGACTCGAGCGTCGGCACGACGACGGGCCCGCCCGCGGAAAGGCTATAGGCAGTGGAACCGGTCGGAGTGGAGATCACGATGCCGTCGGCGGCGTAAGTACCGATGCTTTCGTCGTCGACGAACACGTTGAGGCGGACCACCCGTGCAAATCCTCCTTTATGGAGGACGAAATCGTTGAGCGCTCTCCACTGCTTGCGCGGCTGGCCGGCCTGATCGATGACTCTCGCGTTGAGAGCCATGCGCGGCTGGGCGACGTAGTCACCGCTGGCAAGGTTGCGCAGCGCGGCCTCGAAGTCCTCGCTCTGACAGCTGGTGAGAAACCCAAGGCGGCCAAGGTTCACTCCGAGAATCGGGATGTCGCGACCGTCGAGAAATCGCGCCCCACGCAAGAGGGTTCCATCTCCGCCGAGCGTTACGAGTCCGTCGAGCTGGGCGGGTTCTTCCAGACGCGCGCCCTTCCCCGCCACGTCATGGAGCCCCTGTTCGAGAAACGCCTCTATCCCGAGGGTTGGCGCGAGAGTGAAAAGCGTCCGGAGAATTTCCGGCAGCTCCTCATAACCCTGATGGCCGATGACACCAAGGCGCATCAGACAGCGCGGAGGTGGGTGCCCCGCAAATTCTCCATTCCAAATGCCTTGCTCGCGCGCTGGGCAATTCCGCGCGCGTCGAGGCCGAGCCGTGCCAGCTGCTTCGTGCGTGGGGCCTGATCGATGTAAGCGTCGGACACTCCATGCGCGACGACTTTTGTCGAAGCGTCCAGCTCGGCGATGACAGCCGCCATGTGAGCGCCGAAACCGTTCACAATGGTGCCCTCCTCCACGACGAGGACGTTGCGGTGGTCGCGGACGATCTCCGCCAGCACGCGCTCGTCGTGCGGCTTGAGGTAGCGACAGTTCACAACAGTGACGCTCGCCCCGCTGTCGTTGAGGATTTCCGCAGCCGCCATGGACGGAATCACCATCGTTCCAACCGCGAGAATTGCGACGGCGTGATCGGGGTCGCGACCGGCCGTAGCGCTTCGACGGACAACTTCCCACGAGCCGTGGGGAACCGCTTCGATCTCGCCCGCAGGCGGGACGACATCCGGAGTGGAATCGCGCGGGTAGCGCAGACAGAACGGACCCGCGGAGTAGTCCAGTCCGCTGCGGAGCAGCGCGACCATCTCCCGTCCGTTCATTGGCGCGGTGACCACCATGCCGGGCACTGCGAGCATGTAGGCAATGTCGTAGAGGCCCATGTGCGTCGGCCCATCTTCTCCAACCACGCCGGCGCGATCCATCGCGAACACCACCGGGAGGTGCTGAATCGCGACGTCATGAATGACGTTGTCGTACGCGCGCTGGAGGAAAGTCGAATAGATCGCGCACACAGGGCGAATGCCCTGGGTCGCCAACCCGGCCGCAAACGTAACCGCGTGGCCCTCAGCTATCCCGACGTCAAAGAAGCGATCCGGAAAGGCCTTTGCAAACGCGCTCGTGCCCGTTCCACTTGGCATCGCTCCGGTTATGGCCACGACTTTTCGATTCTCCGCAGCCAGCTCCACCAATCCCTGCCCGAACGCCGCGGTGTAGGCGGTGTTCGCCACGGAAACCTTCCTCAGTTTTCCCGTCGCGGGGTCGTGCCCCGGTGGAAGCGCGTGCCACTTCTCGATGTGCTCGCCCGCCGGGAATCCCTTCCCCTTCTGGGTGATACAATGGATGATGCGAGGTCCTTCGAACTCCTTGACCGCCGCAAACGTGTCCATCAACGCATCGATGTCGTGGCCGTCTATGGGACCGAAATACCTGAATCCGAGCTCCTCGAACAGAACGCCAGGAGTGAAGAAGGTCTTCACGCTTTCTTCCCACTTCCGGACCAGCGCTCCAACACCTGAAAGCGGACCGGGGGCTGAATCGATGACCGCGCCAATAGCCGATCTGACGCGATTGTACAGCGGGTTCCGCTGAATCGACGTGAGATACTTCGACATCGCGCCGACGTTGGGCGCGATCGACATCTCGTTGTCGTTGAGGATTACTATGAAGTCGCGGTCGGACGCGCCGGCATTGTTCAATCCCTCGTAGGCCAGGCCGCACGTCAGCGCCCCGTCTCCTAGTATCGAGACGACCTTGAATTGCTCGTGGTTGAGATCCCGCGCGACGGCCATACCGTAGCCAGCGGAGATCGCCGTACCCGCGTGGCCCGCTCCGAAGGTGTCATACTCGCTCTCGGTGCGCTTGAGGAATCCAGAGAGACCGTCTTCCTGACGCAGCGTTTCGATGCGACTGGCCCGTCCCGTCAGAAGCTTGTGGGGATACCCCTGATGTCCGACGTCCCAGACGATCTTGTCGTTGGGAGCATCAAAAACCGCGTGCAGGGCAACGGTCAGCTCGACAACGCCGAGGCCGGCGCCGATGTGTCCACCGGTGCGCGAGCAGACCTCGATGAGCCGCGCCCTCATCTCCTCCGAGAGGGCACGCAGCTCGTCTCGCGTCATCTGCTTGAGATCGGCGGGCGAATTGATACGATCGAGAATTGACATTTCTGGCGGTTTTCAGGACGTACGAGTTACCATGAAATTAGCGACTTGGGACAGCTCCTGCGTCAGCAGCTTCTGCTCGGCCAGAGCGTGCAAACCGTCATGAATCAGGTCCCGGGCCCGCGCCTGAGCGCCTTCGACCCCAAGCAAAGCAGGAAAGGAGCTTTTCCCGAGAGCCACGTCCCGACCGGCCGTCTTCCCCAGCTCCTTCGATGTCGAAGTCACGTCCAGCACATCGTCCATTATCTGAAATGCGAGCCCGACTGCGCGGCCGTAACGCTCGACGGCCGCAACCTGAAGTGGAGAGGCACCGCCAGCGAGGGCGCCCATCACCAGCGACGCGACGATCAGAGCACCGGTTTTCGCGCGATGAATTTCCTCCCGCTGGGTGAGGGAGAGCGACAGGCCCTCGCCCTCCAGATCGCGCGACTGGCCGCCAATCATGCCCGACACACCTCCCGCCTCGAGCAGTGTTTGAAGAAGCTTGGCCCCGACATCTGGCGGCAGTCGCATCGCGCGGGCGGCGTCGCGCACAACAATGGCCGCAACTGGAATCATGGCGACGCCGGCAATGATCGCGGTTCGCGAGCCGTACACCTTGTGAACGGTTGGGCGTCCACGTCGCATGTCGTCGTCATCCATGCACGGAAGGTCGTCGTGTACGAGCGAGTACGCGTGAATTATCTCGGGGCCGCACGCGAGCAGAGTTGCATCGTCGCGACCGCCCACTGCCCTATAGGCGTACACCACGAGCAGCGGTCGAATCCGTTTGCCCGGACTCTTCAGGCCATAGTGAATCGCGTCCGCGACCCCACTCGGGAGGCCGGAAAGATACGTCTCACAAATCTCGTCGAGCCGCCGCTCAACGCTATCGCGCTCCGTGTCGAAGCGGTTCGGCACTGGCCTAGAGATCCATCTCCCGGAGCTCGAATCCGCCGTCGGATTTTTCGAGAAGCAGCTGCACCTTCGTCTCGGCTTTGCCGAGCTCGGCCGACGCCGAGCGGAGTAGCTCGACGCCCTCCTCGAACAACTTCAGCGACGCATCGAGACCGACCTGCTGCCCTTCGAGTGCGGCCAGAATTTCATCGAGGCGGCGAAGATTTTTTTCGAAGGTCATGTGCCAGCCGGAAAGAAGTGAGCGCTCATTCTGCTTCCAATATCACCGGCCACTTCGCGGCAGCGCAAACGCGATGACTTCGTCGCTCCACCCCCATGCCTTGCCGTCACCACCGGCCGCGATGACGACGTACTGCCTGCCATCGGCGCCCAAATACGTCATCGGCGTTGCTTTCCCTCCCGCTGGCAGCGCAGCCTTCCACAGCTCGCGACCGTTTGCGACGTCGAACGCGCGAACGTATCTGTCGAGCGTAGCACCAATGAAGACAAGTCCACCCGCCGTCGTTATCGGTCCGCCGAGGTTGATCGTCCCCGGAATGTCAGGAGGCGCCTTGATGCCGATCTTGTCCAATCCTTCCGACGTGCCCAGCGGCACGCTCCACTTTATCGAACGCGTCCGAAGGTCGATTGCGACGAGCGAACCGAACGGCGGCGGCGTACACGGCGCATTGGAAGGACCGAGGAACAGCTCGCGCTTCAGCACGTACGGCGTTCCATGCATCATTGCGTACTCGGTTCCAATGCGCTCCTGTCCCATTTCCATCTCGTGGTGACCCTCGAACTGAGCGCGGGGAATCAGAGTGATCACCGCCGCGATACGATTGGTTGGAATCACGACGACTTGATTGTCAGGATCGTAGGCAACACCGCCCCAATGCGCGCCACCGACGTTCGAGGGGATAATCAGCGAACCGCGAGTGCTCGGCGGAGTGAAGGTTCCGTCGTTGCGCAGCTCATTGAACCTCGCTCTGCATGCGGCGCGATCCCCCGGTGTAGGCCCCCACACCTCGTCGAGCGTCAATCGCTGTGGGCTTAGAGGAGGAAGTCCGCTGCCAAGGATTTGTGTGGGCCAGGATTCTTCGCCGCTCACATCGGTCTGGGGAACACTGCCTTCAGTGACAGGAAAGACCGGCTCGCCGGTTTCGCGGTCGAGAACGAACAGCTGGCCCGTCTTGGTCCCTTGCAGTACCACGGGCGTGGTCCGGCCATTCACGTTTAGTTCGACGAGCGCTGGTGGCGATGCGTTGTCGTAGTCCCACAGATCGTGGCGGACTGTCTGAAAACTCCAGACCGTCTCTCCGGTCGAAGCTCTGATGGCGACTATGGAATTCGCATATTGATTTCGTCCTTTGCGCTCGCCTCCGAAATAGTCGACGCTCGGCGAGCCGGTGGGGACGAATACCAGATTGCGCGCGGGATCTGCGGCAAAAATCGGCCACGCATTCGCCGCCCCGGTGCGGTGCGCGTTGGGCCCAATCCAGGTGCGCGATGCCGGGTCGGTCGAGTTTTGAGGCACGGGATCCCACGTCCAGCGCAAGGCTCCTGTGCGCGCGTCGAATCCACGTACCTCCCCGCTCGCAGCATCGATGCGGTTATTGTCGGCGACCGCGGAGCCGACGACCACTACTCCGTTCACCACGGTCGGAGGCGACGTCTCCTCGTACTCCGATGCGAAGGCTGGAGGATTTCTCAGACCGTTGCGGAGCTGCACCGTTCCGTGGTCACCAAAATCCGCGCACGGCGAGCCGCTTGCGGCATCGAGAGCGATCAACCG
>DATARP010000201.1:0-4590 GCA_036264075.1 Gemmatimonadaceae bacterium
GAGCTTGCGTGGTGATTCGAGGTCGTCCAGCCCCTCGAGCGCGCCAAACTGCGATACGAATCCGGGCTTGGACTGCCGGAGCAGCGGCCAGATCTCGCGCTCCGAATACCTGTAGATGTCGCGATCGATTGAGATGCCGAAGACGTGCTTTCTGTCCCTCCCGTAACGCATCTGCGAAAGCGGTATCCGGAACTCGGCCGTCCACCCCAGCGAATCGATTCGCGTGGCGACATCCCACACAGCATCCCACGCCTGGTCCTCGTTGCCGTCGTCGTAAATGGCCTGGTCGATCTTGACGCCCGCCGCGTTCACCCCGAACTCGTAGCCCGTTCGCCGGTCATGATAAGAGTCGATGAACAGCCAGATCATGTCGGACGAAGTGAAAGTGTCGCGCCGCTCGAGCAGCTTGATGATGCTGTCGGGGTGAGGATCGAACGCGCGGACGAACACGTACAGGTTCGACGCATCGTAAGCGATCTTCGCCTCGGTCTTGAAGCGCGGAGGCTTGTCCTCTGTTGGACGCCATTCCTTGAACGCGGTGATGGGTGGCGCATCGCGCCAGACCTGATCGTCGTCTTTGCCGTCGATCACGGGCGGGGCTTCAGCCCGGAGGGCAGTGGCGCTTGTGTCTGTGGGCGCCGCGACTTTGAAGGATCCAGGTGCTCCCCGGTCGGCGCTGGCGGCCGATGCTTGGAGGACCTGAATGTTTAGCGCGAGCGCCAGGAGTGCGTGAAGACCAATCATCGGAGAATCCAGTTTGGGCGGAAGCTGGTACCAGGCGTAACAGACATTGGATACCATATCGCCCGAATTGGTTGGAAAGTTTCAGCACCCCGACGTATGTTTTTCCCAATCTCCCCCAAAACAGAGGGTACCATGCGCAACGTCTTACCTGTCGTCGTGGTCGTATCGCTCGGAAGCCTTGCCGCCTGCAGCAAGCCGGCTGCTTCCACTGCCGACACCGCGACGGCCGCCTCGACGACTGTCTCCAGCACGGCGACTGCTTCCCCGGACCTCACCACCAATGCGGGGAAGATTCAGAATGCCATGAGCGCGGCACCCGATTCGATCTCTTCCGGTGCGACGATAATGGATTGGCCCGCGACCGAAGGCGGCAAGTTCGTGCAGCTGCGCGCGGGCAAGAATGGTTGGGTGTGCTATCCGGCCACGCCGGCAGCGACCACCGCCGTGGGCGAGGACCCGATGTGCCTCGACACCGAATTCCAGAAGTGGGCTGGCGCGTGGATGACCAAGAAAGCGCCGAAGCTTACCGCGGTCGGAATCGCCTACATGCTCAAGGGTGATCGCGGGGCGAGCGTCACCGATCCATTCGCCAAAACGGCCGAGACCGCGAAGAACGCCGCAGATTGGGTGGTTGCGGGGCCGCACATCATGGTTACCACGCCGAACACGGCCTCACTCAACGCGCTTCCGGGCGCCCCGACTGGCGGGACTCCGTGGGTGATGTGGAAGGGCACGCCGTACGCGCACATCATGGTGCCGGTCAAAGGATAGGCGGCTCGAAAGAAATGCGGACAATTCGCCTGCGCTGGTCTTCGATTGCACTCCCCGTCCTGCTTCTCGGTGCCGTACAAGCACCCGATGGCCGGCGGATAACCGACACCGATCTCTTCAAGTTTGTGTGGGCCGCCGACCCGCAGATCTCGCCGAACGCATCACAGGTTCTTTTCGTAAGAGTGAACGTGAACGAGGAAAAGGATCGTTATGAGACGCAGATCTTCGTGGTTCCATCAGACGGAAGCGCAGCGCCGCGGCCTTTGACTTCGGGCCGCAACGACCGATCGCCACGCTGGTCGCCGAGCGGTAAGGAGATAGCTTTCGTCCGCACGCCTGAAGCAGTCGACGGGAAATCGCAGCCGGCGCAGATCTACCTCATATCGATGGATGGCGGAGAAGCACGCGCACTAACCAACGCAGCCACCGGCGCGTCGTCACCGGTCTGGTCGCCGGACGGACGCACGATCGCCTTCAACTCTTCGCCCAAGCCGGACTCATCTTCATCCGCACAGGCGAAGCTCGATTCAATCAGGAGAGGGGCAGATTCGACGCTGAAGAAGCACGTGAGCGACGTGCGTGTCATCACCCGCGCCCAGTACCGTTGGAACGGTGGTGGATACACCGACCCGGCGTCGCACAATCACATCTGGACGGTGCCGTCCTCGATCGGCCCGACGGGCGCGTTGCCGACAATGCGGCAGATCACGTTCGGAGATTTTGACGAAGGCGAGCCGGTGTGGTCGCCCGACGGGTCGAAGCTGTATTTCACGTCGGACCGCAACTTCGAGCCCTATTACTCGACAACTGGGGCCGAGATTTACGCCGTTCCAGCGGCTGGCGGCGCGATGGTCAAGATCTCCAGCATCGACGGCAGCATCGGGACGATTGCCATATCACCCGACGGCAAGCGGATCGCGTTCACGGGAGCGGCGAACGCCAAACCGGTTCGCTCCTACGATCAGCCTGATTTGTTCGTCACCGACGCGATCGCCGGATCCACACCGCGAAATCTGACTACGGGTTACGACTACGACGTGGAGGGCGGAATCGGTTCCGACCAGCACCCGCCCCGCGCGGGGAACGGTGGTGGCGTGATCTGGGCCAAGGATGGAAGAAGTGTAGTGGTTGTTACAGCCGAGAATGGCCGGGCTAATCTGAAGCGCTTTTTCATCGCCGATGGAAAGATCGATTCCGTGACCATCGGCGATCACGAGGTGGTCTCTTACACGGCGAGCGCCGATGGCTCGAAGTTCGTCACGCTCGTTTCGACGCCGGTTAACATCGGCGACTTGTATGTCGTGGACGCGATGTCCCCTCGTTCTTCACCGAGGCAGATCACTCGCGTAAACGACGCTCTATTCAGCACGCTTGCCCTGAGCACCCCTGAAGAATTCTGGTACAACAGCTTCGACGGCAAACGCATCCAAGGCTGGATTCTCAAGCCTCCGCAATTCGATGCGTCAAGGAAATATCCCCTGATACTGGAGATTCACGGCGGTCCGCATACGGCGTACGGCTCTTCGTTCACTCACGAGTTCCTGTGGATGGCGGCCAAAGGTTACGTCGTGCTCTACACGAATCCGCGCGGCAGCACGTCGTACGGTCAGGACTTCGGCAACGTCATCCAGTTCCACTATCCCGGAGATGACTACAAGGACCTGATGATTGGCGTCGATGAAGTTCTCAAGCGGGGGTACGTGGACTCGACGCGGATGGGCGTGACGGGCGGAAGCGGCGGAGGAGTGCTCACCAACTGGACCATCACGCAGACGCATCGGTTCGCCGCGGCGGCCTCGCAGCGCTCGATCGCGGACTGGGCGGGCTGGTGGTACACCGCGGACTTCACGCTCTTCAACCCGACTTGGTTCCGCGCCGCGCCCTGGGAGGATCCAAAAGACTACGCCGAGAGATCTGCGATCACGCATATCGCGAACGTGACGACGCCGCTTATGCTGATCGAGGGCGAGGCGGACATGCGCACGCCGCCAGTCAACGGCGGGGAGGCAATGTTCCGGGCGCTGAAGTACCTCCACAAGCCGACCGTGATGGTGCGATTCCCGGACGAGACCCACGAGTTATCACGATCGGGGAAGCCGTGGCACCGGGTCGAACGGCTGCGGCACATTGTCGGGTGGTTCGACAAATACCTTCAGCATCAGGTCACTACCGTATACGACGTCCGGTAACTTTAACGGCAGTTGCAGTGTGTCGTCAGCGTAGCGCAACGTCAACGACGTAGCCGTCCTTCGCCAAAAGCAGCCGAAGCAGCTCGACGGCGCTCTCGTTCGCGTGCCGGATCAGCTCGAGCTGCGCGCCAGCGGCAGTGAGCTGCGCGCGAGCCTGACGCTGGATGAGGTCTCGATCCTCCGGCGTGAACGGATTCCAGAGGCCGCCGTGCTCGTCGTACGTCTCCATGTTCTGGATCTCCACCGCGATGAGTCGCGCTGGCGGGATACGAATTCTGATCACTTTTTTCGCGTGATCGATCGAAACGTCGGGATTGTCGCGGAGATCGATGCCAGCGAACAAGCGTCCCGTCACCACCACGAGCGACCGCTTCGTCGACCCGTACCAGGTATTCTCGTAAACGATCACGTCGCGGACGGTCGCTTCGCTCGAGACGAGCTTTGCTACCGCGCGGATCTGTGAAACGACGACGTCGTTGGTGATGTTCGTCGTGTTCCGGCCGAGCAACGCACCGGGCACCATCCGGGTAGCGCAGTAGCCGAAGCCGAGGACGATGAGCAGCGCGACGACGGCGAGCAGCATGCCCGGTCCGACTATCCGCTGCCTGGCCTCGCGTGGAAGCGGGTGTGGCTCACCAGTTCTGTCCAAAATCGATCCTCCTTGTAGACATCATAAGGACGATCGAGGGATGAAAACCAGTTGCGGTTAATGCGATTGCATCCGACTGATCGGCGTAGTGTCGTTGATGTGCTTCCACTCTATCAGCGCCATGCGCGCGACCATCTTGTCGAATTCGTCTTCCGGCATGTGCGCGCACGTCGGGCGCAGTCGCTCAGCGATGTCGCGTCGGATGGATTCGAGAGTGGGGTGTGGCGGCTGCATTTG
>DATARP010000225.1:0-4236 GCA_036264075.1 Gemmatimonadaceae bacterium
GCGGTGTCAGCCGACGATTACCGTACTGGGACGAGGGCCGGCGCGCGCGGAGGAGTGACTACGGTGATCGACTTCGCGATTCCCTACGCCGGCCAATCGCTGAACGACGCTGCGGACAACTGGATGAAGAAGGCACAGGGAAAATCGCTCATCGACTACACCTTTCACATCTGCATCACGCGCTGGAACGAGCACAAGGACCAGATCAAGGGCATGGTCGATCGCGGTTTCACGACCTTCAAGGAATTCATGATCTATGAATCCGAAGGCTGGCAGTCTGACGACCGCGCGTTGTTCGGAACGCTGGAGAAGATGAAGGAATACGGCACGATGCTGCTCGTTCACGCCGAATCGTCGCGAGTGCTCGATGAGCTGATCTCACGGTATCACAACCCTGAGATGATGAAGAAATACGGAGCTCGGCTTCACCCAATGACTCGGCCCAACTTCATCGAAGCAGAGGCCATCCAGCGCGCCGTCCAGTGGTGCGAAGCGACCGGCGGCCAGCTCTACATCGTCCATATGTCGACGGGAGAGGGCGCCGACATCATCCGCGCGGCGCAGGGTCGTGGAGTTCCGGTGCTGGCCGAGACTTGCGTGCAGTATCTGGTGCTGGACGACTCGGTGTTCGAGCGCGAGGACGGGCACCTATACGCGTGCTGTCCACAGCTCAAGAAGCCCAAAGATGTCGAGCGTTTGTGGAAAGGATTGAAGACGGGAGAAGTCTCGGTAGTTTCGACGGACACCTGCACGTTCAATCGCGAACAGAAGGCGATGTGGAAGGGCGACTGGACGAAGATCCCGATGGGAATGCCCGGCCTCGAGACACTCATGCCGCTGACCTACACTCGTGGCGTTCTTGAGGGGCGAATCAGCCTGGAAGAGATGTGCACCAAGCTCTCCACGAATCCGGCGAAGATCATGGGATTGTATCCGCGCAAAGGAGCCATCCAGGTCGGCGCCGACGCGGACATCGCGATCATACATCCAAAGAAGACGCACAAGGTCGAGCAGTCCACGATGGAGACGAACTGCGACTGGTCGCCCTACGACGGCTGGGATCTCGCCGGATTTTCGCGCACGACGCTCTCGCGCGGAGAGGTGATCGTGGACGACTACAAGGTCGTCGGGCGGGAGGGCAGAGGTCAGTGGCTGCCGCGTAAGACAGCGGGCCTCGCGTCGTGACGGCCACGGCCGCGGGCGCAACCTACGCGCCCGAGGCGGCGGCGGTTCCGGAAGACATTCAGGCGAGTCCGCTCTGGAACAGGGATCTCGCGCCGACTCCACTCTCTCGGCGCACGTGGTCCACCTACAACATCGCGGCGCTATGGATCGGTATGAGCGTGGTCATCACGACGTACACGCTTGCGTCGGGATTGATGCAGGAAGGGATGACGTGGTGGCAGGCACTGATGACGATTCTGCTCGGGAATGTCATTGTGCTGATCCCGATGGTTCTGAACGCGCACGCCGGAACGAAGTACGGGATTTCCTTCCCAGTGATGTGCCGGGCGAGCTTCGGGGTGCGCGGGGCGAACATTCCGGCAATGCTTCGCGCCGTTGTCGCCTGCGGCTGGTTCGGAATTCAAACGTGGATCGGCGCTCTCGCGCTCAACACACTGTTCGTAGCGGCGTGGCCGAGCTGGAGCAACCTCACCTGGGGTGTCGCACTGGCATTCGCGCTGTTCTGGCTGCTCCAGGTCGCGATCATCGCGAGGGGAATAGAGGGAATCAAAATCCTTGGCAGCTACGCCGCGCCTTTTCTGCTGACAGGAGGGATTCTGCTTTTGTTGTGGGGAATCCGGCACGGCGGAGGCCTGGGCCACATCCTCACCGAATCGCAGCGACTGCAGGGCAAAACGCAGAACGTTTCCTTCTGGAAGCTTTTTCCGCCGGCGCTCACCGCGAACGTCGGATACTGGGCGACGCTCAGCCTCAACATCCCTGATTTCACGCGCTACGCGAGGAGTCAGCGGTCGCAAGTCACGGGACAGGCGCTTGGTCTTCCCACGACGATGACCACGTTCGCTTTCATCGGAGTGGCCGTGACGAGCGCGACGATCGTGATTTTCGGCAAGGCGGTGTGGGATCCTGTTGTGCTGGTGACGATGATCGGCGGCCCGGTGCTGATCATCTTTGCGGCGCTGGTAGTGCTCGCAGCGCAGCTCCACACCAACATGGCTGCGAACGTCGTCTCGCCGGCGAACGACTTCTCGCACCTGAGCCCCAGGAGAATCAGCTTCGTTACCGGCGGCATCATCACCGCGATCATCGGGATTCTCATGATGCCGTGGAAGCTGTACGCCGGCGCCGGAGCCTACATCTTCACCTGGTTGATCGGCTATTCCAGCTTGATGGGTGCGCTGGGCGGGATTCTCATTTGCGACTACTGGCTGCTGCGTAAGCAGCGTCTCGACGTCGACGATCTGTTCCGCATGAACGGGCGCTACGCGTATCGGGGCGGGGTAAATCCGAGGGCGGTGGTGGCGCTGGTGCTCGCGATCCTTCCAGTCGCCCCCGGATTCGTGCGTGCGGCGGTCACTCCGGGGGGACGAGTTGCGCACCCCGACTTTTTCGATCAACTCTATTCCTACGCCTGGTTCGTGACGTTCGGCCTCAGTTTCCTCATCTACTGGCTGCTGATGCGGCGCGAAGTGGTCGCGCCTGTCAATACAAAACCATAGGGAGAGCGGGATGCCTCGTGTAGTCAAATGCGGTCTGATTCAGGCGTCGAACGCGTGCTCCGTCGAGGAGCCGCTCGAGAAGATTCGCGAAGCCAACATCGAGAAGCACATGAAGTTTCTCGATCAGGCGGGGAAGCACGGGGTGCAGATCGTCTGCATGCAGGAGATTTTCACGGGACCCTATTTCTGCGCCGAGCAGAATACGCGCTGGTACGACGCGACCGAGAGAATTCCCGACGGGCCGACCACACGCCTGATGCAGGAAGTTGCGAAGAAGTATTCGATGGCGATCATCGTTCCGCTGTACGAGGAAGACGAGACTGGCGTCTACTACAATACGGCGGCAGTCATCGACGCCGACGGGACTTACCTGGGGAAGTACAGGAAGAGTCATATCCCGCACACGGCGCCTGGCTTCTGGGAGAAGTTCTACTTCAAGCCCGGTAATCTCGGATACCCGGTCTTCAAGACGAAATACGCAGACATAGGGGTCTATATCTGCTACGACCGCCACTTTCCTGAGGGCGCGCGCGAGCTGGGCCTGAATGGAGCGGAGATTGTGTTCAACCCATCCGCCACCGTCGCCGGATTGTCCGAGTATCTATGGAAGCTGGAGCAGCCCGCGCACGCGGTGGCAAACGCGTTTTTCGTTGGCGCGATCAATCGCGTTGGGACGGAGAAGCCGTGGAACATCGGCGAGTTTTACGGGCAGAGCTACTTCTGCGATCCGCGGGGGCAGATTGTGGCGCAGGCCTCGCGCGATCGGGATGAGCTGATAACGGCGGATCTGGATCTCGACAAGATCCGCGAGGTGCGGAACGTGTGGCAGTTTTACCGCGACAGGCGGCCTGAGACTTATTCGGGACTCTGCAAACTCTAGGGTCCAATTGCAACTGAACGGGCGGGAGATCTCAGTAGCGTAGATGGTAGTGGCCAGTCCACTACTCGGGACGTTTCCGTCGCGGATGGGAGCACAATCAACTGCTAATGCCCTTGACCCACGGGTGGCGTCCCGAGTTGTGAACTCGGATCTAACATCTACGCTACTAAGATCTCCCGCCCGTTCAGTTGTAGTTAACTGCGGGGTCACTCCATTCTTTTGCAGTTGCCAGACGCGAGCTAGATTCGCGCAATGGACTTCGACATAGACAAGGACATCCGCCGCGCTTCGACGCTGCCGGCACGCGTGTATTCCGATCCGGAATACTTCGAGCTGCAGAAGGACCGCGTCTTCGCGCGCAGCTGGCAGTGGATCGGCGACGCCGCCAGAATGAAGGCGCCCGGAAGGGTGTCTCCGTTCACGCTGCTGGAAGGATGTCTCAATGAGCCACTCGTCCTCACGTCCGACGACGAAGCAGCCGTCCGGTGCCTGTCGAACGTCTGCACCCACCGCGGCGCCATCGTCGTCGAAGGCGAAGGCCACGCCCGCTCGCTCCGCTGCCGGTATCACGGACGCAAGTTTTCGCTCGACGGGAAATTCGTTTCGATGCCGGAGTTCGACACGACTGTCGGGTTTCCATCCGAGAAGGACAACCTTCCTGAGCTGAAGCTG
>DATARP010000251.1:0-7535 GCA_036264075.1 Gemmatimonadaceae bacterium
GCGGATCTCGGTCGCGAACTGCATGTCGTCGAAGAACGCCGCGCGCAGCTGCTCGGCGATCTTCGGATCGGTGAGCCCCACGGTCACCTCGTCGTTCAGCTCGAAGGAACGGTCGTCGAAGTTCGTCGAGCCGACGCTCGCCCACCTCCGGTCGACGATCATGATCTTCTGATGGATCAGCGTCCGCTGATACTCGAAGATCCGGACGCCGCCCTCCAGCAGATCGCCGTAGTGATGATGGCTGGCGTGCTGCACGATCGCCTTGTTCGTGGACGACGCCGAGGGAAGCATGATCCGCACGTCGACCCCTCGTTTCGCCGCGCGCTGCAACTCGTCGATCGCGTCCGGATGCGGCAGAAAATACGGGTTCTGAATGAGCAGCTCCTCGCGGGCGAAGGCGATCGCGAGGTACGAGAGGAGCTGCACGGCCGACATACTTCCGCGGGGCGAGTCGAATGCGACGTGCGCGTCGACGTCTCCCGCCTTTTCGAGCCGCGGAAAGTATTTCGATCCGATCGGGACGCGGCTCGTCTCCTCGATCCAGTTCTCGCAGAAGACGCCCTGCAGCGTGTTGACGACCGGCCCCTCCATGCGAACGCACGTGTCGCGGAAGTGTTCTTTGTCTTCGGCGTTCCCGGACCACTCCTTCGCGATTCCGTGGCCGCCGACGTATCCGATTCGGCCGTCGATGACGTTGATCTTCCGGTGCGTGCGATTGTTCAGCCGTCCCAGGTTCGAGAGGCTCGGCGCATGGAAGCGGTGCACCTCGCAGCCCGCCTCGCGCATCTGCGTCCGCAGCTCTTTGTCCATCCGCTGCGACCCCGAAAAGTCGAGCATCAGGCGCACCTTGACCCCTGCGCGGGAGCGCTCGGCGAGCGCCGCGGCGAGCCGGTCACAGACGTCGCCCGTCCACCAGACGAACGTCTCGATGTGGATGGACTCCTTCGCGGATCGAACATCGTCGAGCAGGCGGTCGAAGTACGCGCCGTTCTGGAGGACTTCGACACGATTGCCGGCGTCGATCGACGCTTCGGTGATTCCGATGAAGGTCTCCACCATGTCATCGAGGCCCGCGCGGTCGCTCAACTCGAACTTCGGCTTGATGCGGCGCCGGTTCGTGTTCCAGTAAAGCAGCCACCCGGTGACTCCGGTCACAAGCACGGCCAAATCGCGAAGCCCAAAACTCACCCGCCGTCGTTTCATCTCGCCGATTTCTTTTCATTGACCGTTCCAACGAAGCAGGGCACTTCGTTTGCTCACTGGTGCGCCGATGGCGACTGGCGAGAAGGATGCCGCTACCTTCAATGGCAAGCTTCGCCGGCACCCCGCCGAGGCGGGATTCCCATTGGGGACGGCGATCCTCCTCGGCATCGGCACGGCTGGCGTGGTCGTCGCAGGCCGCAAACCGAAACCGTCGAAACGGCAGCTCCTCACAGGTGCTGTCGCGACCTCGGCCGGCGTCGCCGCGACATTCGTTCTGCTCGACGCGCTCCTGACGCATCGACGCGTCACGCGGCTCGACCGACACCTGCACAACTACTTCCGCCAGCACCGCACGAAGCGGGAAGAACGCTTCGTCGACGCCACCACGGTCACCGGCAACGGCTGGTTCATCGCCCCGTTGGCGGTGCTGACAGCCTCCGCGCTGGTCGCCGATGACGAATCCCGCCTCGCAATGACGGTCTTGTGGAGCGTGGCCGGAGCCGGCATCTGGAGCGAGGCGATCAAGAGAGTTGTCCGCCGCGAACGGCCGCCCGAGGGCCGCGAGGAGTCGAGAGACTTCAGTTTCCCCTCGGGGCACACCCTGTTCGCAGGCTCGTTGTACGGCCTGCTCGCCTACATCGTCTCGACGAGGAAGAGCCTCGGGACGTGGCGCTTTCCGGCCGCGGTAGCACTCGCGCTGATCGCCCCCTGGACCGCCTTCTCGCGCATGTACCTCGGCCGCCACTGGCCGTCGGACACCGCCGCGAGCGCCGCCCTCGCAACGGCGTGGAACGCGACGTTGATCACGTTTCTGCGCTCGGGGAACCCCCAATGAAAAGCGAGGAGCTGCATCTCTCCGACGCCATCAGCCATCTGCTCGATGAATGCCGCATGGTCCTCACGTTCGTTGGGGGAACGACCCAAAGAAACGCGCTTTCGGTCTCTTGCCGTACCGAGGCGGCAATCGAGGACCTTACCGCCAACCGTCCTAAACGCAACGTGAGAGTCGGCTTAGCTAAAACACGGGTGATATGATGATGAGCGATGCGAAGCATGGCAAAACTTCTTCTCATCATGCTTTGCGTCGCGCGTTGCGCCAGTAAACCTGAAGAATATCGACCGCAGATTCGCTTCGGTCTTGATAGTTTCGCCCACCACCTTCGTCTGCAGCCGCAGTTTGCTATGAAACTCGAGCTGAACGACGTATGGGACATAGCGCCGCCACCGCAGGAGTTGCTCGGTGAGGACCGCGCGTATGGGATCGAGGATCGTCAGTATATGTTCACTGTAACGATCCGAAGCGCCCATGTTGATAGCCTTGGCGATATGGTTCTAAGCGCATGCGACCAGAGCAGCCGCTGCATTGAGGCCATTCTCCCGGCAATCAGCAAGATCCCAAAGTCATCTCCGTTCCACGATCCGATCGCGGCGGCCTGGCAGGAACTCCAGCACAGGCCCGCATGGCCGCAGACGGTCACATTGTACGGGATGCTCTTCTATAACCGTCCGGTGCCACGCGAAGGCGTCACTCCCGGGCGCATTAGCATTAATCCGATATTACGCCTTATGTTTCAGGAACCATCTCACTCTAGGGCTGCGGCCGCAGAACAATCATGACCGAAGCACCCGGTTGGCCATGCAATTCCACGCTGAGGATATTCTCTGTCGCGACGCTTGGCAGCGTAAGGCGGACCCGCTCGATCTTTTCATTGAGATCCGATGCGTGAACGATGACGCTGCCGTTCAATGTGACGGTCGCGCTGGCAACTCGAGTCTTCGGGTCTCCCGTACCGTTAACGAGAATAAAATCGCGGGGATGGTCGCCATTTGTAGCATTAAAGTGCGCGTCGCTTGCGATAGGGGTCGCCTTCGTCCGTACAAACTGGCCGAAATAGTCGACAGGTTGCGGCGCGAACGTTGAGTTCCCTACGTGCCCGACGATGTATTCGTTGGCGACCGTTGCCTGTCCGTTGTCGTCATATGAGGCGCCGGCCTGATGGTCGATCACTTCCATGACGCCATCGCCGTCGAGGTCGACGAAGGTCGCGTCGCTCAGTTCACTCGCCACATTGCCAGGCGTCTCTTCGCTAGTTGGGCCCAACAGCTTCAACTCGCCGCTGCTCCACTCATATACCCATGTACCGGGCAACCCTCGGTACTGATCAACGCGGACGACGATTTTTAGGCGTTGGTCGCCATCCAGGTCGAGCAAGCGAACCGCGATGTGCCGGCCAACGAGGCTTTCAGGCATTACCGAAGCCAACATGGTCGGTGTGCCGGCTGCCGAGATAACCGCAATACTGCCGCGCTCTGAATTGCAGTATCCAGCAACGATGAGCGTTGGCCCGCCGGGCTCCAATGCCCCCGTTGCGAATACAACCTGTTGCTGGCTGGGCGGCACGGGTAGGCCGCCAATGATCGTGAGCGCCGCGGGAAAAAATTGTTTCGCTATATTCTCCGCCGTGGTCGTTCCGCGCAATGGCACTGCGCAAAGGATTAGCGAGAGGATGAGAACGTTCTTCATCGCCGTCCTCATTGAAACACCACCTTCGTCGAGAAGGGCCGCTCCCGTTCGCTCCACTCATCGACGGCCTTGCCGTACCGAACTTTCACCGTATTGCTGTCCGGGCCAACACCCTTCCAGTAGTAGTTGTACTTGCGAAACATATTGCTCAGTCGATCGGTGTACGCTTGGCGATCCGGGAATGTCGACGCTTTGGTCGACCAGAAACCGACGAGCTTGTTCGCCGCGATTTGCACCGAGCCGCCGCCAACATTGATGTAGTCGACGCGGTCAAAGACATACTTCGGTTCGCGCACGCCGGTGAAACTCGCGACAAGCACACCGTCCCAGAACGCCGGCTGAGACGCCTCTTCCCACATTACTTGTTGGATTCCGGACGATTGTGACGTTGGCGTTTGCGCAACAAAATTCAGCACGGCACTGCCCGGCGAGTGAATGGCTGCCACGGTAGCACCGCTACATTGCAGGCTCCAATTTTGCCTGTAATGAACGCTGTCATTATCGTCCCAAATCTCGCGCGCGGTGACCTGTCGATCCGTGTCGTCGATGTGTCGGTCAACTAGACCGGTTATCGGATCGACTCGTTTGATCCAAAACCGGATTCGGGGATCAATCTCGTCGAGCACAGTCTCGTGCAATGTGTTGCCGATGGCGTCATCCAGACGAAATGGAATGAACCGGGCGTCGGTGAACGCGAGGCCTGCCGCGCCGCCAATGGTTTCGTAGTCTTGGCAGATCTCGTAACGCCAATTATCAGGCCGGAGCGAGCTCCCCGAACCCTCTTGCCGTCCCTGACCCTTCAAGTACTGCGGTGGTATGCCAGAGTTGTGCGCGACATTGATGTAATACTCGTCCCACGGCGCGTGCTGACTTGAACCCAACCCGTCGGGCTTGCTCACTTTGATCGTGATCGCTTTCGCCGGATCACTGGTACTCACCGGCAGCAGCGTGACGACGGTCGTCCCAAGGTGGATCGCGACAAAGTGGTGGACCTCAGCACCGCTGGCGTCATCGACGTTGAGGAGTGTGCGATCGGCATATAGGGGGACGACCTTCGGCATGACCGTGGCCGTGCTGAGGGGAAGGTGCGGTGGCTCCACGGTCGTGGCGCTGGCAGACAGCGCTGTCGTGATCGGAGTCGGTAGTGACAGGGGTGACGTGTTCTTCTGCATGCCGACGCTGAAGAACGCGCCGAGCGGAACGTTCATCACGGTCGTCTGGGAGGAGGGATTCGTATATGTCGTCTCGACCGCCCCTGGCGTTTCCATCGTTCCGACCATTTCGAGCGTTGAGGTCGTTACCTGGTGTCCGATCGTTAGACTGGTAATCGCGAAGGTGTGACCTGGGTCTTGTGATTGAAAGTTCAGGCCGAGTGTTGGTCCGGGATCGGTAATCATTACGTCGCCGCCCTTGGGTAACGAATACGCGACTAGCCCAGTGCTCGTGCCGACTGTAATCGTTGTGGCATCGCCGAAGTTGTGCAGTCCTAACGTGACGCCTGTCGCTTTCGGGCTAAATTGGAGTGCGAAGAAATTGCTACAGCCGACTGGGCCTGCGCCGAACCACGCCGCGGCATTCGAGGTGAAAAACCCTCCGTAGTAGAAATATACACCCCCGTTGTCAGCGCCCGTCAGAACGGTGACCAGGCCTTGTTGACAATTCGGGACCGTTCCATTCGCCGGCGGAAAGACGACGACTGTTTGAGCGAGCAGCGGAATCGTAATTGTAAACACGACCGCGAAGACGGTGGCACATTGACTAAATCGCATGGTCGGATCTATCGCTTTCTTGAAGACGGCGGCGACAAGAGGGTAGCTTGCAGCCTATGTGGAGGGGCGGCAGTTTGTCAAACACGTGATTCGCGGCTACGCGTTCGGCGTCATGCCATCGGCGCTATCGGACCGACACTCACGCCGAGGGCCGCCCCGGCCGCGTAGATCTCGCCGACGTCGAGTTTCGCGCCCTCACGAGCGGCGCGACCTGTCCTTCAACTGCAATCGGCGGCTGCCATGAATTGCCGTCGCGCGTCCAGACTTTGATCGCGCGGAGGCTGAGCAGCGCCAACGAAGCGATGAACCAGCCGTTGCCGAGCGCTGAGCGCTCCCTGGACGCCTTCTCGCGCATGTACCTCGGCCGCTACTGGCCGTCGGACACCGCCGCCAGCGCCGCCCTCGCAACGGCGTGGAACGCGACGTTGATCACGTTTCTGCGCTCGGGGAACCCGCAATGAAAAGCGAGGAGCTGAATCTCTCCGACGCCATCAGCCATCTGCTCGATGAGTGCCGCATGGTCCTTCCGGGAATCCAGGCGTTATTCGGATTTCAGATGGTCGCCGTGTTCGACGGCGAGTTCAAGAAGTTGACTCACCCCGAACAGGAACTGCACAGCGTGGCGATCGTTCTGGTGGTGTTCGCCATCGCAATCCTCATGGCGCCCGCGTCCCTGCACCGTCAGGTAGAGCCGCGCTCCGCGAGCGAGCGTTTTCTGAATGTCGCCAGCCATCTGATGCTCGCGGCGATGGTTCCACTGGCGATGAGCATATCGATCGATGTGTACGTGGTCACACAGGTCATCTATCAGAATCCCGCGATCGCGGCCGCGATGACCGCGGCCGCCTTGATCGCATTCATCACGCTATGGTTTCTGTATCCACGCGTCTATCGGCGAGGCGGCAAGTGATCGCCGCATCGGCTCCACGAGCGGCGCTCTACTTAGACCAGGGCGGAACCACGCCGTTGGTGCGCGCGTAGGCGATCGACTGTCCCAGATGCTCGTGTTGATCTTCCAGAATCAGCATCAGCGCGCCCAGCTTCGTCATGTCTTTTCCGAACAGCTTCACCGGCGCCTGCAGGTCGTCGTCGGAGAGTTTCGTAATCGCTGTTTGCAGATTGACGTAAGACGCCTTCAGCGCTTCCTGCATTTTCTCCGGATCGGCGATGGGCGCAGGCTTTGTCGACGGATTCGGTGTGCCCGAGAGCGCACCGGCGAGCATGCCGTTCTCCCTGACGATCAGGTTGAACACGTCGCCGACCGAGCGAACGCCCTGGCCGGGCTTCCATTCGTACTTGCCCGACATAACGCGCGCCAGCCCGGTGAATTTGTCCGAAAGTGTTCCGGCATCCTTTTCGAAGGCTGCCTGCATTCCTGGCCGCTGCGCCTGCGCCAATGGCACCATCAGAGCGACCGCTAATGCACACACTGCATACCGAATCAGAACCTTCTTCATTTGGAACTCCTCCACTTTCTTAACGATGCTCAGGCTTTGACAACGAGATCGATCTCGACGTTGGCCCCAAGAGGTAGCGCGGCGACTCCGATCGTCGTGCGGGCCGGGAAGGGCTGACTGAAATATTTTGCATATACGCCGTTCATCGCGGCGAAGTCAGTCATGTTGGTGAGATACACGCCGGCGCGCACGACATCATCAAAGCTCCTCCCGGCCGCCTTTAGAACCGCCGACAGGTTTTTGAAGACCCGCTCCGTCTCGGGCACGATGCCCCCCTCGACCACCTTGCCAGTGGCCGGGTCCTGGGCGACCTGTCCGCTGAAGAAGATGAAATCGTCGATTTTGACCGCCTGGGAAAAGGGGCCGACCGACGGCGCGAGTTCAGGCGATGTAATTGCTGTTTTGCTCATAGCAGCTCCTGTACGTAGTATCGGGGCTCAACCAACATTCGGCTGGTCATTTAAAAATCACTTCGCGGGTCACCTCGGTGCCCAGAACTCTTCGGAGCTCATTTCGGTGCACTCTCGCCTGGTTCTGACACGCGCTGTCACAGATTACTTTCTCGGTCACTGCTTCAAACGC